>JACRCR010000080.1 GCA_016218925.1 Deltaproteobacteria bacterium | reverse complement strand
GCCCATCGGTGCATTGGCCGTCCTCCCCGCACACTTCTCCATTGCATGCGTTGGGATGCACGCCGGCGCCGCCGGTTCCGCTGCACGCACCGGCTCCGTTGGCGGCGCAGATGGCGTCGTCATGGCAGCCGATGCTCGAATTGCCGGAACAGACGCGACACGGGCACAATCCGGTCGAAGGTGAGTCGCACGGCAACGTGAAGTCCATCGACGAACGCGTGGTATCGAAGGTGAAGTCGAGCAGCAGCCCCGAGCCGCTGATGTTGGCGCCGGCAACCGGCTGGCAGTCGTGACTGAGCTCACCGAAGGTCGAATGAACGCCGTTGACGTCGCAGGGCTGCGCGGACCTGGCTCCGCCGTTGCACGTGCCGTCGCGCACGCCGTCGTTCGCGATCACGTCGCCCTCGCAGGTGGGGCACGGCTTGGCCACGGAATCTCCGATATGGATCAACGCGGCCAGCGGCGAGTGCTGCTGCCATTGTCCGGTGCCGATGTCGACGGTGCCGTCGTAGTCGGAAACGATCAGCACCGGTTCGCAGGTCGGGGCGCTCGACACCGACACCGGAAGTGGCGGTCCGAGATAGCAACGGCACTGGTTGTTGATCGCGCCGCAGTCGTCGGTGTCGGCGCCGTTGATCGTGTCGCAGGCGATGGTGGGGTTGCCGGCGCAGCGGCAATTCGAGTCAGGCTGGCCCTTGCGCGGATCCAGCGCGAGGCTGCAGTGCGCACAGTCGTCGTCACAGTCGAGCGTGACGGCCTCGTGAAAGCCGTCGGCGAGGTCGATGCCGTGGGCGAGGCCGTTGGAGCCGGCGCTCAGGCTCGAGTCGGTAAGCTGCTCGCCGTACGCCGCGTGGCCGATCCGGCGCGCGCTGCCGGCGCGACAGGTAGAGGGCAGTCGGTATGCGATGGCGACCAGACCGGCACCGAAGCCGGCTGCGGCGCGATCGACCACGCAGTCGGTCAGTTGCGACGGAAGATCGCCGCACAGGTCGAGGGCGTCGAGTTCCGCCTTCATCGAGAGGCCCGCATCGTCGTCGACCGTGCAGGCGCGAACGATCGAGGCTCGCAGCGCGGCGAGACCTGCGGCGATCTTCCCGTTCGGGTCGGAGTTGGCGCAGTCGTAGTCCAGCGCGCCGCCGGCGCTGTCGGCGGCCTTCTGGCACTTGGCCCTTTCCTTGCCGATCGCCACGACGACTCTGGCCAGCCCTTTGCCGACCGCGGCGCGGCACTTCAGGCCAGCGCCGGCGATCGGCAGCGCCTCGGGAGACCCCATAACGCCGCGGATGAGATGCGTTGCAGAGCCGGTCTCGACATCGAGCAGACAGGCGGCGAGTTCGTCGATGCTGTCTATGCCGGCGGTGGCGCCTCCGTCGTCGGCTGTCTGCGCGGGTGAGGGACAGCGAGGGTAGGCCGCCAGGATTCCGGCGAGCGGATTGCCGGCAGTGTCCTCGCACGTCTTGGCGACTGCCGCAGATGCCTTTTGTCTGGCGGCCACGAGCTTGCCCTTCGGGTCGGACGCCACGGGGTCGCTGCAGTCGACGGCGGCGGCGATCGCACCGCCGTCGCGCTCGGCATGACACCTGGTCATGTTGCCGAGCAACGTCTTCAAGTACTTGTTGGTGGCCTGCGCCATGGTGGCACGGCACTTCGCCTGCGCGACGCTTTGTGCGATCGCGGCGCGGGGCGAAGCGACGGCGGCGAGCGCCAGGCAGCTCGCGAGGAGAGCCCGGCGCACCCGGGTCGTATGTTCCACGGGCACTCCTACGACACAGCCGCGGAAGCGACCGACATCCCTGCAGCGTCGTCGGCCCGGCGCGTTGCCGGCTCTTTCTGCGCTGCTTGCGGCCAGGCGTTGGCATCGGCGCGCAGCGGAATCGGACGGCGCGCGTCTTGCGGAAGCGGAATCTCGGCCAGCAACGACAAACGCTCCAGCGCCACCGCCAGCGCGTGGCGCAGTTGGCGTACCGCGTCGATGCGGGTCGCATCGGCGTGGAAACCCCAGAAGAGAGTCCCGTCGTAGCTGAAGATCGCGATGCCGAGGCTCTGGTGGGCGAACAGCGGCACCAGCGGGAACACTCCGACCATCTTGTGGCCGAACAGATACAGCGGCATCGGCGGACCCGGAACGTTGGTGACCACGAGGTTGAACGCGCCGACGTTGCGAAACGCTCGTTCGAGCGTCGACAGCAGCGACGGCGCGACCGCGTTGGCGAACTCTTCGATCAGGAACGTCCCCTGGATCGCTCCCGAATCCTTGCCCTTGCGGGTGGCTGCCAGCACGCTCTTCCAGCGCGCGCGGATGCTGCGCTCTCCGACCGGAAGATCGATCAGCATACCCGCGACGCGGTTGCCGAGCGTCTGCGAGCTGGCAGCCTGAGAGGCCGCGACGGGACAGAACACGCGCAGCGCGGCGTCGCGCGGCACCCCGGTCGTGGTCTGCGCGAAGGCCTCGCTCACCAGCGCGAGGGCGACGTCGTTGACCGTTCCTCCGAGTCGCCTGCCGATTCCCTTGATCTCTTCGATCGGAGCGGACCACCACAGGAACCGATGGCTGGCGCCGGGATCTCCATCGAAAGGCGTCTCGACGGAGGGACTGAGCGCGGCCTCGGCCAGCGCGCGCAGCGCGGTTCCCATGCGCGCTCCTTCGTCGAGAACCTCACTCGGGGACGTGGCCAGTTGAGTGCTCGCTCGCCTGGCCAGCGACGCCGCTCCACGCACGCGCGCGGCGATCGCCGATCCCATCAGCTCGACCTCTCCGGGGCAGCGGCGCGGTGTCCATGGCTCGGCCGTGCCGGTCTCCGCGAACGGCTCGGTGCCGAGAATGGCACACATCAGCGACGCTCCGCCGAGTCCGTCGGCCATGCAGTGATGGACCTTGCACGCCAGCGCCACGGCGCCGTCTTCGAGTCCCTCGATCAGCCACATCTCCCACAATGGACGCACGCGGGTGAGAGGCTGAGAGAAGATCCACGAGACGGTTTCCTCCAGACGCGCGCACGATTGCGGCGCCGGCAGCGCCAGTGCCCGCACGTGGTCTTCGATGCGGAAGTTTTCGGCATCGACCCACACCGGATGGCCTTCGACGGGCACGCGCTTGATGCACTGGCGGTAGCGCGGGATCGAGTTGAGTCGTGACTCAACATGACGGCGCAGGCGCGAGATCGACAGCGGGCGACTCCCGGCGCGACCGGCTTCAAAGATGCACACCGCTCCGATGTGCATCGGGTTGGTGTCGCTCTCGCAGTCTAGAAAGAAGCTGTCCAGGGCGCCGAGGCGCTCGAATGCTGATGTCACGTCGACCTCGCTTTACGGACCGTGCACGTCGTGCATGCGCAGGTGAGGCATGGAGCCGGCGAAGGGAGCCTCATGATTGGTACTGCAACCCGCGACCGCCGCATCGGGGGCTTGTTTACTGGCATGTAGGCAAGCAAGTCGTGTGCCGTCGTAGTATCGGCGATAGCGCGAAAAACGCCGGTGTTTCGTGTGTTTTGTCTCGCGTGGGTAAACGTGCAGTCGCGCAACGAGGCGCAAGAATCTCGCACCGAGTCCCGACTCGGCGCAGCTTCGTGCACAGCGACGCGCGCGGTCCGCGCCGACTAACACTTGTTCGGCGTTGTCGGCGTTCGCGTGTCGCGGTTGGTGTACGGCGCGCTTCAGCGCGTGGCGCGAAAGCCTCGCGATTCGAGCGCGGCCTGCAGAGCAGCGAGAATTTCGTCGCACGCCGCGGTGAGGTTTCGCTTCTGTCCGAGCGACAGTGCCAACGAACGTACGTTGGTGTTGCGGCGCGACAGCGCGAGGATCTCTTTGTGCACCGCCACGAAACGTTCGAACGCCGCGCCGGCGCTTTCGGGCGAAGTCGCCGCGCCGGCGGACTCCAGCGAGGCGAGCAGGCGCCGCACTTCCTCTTCATAGGCGCTCATGTGCGTCTCGAGCGCCGTCATGACGGCGTCGTCGGGCTCGGCGATGTGGGGACCTTCGAGCAGACGCATCTTGTCGATGGCCAGTTCGATCCGGGCCGCGAGCAGTTGGGCGCGCTCGCTTGCGCCGGCAGGAGCCGACGCGACCGCGCCGTC
Source organism: Deltaproteobacteria bacterium (assembly GCA_016218925.1). Lineage (GTDB taxonomy): Bacteria > Desulfobacterota > Binatia > UBA1149 > CAITLU01 > CAITLU01. Next base: position 70,712 of record JACRCR010000080.1, on the reverse strand, counting down.
GAGCGCGCGCCGCACGGCCGCGGCGGCCGCGGCGGCGGAACCGAAGCAGAGACGCTGCGCCTTCAGGTTGGTGTTCTCGACGGCCAGTTCGAGGATCGTCGCGTCGAGCGTGCGCGACTGCTCGAAGGCGTCCTCGAATTCCGAGAGGAGACGCTGTTCGGGGAGAAACTGGAGCTTTTCCAGCATCGGTCTGAGCGCGACCACCTGCTCCAAAGCCATGCGCGAAACCGCCGATGCTTCGTCTGCCGACGCCTTGGAAGCTTCGTCGGTCTCGGCCATTACCGCGCGTTTCTCGGCATCCGCCGACTTGTTCACCAACAGGCGCAAAGAACCCGTCAGCCGCCTGGCCTCGGTCAGTTGCGTGAGCGCTGCGGTAGGCGACTGAGCATCGTTGCAGCCTCCTGTGAGGCACGCTGCTCCCGTAAGCAGCAGCGCGATCGTGATGGAGCGGCCAGCGATTCCCGCATGTCGCATCGGGGCAGAGGATAGAAGAGCGCGCCGGTCGAGGAAACGCCCGGTCGCTCCGGCAGCCTCGGGCAGCGGATGCGCGCTACGCATTGCGCACCAGCACTCCGCCGTCCACCACCAGCACTGCTCCGGTCACGAACGTCATCGCCGGCAGACAGAAGTTCAGTGTGGCGTGCGCGACCTCTTCGGGTTCGCCGTAGCGACCGAGCACGGTGCGCCGCTTCGCGAAGATAGCCTTGGCCTGGTCGGGAATGTCGGCCGTCATGCCGGTGTGGATCGGTCCTGGTGCGATGCAGTTGACGGTGATGCCTTCGCTTCCGAGTTCGACAGCGAGCGAGCGCGTGAGGCCGATCACTGCGTGCTTCGAGGCTGTGTAGGCCGAACCGTACTTGGTTGCGCCGAAACCCTCGGTCGAGGCGATGTTGACGATGCGCGGGCTGGTCGACTTGCGCAGGAAGAGCAGGGCGGCCCGCACCACGCGCGTCTGTCCGGTGAGCATCACGTCGAGGGACCTCGCCCAATTCTCATCGAAGTCGGTCGCTTCAATCGGCGTCGGAAGCACGACACCGGCGTTGTTGATGACAATGTCGAGGCCGCCGAAATGGGCGGCCGCTTCGGCAACGACGCGCCGCACGGTGTCGCCATCGGTGACGTTCATCTCCCAGCCCCGCGCCGAGCCGCCGGCTGCGGTGATTTCACCGACCACCGTGGCGACCCGTTCGGCGCCGACGTCGGTGACGATCACGTGCATGCCTTCGTCGGCGAACAGATGCGCGGTGGCGCGCCCCATCCCCGATGCTGCACCGGTGACCAGTGCTACCTTCCCCGTAACGCTGCGGCTGAGTTTCGAAAGACGCGCCATGGAGCCTCCGGCGGTGGATGTAGTGGAAGCGCATGCATAGCCCCCGCTCTCGTGAGGGCCAAACGGGCCGGCAGATCGCCCGCAGTCTTTGCGCAGGCCCCGGCCGTTCGAGTCGGCTATTAGCTCTCGTGCGCGGTTCCATAAGGCTCGGCTTCTTCTGCTCTTGGACATTTTTCCCGGATTCCCTAGAAAGTCCGCGGAGCCTCCCGCCATGAAGCGACTTCTTGCTCTGCTCAGTTCGGACATCGGCCGCAAGGCGCTGATGGGATTGACCGGTCTGCTGCTGATCGGCTTCCTGATCGCCCATATGTCGGCCAACTTGCTCGTCCCCTTCAGCAAGGAGGGCTACAACGAGTACAGCCACAAGCTGATTACCAACCCGCTGATCTATCTGGCGGAGCTGGGACTGCTGGTGTTCTTTGCCGGGCACTTCGTGACCGGCATCGTCGTGACGCTGAAGAACTGGGGCGCCAGACCGATCGCCTACCAGCGCAAGGACCCGGCCGGAGATCCGAGCCGCAAGAGCCTGGCCTCCTCGACGATGATCTACTCGGGCCTGGTGCTGCTGGTGTTCGTGCCGCTGCACCTGGTGACTTTCAAGTTCGGACCCTGGTACCTGACGCCCGACGGTTCGATGCGCGACATTCACCGGCTGACGATCGAGGTCTTTCACAGCCCCATCAATCTGGCGTGGTATCTGATCGCGTTGCCGATCCTGGGCTTTCACGCATGGCACGGCTTCGGCAGCGGCTTCGAGTCTCTCGGCGTCGCTCATAGCGCGGGGCTGCGCCGGTTCGGCCAGGGATTGGCGGTGGTTCTGACGCTCGGCTTCATGGCCGTGCCGCTCTACGTGCTGCTGGGTGGAGGTGCCTCGTGATTCTCGATGGCAAGGTGCCCTCGGGGCCCATCGAAACGAAGTGGAACACCTACAAGGACCACATCAACCTGGTCGCCCCGGCCAATCGCCGCAAACACACCGTGATAGTGGTCGGTACCGGGCTGGCCGGCGCCTCGGCTGCGGCCTCGCTCGGTGAACTCGGCTACAACGTGCTGGCGCTGACCATCCTGGATAGTCCGCGCCGCTCGCACAGCATTGCCGCGCAGGGCGGGATCAACGGCGCGAAGAACTACAAGAACGACGGCGACTCGATCTACCGCCTGTTCTACGACACCGTCAAAGGCGGCGACTACCGCGCCCGTGAGGGCAACGTCTACCGACTCGCCCAGGTCAGCGTCGACATCATCGACCAGTGCGTGGCCCAGGGCGTTCCGTTCGCGCGCGAGTACGGCGGTCTGCTCGACAACCGCTCGTTCGGCGGCGCGCAGGTTTCGCGAACTTTCTACGCTCGCGGCGCCACCGGCCAGCAACTGCTGCTCGGCGCCTACAGCGCGCTGATGCGGCAGGTGGACGCAGGGACCGTCAAGGTCCTGCCGCGCCGCGAGATGCTCGATCTGGTGATGGTGGGCGGCCGCGCGCGCGGTCTGCTCTGCCGCAACCTGATCAGCGGCGAGTACGAGCGCTACGCGGCCGACGCGGTGCTGCTGTGCACCGGCGGTTACGGCAACGCCTACTACCTGTCGACCAACGCCGGCAACTGCAACGTCACGGCGGCGTGGCGCTGCGCGCGCCGGGGGGCATACTTCGGCAACCCGAGCTTCGCGCAGATCCATCCCACGTGCATTCCCGAGAGCGGTACGCATCAGAGCAAGCTGACGCTGATGAGCGAGAGCCTGCGCAACGACGGCCGCGTGTGGGTTCCCAGGCAGACCGGCGACAAACGAAACGCCAGCGACATTCCCGAGAGCGATCGCGACTACTACCTGGAGCGCCGTTATCCGGCCTTCGGAAACCTGGTTCCGCGCGACGTCGCTTCGCGCGCGGCCAAGGCGGTGTGCGACGAAGGGCGCGGAGTCGGCGCCACCGGGCGCTCGGTGTATCTGGACTTCGCCGATGCCATCAAGCGCCTGGGCGAAGACGTCGTGCGCGAGCGCTACGGCAACCTCTTCGACATGTACCAGCACATCTCGGGCGAGAACCCCTACCAGGCGCCGATGCGGATCTACCCGGCGATCCACTACGCGATGGGCGGCCTGTGGGTGGACTACAACCTGATGAGCAACCTCGAAGGGCTGTTCGTGCTGGGCGAGGCCAACTTCTCCGACCACGGCGCCAACCGCCTCGGTGCCAGCGCGCTGATGCAGGGCCTGGGCGACGGCTACTTCGTCATCCCGTACACGCTCGGCAACTACATCGGCGGCACCAGGTTGGAAGCGGTCACGACCGACCACGACGCGTTCAAGGAAGCCCAGGACGCCGTCGACAAGCGCATCAAGGGCCTGCTCGCCTCCAAGGGCGGCAAGAGCGTAAAGGAACTCCACCGCTCGCTCGGCCGCGTGTTGTGGGACCGCGTTGGCATGGCGCGCAACCGCGCCGGCCTGCAGCAGGCTCTCAAAGAGGTGACCGGGCTGCGCGGCGAGTACCAGAAGAACGTCCGCGTGGTGGGCGAGGGTCAGACCATCAACAAGCAACTCGAGTACGCGCTGCGGGTCGACGACTACATGGAATTCGCCGACGTGCTCGTGCGCGACGCTCTGGACCGCGAGGAGTCGTGCGGCTGCCACTTCCGCGAGGAGTACCAGACCGAAGACGGCGAGTGTCAGCGCAACGACGCCGAGTACGCCTACGTGGCAGCGTGGGAGTTCAAGGGGCGCGACCAGGAGCCCGCGTTGCACAAGGAACCGCTCGAGTTCAAGTCGGCCGAACTCAAGCAGCGTAACTACAAGTAGGACGAGGAATCGAGGAAGTCCGGACCATGAGCACGATGACCGTCAAAGTCCGCGTGTGGCGTCAGCCTTCTCCCGACAAGGAAGGACGGCTGGTGGACTACACCGTCGGCAACGTCGTGGCCGACATGTCTTTCGTCGAGATGCTCGACGTCTTGAACGAGCAACTCGTAGCCGCGGGCGAGGATACCGTGGCTTTCGATTCCGACTGCCGTGAGGGCATCTGCGGCTCGTGCGGCTGCGTGGTCAACGGCGTTCCGCACGGTCCCGGCACCGGCAAGACCGCCTGCCAGCTCTTCATGCGTGCCTTCACCGACGGCGACACGCTGGTGGTCGAGCCGTTCCGTGCCAAGGCGTTCCCGGTTCTCAAAGACTTGTGCGTGGACCGCGGCGCCTTCGATCGCATGATCGCGGCCGGCGGCTACATCTCGGCCAATACCGGCGCGGCGCCCGACGGCAACCAGTTGCTGATCGGCAAGGAGATCGCCGAGAAGGCTTTCGACGCGGCCGCGTGCATCGGCTGCGGCGCATGCGTGGCTGCGTGCAAGAACGCTTCGGCGGTGCTGTTCGTCAGCGCCAAGGTCGGGCAGCTATCCTACCTTCCGCAGGGCCAGCCCGAGCGCTATCGCCGGGTGGTGCGGATGGTCGACCAAATGCAGAAGGAAGGCTTCGGCGCATGCTCGAACGAGGGCGAGTGCGAGGCGGTCTGCCCCAAGGAGATCTCGACGCTGCACATTCAGATCATGCAGCGCGACTATCTGCGCTCGGTGCTGCGCGGCGCCTGAGGCGCGCGCGGCTCTTTTTCCCCATCTTCGTAGTTGTTTCGGCGGCTCGCCGCGTCGCGATTCTGCGCACGCCTGCCGGCGCGGCTTGACGGCCGCGGGTTCGGCGCCTATAGGGGTGGGGGGTATGCGCCGTGCGGCGGCCCCGAAGGAGTCGGCGATGGCTACAGACGGTGCGGCCGCGGTCGGCGCGGCGAAGATCGAGGGCGACCCGGCCTCTGCGGCCGAGCGCAAGCTCGCGGGTTCCCGCGCCGCCACCATCGCTGAGGTGACGCTGCCGGTTTCGGGCATGAGTTGCGCGTCATGTCAGGCACGTGTGCAGAAGGCGCTCGACGGCGCGGCCGGAGTCACCAACGCGTCGGTCAATCTGATGACCAGGAACGCCTACGTCGCCTTCGATCCGGCGCTGACGTCGGCTGAGGGTCTGGTCGAGACGATCCGCGCGGCCGGCTACCAGGCCGAGCTTCCCGACCCCGGAGTCTCGGCGGTCGAGGCGCAGCAAACCCAGGAGAGAGCGCAGGCGGCCGAGTTCGGGGTGTTGCTGCGCAAGGCGGTGTTCGCGTCGATCGCCGGTGCGTTGGCGATGGTCGCGTCGATGCCGCTGATGTCTGGCGGTCACGACCCGGCGCACGAGATGGCCGATCCATTTCTGCGCTGGTCGATGCACACGCTCGATCCGGCTCTGCGTCGCTTGGCGCCCGCGCTCTACGCGGCGTCGCCACGTCTGCTGTCGTTTGCGTTGCTGGCGCTGTCGGTGGTGGTGATGGTCTTTGCCGGCCGTCACTTCTACCAGCGCGCGTGGGCGGCGCTGCGGCGGCGCGACGCCGACATGAACACGCTCATCGCCACCGGCACGCTGGCGGCCTTCGCGTACTCGCTGGCGGCGACCATCGTTCCGGACTTCTTCACGGCGCGCGGAGTGTCGCCGGATGTCTACTACGAGGCCGTGATCATGATCCTGGCCTTGGTCCTGGTCGGGAACACTCTGGAAGCCAGGGCCAAGGGCCGCACCACGCGGGCACTGCGCGGGCTGCTGGATTTGCAGGGAAAGACCGCGCGGGTGGTTCTGAAGGACGGCGAGAAGGACCTTCCGGTCGGCGACGTGCGCCTCGGCGACATCATCGTGGTGCGCCCCGGCGAGCGCATCGCAGTCGATGGGCTGGTGATGGATGGCACTAGCGCAGTCGACGAGTCGATGCTGACCGGAGAGCCGATGCCGGTGGTGAAGGACGCGGGAGATCACGTTGCCGGAGGCACCATCAACGGCACCGGCGCGTTTCGCTTCAAGGCCACCGCCATCGGAGCCCGCAGTGTGCTCGGTCAGATCGTGCGGCTGATGCGCGAAGCCCAGGGATCGCGCGCGCCGATCCAGGATCTGGCCGACCGCATCAGTGCGGTGTTCGTGCCGGCGGTGATCGCGATGTCGCTGCTGACGCTGGCGGCTTGGGGGATGCTGGCCGAGGGAAGTGCGCTGCGAGCGTTTTCGGCGGCACTGGCGGTGCTGATCATCGCGTGTCCTTGCGCGATGGGGCTGGCGGTGCCGACCGCGGTCATGGTTGCCACCGGCAAGGGCGCGCAACTGGGAGTGCTGATCAAAGGCGGCCAGGCGTTGCAGCGAGCCTACGCGGTCGGCGTGGTAGTGGTCGACAAGACCGGCACCATCACGCGCGGCAGACCTTCGGTGGTGGAAGTCGCGATGTCGCCGAACGCGCGCGTCAGCCAGAACGAAGCACTCGGGCTCGCGGCGTCTCTCGAGAGCAAGTCCGAGCATCCGGTGGCGCGAGCGGTTGTCGATCATGCTGCGGAGCGGGAGCTGACGCCTCAGGACGTCGCCGGCTTCGAAGCGCTGATCGGCAAAGGCGCGACGGGCAGTGTTGCGGGCCGCCGCGTGGCGGTCGGCAACGCAGCGTTGCTGGCCGACGCCGGCATCCCAAGTCGCGCGGAAGATCGCGCAGCGGATCGTAGAGTGGATCGCGCAGCGGATCGTGGTGAAGATCGCGCAGCGAATCGTGGAGTGGATCGCGCAGCGGATCTTGGCGAAGACCGCGCAGCGGATCGGCTGGGGGATGCCTGGGCGGCTGCGACGATGGAGCGCGTGGCGGCCAGCGCGCGCACGGCCGTCGCGGTAGTGGTGGACGGACAGGTGCAGGCGGTGCTGGCAATCGCGGACCCGGTGCGCGCCACTTCGCCGGCGGCGATCGCGCGCCTGCGCGCGATGGGACTTCGAGTGGTGATGCTGACCGGCGACAATCGCGTGACCGCCGGCGCAGTGGCGCGCGAGGTCGGCATCGACGAGGTCGTCGCCGAAGTCTTGCCGGCCGGCAAGGTCGACGCGGTACGGCGGCTCCAACACGAAGGATGCGTGGTCGCGATGGTCGGCGACGGAATCAACGACGCTCCGGCGCTTGCCCAGGCCGATGTGGGCATGGCGGTGGGCAGCGGCAGCGACGTCGCGCTGGAAGCCGGCGACATCACGCTGCTGCGCGCGGACCTTACCGCCGTGGCCGACGCGATCGCGCTGTCGCGCCGGACGATGCGCGTCATGCGCCAGAACCTGTTCTGGGCCTTCGCCTACAACGCCATCGGCATACCGATCGCGGCAGGAGTGCTCTACCCGAGCCTGGGGTTGCTGCTCAGCCCCATTCTGGCGAGTGCGGCGATGGCGCTGAGCTCGTTCAGTGTGGTCTCCAACAGTTTGAGGCTCGGCCGGTTTCGCGCGGCGGAGGCGAAGGGATGAGCGCCAGGACCAGCACAAAGCGGAGCGTCGTCGAGAGCGGGGCGCCCCACGAGGCCCATGTCGCGGCTACCAAGAAGAAGTCCGACGAGACCACGCCGAGGAAAGCCCACGCGGTCGACGTTGCCATCAAGACTGCGGCACTGAAAAGGCTGCGACGCATCGAAGGACAGATCCGCGGCCTTCAGCGCATGGTCGAAGATGAACGCTACTGCGCCGACATCGTCGTGCAGGTCGCCTCGGTGCAAGAGGCGCTGCGCGCGGTCTCGCGCGAACTGATGCGCAACCACCTGCGCCACTGCGCCTCGCAGGCGCTGGCCGGGGAGGGCCCGCAGCGCGGCGCGATGCTCGAAGAACTGCTCGACCTGATGTACCGCCACGCGCGGTAGCGGCGCGCGGGCGCGATGGGTAGCGCGACGGCTCACGGCCCCGGAACAAGTGTGCAGCCTGATCCGCTCAGTGGATCCGGTACGTGAATTGGGTGCGCGCGTTGATCAGTGAGTCGGGCTCCTGCGAAGTCTCGGGCGGGCGCGTGACCCACAAAGGCGTGTAGAACACGCCGAGGCTGACGCTGGCATTGTCGCCGAACGGATATGCGAACCCGGCGCCGAGCGAGAATGTCCAGGTGTCCGCCGACAGCTTGGTTCGGTCGGGTGCGCCGAAGGTCTGGGCGTGAACCTGAAAGGCGGTGTCGAGATAGTTGGCACCGACGGCGAGATAGGGAGCCAGACCCCCGAGAGCGTCGATGCGGTACGACCCGCTCAGTTCCAGCCCCACGTAGTTCTGTATCGCCTTGTCGTTGGAGGTTGCCTCACAGCCGTAGGGATTCCCATCCGACCCCGGAGGAAACCCGGCGACGCCGCTCGGGCAGGTGAACGAGCCCTTGGTGTATCCCACCTGGCCGTGCAGCCGCGCGCCGGCAGTCCAGGGACCGCGGATGAGCAGCGGTCTCTCCAGCGCCATCGCCAGCAGGTTCGGCCTCACTCCGAAGACCTTCACCGGCGGGACGTAGGACAGCGACAGGGCGAGGCTCCAAGGCAGGCCGACGGTGAGGATGGGCCGCGCCAGGAGCGGAGAGTTGTTGAGGTCCTCGACCTTGGTGCCCCCGAAGCCGACCGTGCGCTGCTCGGTGCTGAGATGGGGAATGTTGCCGAGTTCGAGCGCCATTTCGACGGAGCCCGGTTCGCGCTGGCGCGGCGTCCCAAGCCCCGAAAACAGCGTGACGGAGGTGAAGTAGAACATCGCCCACGCTTCGGGCTCATCGGAACTCAGATGCTCGGCGGCCGCGCCGTTTGCCGGCATCAACGCCACGCTCCCGCTGAGCACCAGAGCCAGCGACATCGCGCGCAGACGCTTCGCGCCCGGCGAGAACCCCGTCCGCAGGCGGATCATCGAGTCATATCCTCGCTAAAGAGAGGCTCGCGCCCGGCTCCTGGGACCGTCCCCCTGATGGCGCGTCCCATGCGCGGCAGATCTTGCCCGTTCACTATGGCGGTATCCTGGCCGGGCCGCTACAAGACAGCAAGGAAGACGACGAACCAGTCGTGTTGGTCTCGCTCCATGTGTGAGGTTAGGCCTGGTCATGATCAGCTTTCGCACAGGTAGGGCCGCAGCGTCCGATGCGCGCGCTGGGCGGCCGCCGCTGACTCTCGAGGACGGTGCCCGTGTGGCGGTGGTGGGCGGCGGTCCCGCCGGGTCGTTCTTCTCGTACTTCCTGCTCAATCTCGCCCACCTCGTCGATCTCGACCTGAAGGTCGACATCTTCGAGCCCCGTCCTTTCACCCATTGCGGACCCGCGGGCTGCAACCACTGCGGCGGCATCGTCTCCGAGTCGCTGGTGCAGCTCCTGGCGGCAGAAGGCGTCAACCTGCCTCTCGACGCCGTGCAGCGCGGCATCGATTCGTACCAGTTGCACATGGACGTGGGGCAGGTCCGCATCGAGACGCCGCTGCAGGAGCAACGAATAGCGGCAGTGTATCGCGGCAACGGCCCGCGTTCCTCCGAGCCGCGGATGCTGCTCGGATTCGATCGCTTCCTGCAGGAACTGGCGTGCGAGCACGGCGCGACTCTGCGCCGGCGGCTGGTGACCGGAGTGGAGTTCTCGCCGTCGGAGGCGCGGATAGCCTGCGCCGAGGGCGATGGTGGCAGCTACGATTTCGTCGCCGTCGCTGCCGGTATCAATACGGCTCTGGCCGGACAGATCGCGCCGCCTGGGACTCAACCGCGGCGCGCACAGACGTTGACGACGTTCATCTGCGAGTTTCACCTCGGAAGCGACGTGGTCGATGCGTACTTCGGGAACTCGATGCACGTGTTTCTCATCGACTTGCCGCGCCTCGAGTTCGCCGCACTGATTCCCAAGGGCGAGTACGTGACGATGTGCATGCTCGGGCACGACGTAGACGAAGCGCTCGTCAACGCGTTCCTGAACACGCCGCAGGTGCGCGAATGCTTTCCGGGCGGGCGGGTTCCCGACAACGTCTGCCACTGCTTTCCGCGAATCAACGTCCGGCAGCATCCCCAGCCGTTCGGCGATCGTTTCGTGATGATCGGCGACTGCGGGGTCACCCGTCTCTACAAGGATGGCATCGGGTCCTCGTATCGCACTGCGAAGGCGGCCGCCTTGACCGCGGTGCTTCACGGCATCGGCGAAGAGAACTTCCGCGACTATTTCGCGCCAACCTGCCGTGCGATCACCCGCGACAACGCGATCGGCAGAGCGGTCTTTCAAGGGAGCCACCTCTTCCAACGGTTCCGCTTCACGCGCCGGGCCTTGCTGCGCATGACGACGCTGGAGCAGCAAAGTAAGACGTCGGCGCGCCGGCTGAGCGGCATCCTGTGGGACGTGTTTTCCGGTAGTGCTCCATACAACGACGTCATGATGCGTGGCTGCCACCCGAGCTTTCTTGCCGGACTGCTCGGCAACCTGGTTGCGGCAAATTTGCCGAAAGTCGGACGTTCCAGTGCGACGGGGAGTTCGCAGTGAGTATCAGCGGCTTGGGGAAACTCTACGAAGACGGGGAAACGATCGTTGCGCAGGGCGACGTCGGCAACTGCATGTTCGTCGTCCAGGTGGGCCGCGTGCAGGTTGTGCGAGGAGACGCCGGTGGTGAAGCGCAGCTCACGATCCTGCAGCGCGGCGACACTTTCGGGGAGATGGCGATTCTGGATCACGAGCGGCGCTCGGCCACGGTGCGCGCGCTCGGACAGGCGCGCGTCCTGACGATCGACCGGCGCACCTTCCTGCGCCGGGTACGCGAGGATCCGACCCTGGCGTTCCACACCCTGCACAGCATGGGCGCGCGTGTACGAAGCCTCAGCGCCGAGGTCGTCGAGCTGAGGCGTCGCCTCGAACAGCGCGAGGCGGCCAGTGCGGGAGCGGCAAGTCCGCAACGTAAGGAAGCATAGCCCATGCCCGGCGACCCCACGCGGCCTGCGCCGCACGACCCGAGCGTCGGCCACGAGGACGAATTCCGGCTGCAAGTCACGCGGCCGGAGCGTCACGTCAAAGCGCCTCCTTGTCAGGCCGGGTGCCCCGCAGGCGGCGACGTTCGCGGATGGCTGGGCATCTTTGCCCAGCGCGAGAAGCTTGGTCTGAGCGAGGAAGAAGCGCGCCTGGGCGCGTGGAACGTCCTGGCTGCGCGCAATCCGATGCCGGCCACGACCGGCCGCGTGTGCCCACATCCGTGCGAGTCGGCGTGCAACCGCGGGGATCACGACGGGCCGGTGAGCATCAATGCGCTCGAGCGCTTCGTCGGCGATTGGTCTCTGGAGCGTGGCGTTTCGTTGCCGCGCGAGAACGACCACAGCCACCCGGAGTCCATCGGAGTGGTCGGCTCAGGTCCCGCGGGTCTGAGTTTCGCCTACCAGATGGCGCGGCGCGGGTATCCGGTGACCGTGTACGAAAAGCACGACCGGCCGGGCGGAATGCTCACCTATGGGATTCCGGAGTATCGCCTGCCCGCGGCCGTCGTGGATGCCGAGATAGAGCGGATCTTCGATCTCGGGATTCGCCTGGAACTCGGCGTCGCTGTGGGTAGCGACGTTTCCGTCGAGGAACTGCATCGACGCCACGCCGTGGTGTTCCTCGGCATCGGCGCGCAGCGCGGTCGCCTGCTGCAGATCGACGGAGAAAGCGGGCCGGGAGTGTGGGGAGGGACCGCGTATCTCGAACTGGTGAACTCCGGACGCCCGGTCAGCCTCGGAAGCCGCGTGGTCGTTGTCGGCGGCGGCAACACCGCGATCGATGCGGCGCGTACCGCGCGCCGCGCCGGGGCGGAAGTGACACTGATCTATCGCCGAACGCGCCAGGAGATGCCGGCGATCTCCGACGAAGTGGACGACGCGCTGGTCGAAGGCGTCGTCATCGAGTATCTGACGGCGCCGGTGGCGATAGTGCGCAGCGGCTCCGATCAGGACGCCGCCGTGCGGGCGGTAAGAGTACAGGCGATGCAGCTGGGCGCGCCGGACGCGGGAGGACGCAGGTCCCCGGTCCCGGTTCCCGGCGCGTTTCGCGAGATATGCGCGGACTCGGTGATCGCCGCGGTTTCGCAGGAGCCCGATTGGACCGGCTTGGAGAACGTCGAACGATCGCTTGGTGCGTCGGCGGCTTCACCCGATGCGTGGATCGATCGCGACCTGCTCGCAGGTGGAGACGTGCTGGGTCTCGGGCTGGTAAGTCTGGCGCTCGGTCACGGACGCGCGGCGGCCGAAGCCGTACACGCGCGGTTGCGTGGCCTCGCGCCGCCGGCGCCGAGCGTTGCCGCGGGCATTTCAAGCGATCGGATCAAAGCCGACTGTTACGAAGGATCGGCGCCGCTCGTCATAGCCAAGCTGCCGGCCGGCGAGCGGCTGGAGCAACCCGAGCGTGAAATCGCCGACACGATCGATGACGCCGACTTCGCCCGCGAGGCGATGCGATGTTTTTCGTGCGGCTCGTGCTTTGGTTGCCAGCGTTGCTCCATGTACTGCAACGTCGGTGGCTTCACGCGGCTTGCGGCGACGCAGCCTGGAGCCTACTTCGCGCTGGCCCTTGATCGCTGCGAGGGCTGCGGCAAGTGCATAGAGTTGTGCCCTTGCGGTTTTCTGGATAAGTCGATCGCCGAGCGCCCGACGGAATGCGGTTCGACGCGCTAGTGATCGTGCGCATGCCTCACCCGCCTGATGTGACTCGACGCGTTGGTGCTGCCTGGTGGCCGCGCGTCGGGCCCGAAGATGGGGCGACGTCGTGACGACGGAACCCAGGAAAATCCTGGTCGTCGGCCCGGCGGGCTATCTGGGAAGAATGCTGGTTGGCCGTTTTCTGGATCGGCCCGACGTATGCCTCAGGGTACTGGTGAAGGATCCGACCCGGATCCGCGAACTGGCCGGCCGCATCGCCGAGGTCTTCGTCGGTGATCCGCTGGATGACGAGGCCCTGCGCCGCGCGGTGCGAGACATCGAGGTCGCCTACTTTCCGATCGGCTTGCTGGGAGTGGATGGCGACGTGTCCAGGCGGCTGTCGGAATTCGCGCGGCGGTTGCGCGATGCCTGCATTCAGGCTGGCGTCCGCCGCATCGTCTATCTGGGCCCTCCTCCGGGCCTGGCCTCGGACGCCTCGGCGGCCGGTTCGGCGGTGGCCGATGTCGGCTCGGTCCTGGCGGCCCGCCCGCAGCAGATTCAGACACTGTGGCTCAGGGCCGGCTTCGTACTCGGCCGAGGTAGCGCGCTCTTCGACGTGATCGTCCACCTCGTGGATCGGTTTCCTGTGCTGCTGGTGCCGCGCTGGATGAACCGTCCGATCGGATGGATCGCGCTGGCCGATGTGCTCAGCGATCTGGTAGCGGCCAGTGAGGTTTCGGTGCGAGGCGACATCGTCGCCGACATCGGTCCGGCTCCCGCCAGCGTGCGCGAGATGGTGCAAGCGACGGGTCGGGCGCTTGGCATGAAACGGATGACCGTCTCGGTACCGGTCTCACTCCCGCGACTTTCGGCTTGGCTGATGCTGCTGGCGACTCCTTTGTCGCGCGGCCTTTCGAGTCAGTTCCTTTCGCTCATTTGTTCTGAGCGGAGCGATCGTCACGCGTTGCGCGCGGACGAATCCTGGGCGACGGCGCGAGGTGGTTCCTACGCTTCGCTCGAGTCTGCGGTTGCCGACGCTGTCCACGCGCACGAGCAGGACGAGGTGAGCAGTCGTTGGACCGAGAGCCTGATGGGCGTTTCCTTCGAGGACGACGGTGACGATCTCGCACTGGCGACCTTTCGCGACGTCAAGCGAACGAGTTTTGGCGAGCTTCCCGCAAGCCGCGTCTTCCGCGCGGTCACGTCGATCGGCGGAGAGCGGGGCTGGTTTCGCTTCAACGTCTTGTGGCAGCTTCGCGGCCTGCTCGACAAGCTGGCCGGCGGCTTCGGAACATCGATCGGGCGCCGCGCCGAGGACGAGTTGCGCGTTGGCGATCTGGTCGACGTCTGGCGGGTGATCGATCTTCAGCCGGACCACAGACTGCTGCTCATGGCGCACATGAATGTCTTCGGAAAGGCGTGGCTCGAGTTCAAGATCGAAGGACAGACGCTGATCCAGACTGCTTACCACCTGCCGGACGGCGTCATGGGACGGCTGTATTGGTATTCGATGCTGCCGTTTCACGCGTTCATTTTTCGCGACATGATCGACAGCATCGTTCGCCGCGCGGGGGAGATGACGGAGTTGGAGCGGTGAGGGAGATCCGCGGCACGGACCCGTCACTCCGCCGTCAGCGTCACTGTCGGCGGCGGCTCGGTGGCGTTGGTGTCGAGCCCGCTCGCGTCCACGACGGTGACGCGGAAATCGTGCAGCGACGGTCCTGAAACCGGGTCGTACTGGCATGTCAGAAGGTCGAGCGGCCCCTGGAATCCGCCGAGCGAAATCATCCCCAGCCTCAGCTCGCCCTGGTCCGGAATCCAGTTCAGTGCGGACGAGACCGACGAAACGAGCACCTGGCACGCGGGCTTTCCGTCTCGCTTCGCAACCACGTGACCGGCCGCGTCGATGTAACTCATATTCACCTGCAGAGCGCCGAGCTTTTCGCTCGAGATCATTCGAAGTACCAGGCGGCTCGGCAGCACGCATCCGTCGGGGAAAATCCCGACGGCGCAACGCAATGTCCACAGTGCGTCGACGGCGGTGACGCTTCCGTCGTGGTCTCGGTCGCAGCTGCGCATCGGGCAGAGTGACGTGAGGCCCACGGCCGTCTTCAGGACCAAGAGCGCGTCGGACGCCGTGACGCGCAGGCCCGATTTCGTGAAGAAGCCGCAGTCCGCTTCGAGCCTGCAACTCCCGTCGCACCCGTCACCGCCGGCGAGGTTGCCGTCGTCGCATTCATCCGTGCCGAGATGGAGATAGCCGTCGCCGCAGCGAGCGATCGCGCAATCGTTCAGACAATCGTCGTTGTTGCCGGAAGTGTCGCCATCGTCGCAGCTCTCCGCATCTGGCCGCAGCTCCCCGTCGCCGCATCTGGCCCGCTTGCAGTTGTCGAGGCAGGCGTCGGTGTCGATGTCGTTGGCGTCGTCGCATTCCTCGACGTCGTTCCATGTGAATCCGTCACCGCAGAAGGCAGCGTCGCACGAGATGCACGCATCCGTGTCGTCGGTGTTGCCGTCATCGCATTCCTCTGCGCCGGTGACGATCTGGCTGCCGCAACCCGTCGCCAGGCAGGTGCTGTCGCAGCCGTCCCCTTCGACGAGGTTACCGTCGTCGCACTGCTCGGTGGAATCCACCACGCCGTTGCCACAGTTGCCGCGCGTGCGCGCGAAGCGGATCGTCCGATGCCCCGACGGCTCGAGCGTGCGCCAGAGGACTGCCCATGCGGCACCGGCCCGAACGAGGCGCGGGCTGAGGTCGTTGCGCGCATCGGCATTGGCCTCGGTATCGACCGTGTGCGCGCGGCTCCACGTTTGCCCCGAGTCGCTGGAGAAGGCCGCGACGATGTCCGCGTCCAGTCCGCTGCCCGCCGAATATGTGGACCATGCGAGCCCAAATGAGCCATCCTCGCTGGCGGCCATTGACGGGTACAGGTCTTTTCCATCGACGCGATCGTGCCATGGTGCGATCCCGGCCGGAGCGCTCCAGTCGCCGGACAGATCCGCCGAATGGGACACGAAGACTCGCGCGTACTCGTTCGCGAACGGGTCGGTCGGCCAATCGAAAAGCCACTGACTGAACGCCATCAGCCAGTGACCGTCGCGACCGGCAATCGACAGCGACGAAGAAGCGAGGTCGATTCCTGAGAGCAGCGTTTTCGGTGACGACCAGTGTTCGCCGTTGTCCGAGGAGTACGCGCCATGCACCCCGCCGTCGCGCCAGTCCGACCAGACGCTGAGCCACGTACCGTTGCCGTCCGCGGCAATCTGCAGATCGCCTCCGCCCCAGCATATGCCGCCTGCGATCGTCTGCGCGCCCGACCAGGTCAGTCCGCCGTCGGTGGAAACCGAATATAGGATCGCACAGAGCAGGGTAACGTCGGTGTAGTCGATGCAGCCGTCGTCGTTTTCCTCGCAGGGACGCTGGTCATCGATGTATTCCGTCCACGCCGCGATCCACGTGCTGTCCGTACCGGCCGTGACGGCGATGCTGGCGATGGTGAAGACAGGATTCTGCGCTTCCGCCGGGGCCTCGGCGACATGGATCGAACCTGTCTGGGTCCAGCTGTGGCCGCCGTCGCTCGAGCGTCGGAAGAGAACTGCTGCGCCATCGTGTCTGGCCCAGGCGGCAATCGCGACACCGCCGTCATCTGCGGCGACGCTCGATGCGAGTGCCGCCGGATAGTCTTCCGCGTGGAACGGCTGGGGCGCCGACCAGTGGCGCGCGTCGTCCGACGAGGAGGAGCACATCTCGCCGAGCTCGACCGCGTCGCCGACCGGAACGTGATCGAGCCACGCAGCGAACCAGTGCCCAGATCCATCGCCGAAGAGGCCGGGCGCGTCCGTCAAGTACCTGTCGTCGCCGACCGCGGGAGTCCCTAGCTCTCTTGCCGCCGCGAACGCCGTGCCCGAGTCCAGCGTCGTAGACGTCGTGCTCGTCGTGGTCGTCGGCACGTTGTGGCCCGTGACCACCCGGCGCGCCACCCAGCCCGCCTGCTCCGGCTCGTTCTCCCACGCAATGAGAACGCGATCGGCACTTTCGAGACCGAGCGTGAGCGGCGAGAGAATGTCGATGTAGGGAAATTCACTGACCTGGATTGCCGGTACGACCGAGCCGTCGCTACCCACGATCCCGGCACGTACACCCGGCGGATCGCTTGTTTTCCACGCGAGCAGCACATCACCATCCGGCAGCAGCAGCCCTCTTTGCTGGTGGGCCGCATCGGACGGCGGTCCGTCGACGAGAAACGTCGAGGAGATGGCCGCGCCGCCCTGGTCGAAGAAACGACCCACGAGGCCGCGGTGATACTGTGGCCAGACGACGAGGAAGCCGCCGGTGCGTGCGCTGACGCCGAAGGGGCCGAAGCAGCTCTCGTCGGTGCAGACCGGCGAAGCGGCGCCCCGCAGGCCCTGGCGATCGACGACCCGCGCGTTGCTATCGAGCACCAGCATGATCGCGCCATCGCCGGAGCACGAGTAGGGGATCTGATAGCTGTAGTAGCCTTCGGCGATGAGAATCGGACCTGAGTCGAGGTTCCCCTCGGCTGTTCGCCACTCTGCGAACAGCTTTCCGAGGGCCCGGTTGGCGCAGCCGGACCCCGGATAGGCTTCATTGCAGACAAAGGCCAGAGAGGCTGTGACGCCATCGGATGTCGTGCACGGATTCGTGCCCGTTCGTTCCTGCGCGGTCGGCCGGAACTCGTGACCCAGCGCGTGCAGCTCGGCCCGCGCTGCGGCGGTGCACAGGAGTGACGTCACGGCGGCGGCCCACATCGCGAGCTGAAGCGGTCGAGGGATCTGCATCTGCCTCCTCCGGGACTGGTATGGAGCGACCTTTGCCAGCCTATAGCGCGTTCGGCCGTGCAGGCTGGTACGCTGCTCGAGAAAAACTCAGAATCCAAACTCGCGCGGACCTGAGAAAGCCTTCGGATTCATGGCCCTGCGCCGAGGCCCGACCGCGACTGACAAATGCGTTGCCCGTTCGGTTGCCGCAGCGATTGCCGCGATCAGGGAGAACCCGGGACGCAAACAACAGCCGACCCGACGAGGCGTGGCGCCAGTCCTCGACCCTGCCGGCGTCCGGCCGTACATGTCGCGAGCGTTCGCTTCGGCCAGACGGTGCCCGACAACGCGCAGGATTGGTTGCTCTGATCACGCGCGCGACTGAAACCCCATAGCTGCCGCGAGGATCGGTTTGGCCCATCCTTGCGCCGCGCCGAGGTCGTGCTCGATGTGGAGGATCACGCCGCCTTTCATGTGCAGAAGCCTCTTCAAAGAGGGACGGTGACCGGAGGCGGGATCGGCGTCCAGACTGTTGTCGAAGAGGACGAGTTCGCCCAGCGCAGGAAGCAGCTGGACGAGGTGGAGGCGACTGCTGCGATATCTTTTCCGGATCGTGTCCTCGGCGATGTCGTGGCCGCCGCGTGCCACGCGCGCTCGGACTCGCTCGATGTGCTTGTCTGCCGACTCCAGACCGACGAAGACAACGCGCACCAGGTGGCCGGCTGCGACCGCCTCTCCAAGGAGACGCGGAATTGTTTCGCCGCCGAGAGTGGTCTCGAAGACGTGATCAAAATCGTCGCGGATCGCGACCTCGAGCAGGATCTTGCCGTCGAGCCAGGCCCGGCTATTGGCCTCTTCCTGGGTGAGGTGAGGATCCTGTTTGCGGTACGCGCGAGCGGCTTCGTCAGGGTTGAAGTAGGCCCCACCTTTGGAGCGTAGGTAGTGCCCCGTCACACTGCTCTTGCCGGCGCCATTGATTCCCGCCAGCGCCGTGATCGTGGCCACGGTCAGGTCTTAGGGGCGGCGACATGCGTCGAAGCCGCGCCGACTTGTTGAGCGTCCGCCGTAAACAAAGCATCGACCGCCGCCTTAGACTCCGCGCTCTGCATGCACGCGACGAGGTCGTCGTAGCGCTTGCCGAGGAAGTCGAGTTCGTGGTCTCTGGCCATGGTGAGCAGGGCTTCGACAGTCTCGAGGCGGAGCAGCGCGAAACGCTGGCGGCCCCGCCGCGTGATGGTCGCGACCCCGCCGGCCGCCACCAGATCTATCACCTCGCCGAGTTTGGCCTTGGCGTCAGTGGCGGAAAAGTTTCTGGCACGGGCCATGTCCGGCAAGTCTGCGGCGGCTCGGCTTGTCATAGGGTCTCCTCGGCGAGACTCGCGCCGCGCCAGTTCTTGGGTAATATGATCAAATTAACCAATATGGTCAACTCCGTACGGTCCCGATCGCGCGGGTTGCGCGGGTGTCCGGCAATCTCAGGCAATGCGCACGGTTTCGAGAAAGACGGCGGCGCGCACGATGGGGCAGCGAGACCGGCCTGCCAGCTCGTGGAGGTCGGCGTCTCCCGCCAGAAGAGAGTCCGCGTTGCCGGGCGCGAGTTCGAGGAACGGCTGGTTGGAGGGATCGCGACACGTTGGAGTAGTCGGTGGTGGATCAGGGATATCTACAGTCGTGCGCCACGGCAGATAGTCGGCCAGCAACTCCTCTCGCTCGTCAGGGCTGAGTTTGAACTTGGGATAGGTCAGAACGCGGAAGAGTCCTGACGCCGTGACGTTCGACACGAGAGGGACGCAGCGGCCTTTGTGCCAGCGCTGTCGCAAAGCACCGCGTGTCCCGCCGCCAAAGACCAACGACGACAGAACGAGATCGGTGTCGATCACGACGCGTGGGGCGGGGCGTGAGGGTGGGCACGTGTGTCGGGCTCGATCAGCCTTGCCGGGCAGTGGCCGGCTTTGGCACCACGACGCGCCCAAGCGACGGCATCCGCGGTGTCGTGCTCGTTTTGACCGCTGCTCCGGTTCCCACATCCCACAACCCCGATCGAACCCGGCCTACGTATCGGGAACTCGCACGGCAGTCGCCCGTTGGCGTTGAGAATCAGCAGCGCCGGTTCTCGGCCTTGCCGCTGCGGACTACGCGGGTTCCGAAACCGAGTAGGGGATCTGTGTAAATCGGATACCCGCGTCCCGAAGCGATTGTCGGCCTCGGAGCGTCAGGTCGGTGATGAATATGAACTGGTCACGGCTTTCTTTGACGTAAGCCTTCAGACGGTATTTTGTTCCCCAAGGTTTTTCCAAGACGGTGACGGAAACCGGCGTGTCTGCCTTCCGATAGGCGCTGACCTCGGCGACTTGCGCCAGTTGCGCCCGCACGCTGAACCCGTCGTGGTCGGGGTGGAGGTAGAACTCCGCGACACATAGCAGGCTTCGACGTCCGCTGGTGGCGTTTGCGACATTCCCCGACCACATCCGTGAGTTGGGAACGATCACCTCGGTGTCGTCGGCCGTGACGATCCGCGTCGCTCGCAGCTCGATCGACTTGACCTCTCCGTAGACCCCGCCCATCTCGATCCAGTCCCCCGGCTGGTAGGTGTTCTCCAGCACGGTTAGCAACCCGGCAATCAGGCTGCTTCCGTAGTCCTTGAACGCGAAAGCGAGCGCCAGACCCACGCTCGCAACCACCGCCACGGCGTTGGTGAACGTGGGCTCGACAAAGATCGGGACGATGGCGATCAGCGCCGCAACCCCGATCAGAAGACGGACGACGGGCATCGCGCGCAGGAGCGAGAGTCGCAGGTGCGGCGAGGCGCTCTCTGCGACGCGGCGGATCAGGCCGCGAAGAAGAAGCGACAAGAGCCTCGCCACGACCAACACGGAGAGGGCAAGCAATACGTCCAGCCAAGTGAGCTTCTCCAGATGACTCCACGTCGCAAAATCTGCGTTCATCTCTTGTTACCTTCCGTTCTTGGGACACCGAGAGCCGCGGACGCCGGTCTCTTGGCGCCACGCCTGACAGCGCGGAATGGCTCTGTACGTGATCTTGGCGTTGTTAGCGCTCAGTGATGCGGCTTGCGAGCTCCCGGGCGGTTCCATGCCTTCTGCGGGTTCCAGAAATTCCTGCCGGTTGGATTCATGCCCGAGTGACGGTGGCATCGTCAAGCCCGAGGTGCCGAGTTCTGAAGGGCGGGCCGCCCACAGAGACCAGACGGCCGCGCTCGAGGATGCCGCGGTGGCGTTCGCCTCAACCACGCAAGACCGGGCTCGAGACCGTACGAATACCCTCCCGTTCTTCGGCTGGACCAACTCCGCCTGCGATCGAGCCGAACCGACGTGTCGAGTACTCGTCGAAAATTGCCGTTCACGATGAGAATCAGCTGGGCAAATCGCAAGCCGCGACTTGACCCCCCTCTCCCTCACGGCCGATGCTGCCGGTACATCTCCAGCGCCCAACTCACCGCAGGATGCCCGACATACCGCGCCAGCAGTGCTTCGGCGCGCGCGGGCATCGGCCGCGGCTTCTTCATGTCGGGATGCGGGACGTCGGTGATCGGGCCGAGCAGCGCGACGGCGGCGAGATCCGCTACGCTGAACGTATCGCCGACCAGATAGCCAGTGGCGGCGCTGCGCTCGGCGAGAAAGTCGAGCGTACTTGCCACCAGGTCTTCGGCCTTGCGCACGCGCTCGGGATCGACGCCGTTGCCTTTGCGAATGACGATGGCGGTGAGCGGTGAGGCAATGCGGTAGATCGTGCGCTTCCACTGCGCGTGACCTGTCGAGAACATGTCGGCCACGTAGGCGGGCTCACCCAAGGTGGCGTCGAAGATGAGGCGTCGCGTGGCGGGACCGAGTTCCTTGTCGAAGCGAGCCTGCAACGCGAGCGCTTCGTCACGCAGTGCGCGGTCCTGCGGATACAACGGCGGGGTAGGGTAGCGCTGCTCGAGTTCGTCGATGATGCGCCCCGAGCCGAAGATGACCTTGCCGTCGATGCGCAGCACCGGAACCGCGTTCTGGCCGGTGAGCCGGCGGATCTGCGGGACGTGGGGACCTGGGAGATAGTTGGTACGCGTGTGTGCGAGACCTTTGAAGTCCAGAGCCCAGCGCACCTTCTCGTTGAAGTGCGAAAACGGGAACTGAAGGAGCTCGATCGCGGCTTGGGGCATTGCAGTGTTCCTCCGGTTGTCGGTCTACTCGAACTCGCGGCCGACGATGCCGGCCGCAATCAGCTTGTCGGTCTGCGCTCCGTCGTGGGCGATCACCAGGTGTACGGCGCCGTGCTCGCGCAGGTCGACCAGCGCGCGGGTCTGGTCCGCCATGCGTTCGCGGTCCTCGCCCGAGAGGTTGGCCACCAGTCGGCTGTGGCTGGCACGGCGATCCAGGTTGAGCGTGGTCCACACGACGTCACCTACGAAGAGCAACTCCGCGCCGCTTTGCAACCGCACGTAGATCATCTGCGAACCTTGCGTGTGTCCGGGAGCCGGTAGCAGCACCAGGCCCGGAGCCACCGCGTGGGCGCCTTCGTAGGTGAGGGACTGGACCTTGCCGCGCATCTCGGCGCCGAGACCGCCTTGCTCGAGCAGCGTCGCGTTGTCGAGTTGCTTGTGGTTGAGCAGCAGGTGAGGAAGCAGCGTGGCGACATTCGGTGACGCCGTCACACCCGCGAGATGATCCCACTGCTCGGCGGTGGCCAGGATCAGCGACGCCTTGGCCAACGCCGCCTGCATCGCGTCCCAGCCCTCTTGATGGTAGGGACCGGCGAACTTGAAGGCTTTGTGTCGGGCCTCGTCGTGGGCCGGGTCGATGATGACCGTCTTGTCGGCGTAGACGATCTGGAAAGTCTGCCACGTCACCGCAACCCCGGCGCGGCCGCCGCCGGCCACGACCACATACTCGGGGAAGGCGCCGTCGGCGATTCGCACGGTGTTCACGCGCAGGGGCAGGTCGCGCTCTCCGGCAACGGTTCGAAGGTGGTCCAGGTCCAGAGGGTACGAGAAGGTAAGCGGCAGGGGCGAGCTGTCGAGCAGGAAGATCTTCAGCATCCAACCCGCCAGCGCGGTCATGGCGATCGCGGTGAGCCACTGAGTCTTCCTGGCGCGAGTCATCGGAGCGCCTGCGTAGCCGGTTCCAGCGCAAAATGGCAAGCGCGGCGCGTCGGTGGCGCGTGCCGCCCGGCGCGCCGCCGGCCCGAAAGTGCGCTGCGGCGCGACCCCGATGGCGCCGGGATGCGTCGATCACGGCTGCGCGGGGCTGTTTGGGCCTGCGGGTGGCTCGTGTATTGTCGCTGGCTCCGCGGGCCCTTTCGGTCCGGTGACCTTCAGGAGGAGAAAGCTGCCATGAACGCCAGCGACATTCGCCGCGGCAACGTGATCATGTTCAACGGGGCTCCGCATCGCGTGCTCGAGTTCCAGCACCGTACCCCCGGGAACCTTCGTGCCTTTGT
Organism: Deltaproteobacteria bacterium; assembly: GCA_016218925.1. Lineage (GTDB taxonomy): Bacteria > Desulfobacterota > Binatia > UBA1149 > CAITLU01 > CAITLU01. The sequence goes on along the minus strand of JACRCR010000080.1, from coordinate 47,767 downwards.
TCAGGCCAAGCTGCGCAACCTGAAGTCCGGGCTCGCTACCGAGGCGCGCTTCAGTTCGACCGAAAACATCGAACGCGTGCAACTCGAACAGCACATGATGCAGTACCTCTACAAAGAGGGCGACACGTTCCACTTCATGAACACCGAGACCTACGATCAGATCGGTCTCGATGCCGAAGCGCTCGGCGACAACGTCTACTACCTGGTGGATGGTATCCAGATCGAGATGGAGATGTACGAGGGGCGCCCGATCGGGATCGAACCTCCGGGCGTGATCGAGCTGACGGTCGTGGAAACGCAGCCCGAGATGAAGGGAGCGACTGCCTCGGGTAGTCCCAAGCCGGCCAAGCTGGAGACCGGCCTGATGATCACGGTTCCGGCCTTCGTCAAAGAGGGCGAGCGCGTTCGCATCGACACCTCCACCGGCCAGTACCTGGAAAGGGTTCGCTGAGGCTCGGCCTCGTGCGTGTCCGGAGTTTCAGCGGCGCGCGGCCGGGGTGCGCCGCCGTTTCGCCGTCGCTGCTTGCGAGGTTGCTGCTGGAGGGCGCCGTCATCGCGGCGGCATCGCTGTGGCTGGCCGGCGCCGCGGCGGCTTCGCCATGGTGGGGCACCAAGGCCCACGATCTGGCGGGGGCTTCAGTGCTCCCCGCGCTGCCTCCGTTCCAGTCGCCGCTATCCCGCGACCATCCGCTGTCGGGGCGTCTCTTCGACGTTCGCCGCGGGCGCTTCATCGCGCCTTCTGGGATGCTGGACGCCTTCTCGAGGGTCGATCTGGTGCTGCTCGGCGAGCAGCACGACAACGTCGACCACCACCGACTGCAAGCCTGGCTGATCGACGCCATCACGCGCGGCGGGCGCCGGCCGCGGGTGGTCTTCGAGATGATCGATGTCGAGAAACAGAGCGACGTGGATCGTAGTCTGCAGGTCTCTCCCTTGGGCGTCGATCAACTCGGCGCGGCGGTCAATTGGGACAAGAGCGGATGGCCGGCCTTTGCGATCTACCGGCCGGTGTTCGCCACGGTGATTTCGCATCACCTTCCGATCGTCGCGGCGGGACTTTCGCGCACCCGTCTTGCCGCCGCCGACTTCAAGGCGGCCGAAAGCGCGGCGGGCGAGGATCCTGCGCTGCGCCTCGAGCTGCCGCGGCGGCTTCGCGACCTCATGGCCGACGACATCGTCGGCTCGCACTGCGGGTACGCACACGAGTCGATGATCGCGGCGATGATCACCGTGCAACGGCGTCGCGATGTGGCGATGGCGCGGGCGCTGCTCGCGGCAGGCCGCGGCGCCGGCGAGGGCGCGGTGCTGGTGGCGGGATTCGGCCACTCGCGGGCCGACTACGCGGTGCCGATGGTGCTGCATGAACTCGACCCATCGGCGTCGGTTCGATCGCTCGGATTCATCGAAGCACTGCCTGGCGGAGACGAACCCGCTGACTATGCCGACGCGCTGCGAGCCGAGGTGCTGCCGTTCGACTACGTCTGGTTCACGCCTCGCGCGAACGACGACGATCCTTGCGAAAAGTTTCGCAGCCAGCTCGAAACCATGGAGAGCAAAGCGGGCGCCAAGCACGCCGCCGATGGCAGCGCCGATGAGCCTTCCGCCGATGGCAGCGCCAAGCACGCCGCCGATGGCAGCGCCAAGGGCGCGCGGCCGCGCTGACGGAGAAGTGTGATGGAGATCAACGTTCTCTTGTATGACCGTTTCACGGCTCTCGACTGCATGGGGCCCTACGAGATCCTGTCGCGCATTCCCGGCGCGCGGCTGCGTTTCGTTGCCAAGCAGGCGGGACCGGTGACGACCGACACCGGGATGCTCACGGTGCTGGCGCAGGCGTCCATCGCCGAAGCAACCGCGCCCGACATCCTGCTGATCCCGGGCGGCCCCGGCGACGAAGCGGCGGCGGCCGACACTGAAATCGTCGATTGGGTGCGGCGCGTTCACCAGACCACCAAGTGGACGACCTCCGTGTGTACCGGCGCGCTGATTCTAGGTGCTGCCGGAATCTTGCGCGGACTCGACGCGACCACGCACTGGGCGAGCGCGGACAAGCTCGAAGCTTTCGGGGCCCACTACACCGAGGAGCGGGTGGTTCGCCGCGGCAAGGTGATCACCGGCGCCGGAGTCTCGGCCGGCATCGACATGGCGTTGACGCTGGCCGCGATCGAGGCCGGCGACGATTTCGCCAAGACCATCCAGCTCGCCATCGAGTACGATCCGCAGCCGCCTTTCGATTGCGGATCGCCGAAGAAGGCCCCGCCTCACCTGGTCGAATTGCTGCGCGGAATCCTCGCAGTCGGCTGAAGAACTCGCCGGTCGTTCGATCCTTCCGCGGCGCGGCCGCAGGTCGTCGTGGTTACTTCCCCGGGATGCCGAGGATGTTGCGGCTGAGCAGGTCGAGCAGCGGGAAGGCGATCATGATCACGAAGCCGAAGATGCCGCTGCTGATCCACAGCACGTTCAGCGGCGAGCCACCGCGCAGGTGCATGAAGATCATCGCGACCAGCACCGCCTTGGTCGCGGCGATGGCCATCGCGACCGCGTTGTTCATCGCGCCGAGGTCGACGAAGGCTGCCGCAACCGTCAGGGCCGTGAAGATCATCAGGCAGGCGAAGACCATGATGTAGGCCCGAACCGTGGCCTGGGGATCGTAGCGGTGCTTCGACATGACTGGGCTCCTAGCCGTGACGCTGGATGAGATAGAGCAGCGGGAACAGGAAGATCCACACCAGGTCTACGAAGTGCCAGTACAGGCCGGTGATCTCGACCGGGGTGTACCAAGTTTCGTCGAACCTTCCCTTCATGCTCATGCGCAGGATCACCAGCATGATGCCGATGCCGATGATCATGTGGGTGGCGTGAAGACCCGTCAGCGCGAAGTAGACCGAGAAGAACAGCCGCTGATGAACGGCGTCGGGGCCGGCGTAGAAGAAGTTGCCGGGGAACAGGCCTTCGTGCCACTTGTGCGTGTACTCGTAGGCCTTCACGCCGAGGAACACCGATCCCAGGATCATCGTCAGGATCAGATAGACGGCCAGCTTCTGGCGCTGGTTCAGGCGGGCCGAGTGCACTGCCATCGCCATGGTGAGCGAGCTGCCGATCAGTACGATGGTGTTGAAGGTGCCGAGATAGACGTTCAGGTGATGGCTCGCCGTGGCGAACACTTCCGGGTAGGCGGTGCGGTAGACCACGTAGGCCGTCAGCAGGCCACCGAAGAACATGATCTCGGTGACGAGGAACACCCACATCCCGAAGGTGGCAGCGTCGTACTGCTGCTCCTCGTTGGCGAAGTGGTGCTGGAGACGCGAGGCGATTTCAGACACGGGCGGCCTCCGAGGCTGCGTGCTCCGCGGTGCGGCGGTGCGCGTCGGGGTAGTCGTATGGTTCCCAGGTCACGACCGGGGTTTCGTCGAAGTTATGAGGTGACGGCGGCGAATCGATCATCCACTCGAGCCCGGTCGCGCCCCACGGATTGCGGCCGGCCGCGCGACCGTAGCGCAGCGACCACAGCAGGTAGCCGAGCGGCAGCAGGTACCCGAGCGCCAGGATCGAAGAACCTGCGGTCGACAGCACGTTGAAGATCTGGAATTCCGGCGGGTAGTAGTGATAGCGCCGCGGCATGCCGGCGTAACCGGCGAGGAACTGCGGGAAGAAGGTCAGGTTGAAGCCGACGAAGATCAGCAGCGCGGCGGCCTTGGCGGGACCCTCGGGATACATTCTCCCGGTCATCTTCGGCCACCAGAAGTGCAGGCCCGCCATGTACGCCATGATCGCGCCGCCCACCATGATGTAGTGGAAGTGTGCGACCACGAAGTAGGTGTCGTGGACGTGCAGATCCAGACCCAAGGCGCCCAGGAAGAGGCCCGTCAGCCCGCCGACCAGGAACAGCCCCATGAATCCGAACGCGTAGATCATCGGGGCCTCGAAGGAGACCGACCCCCGGTACATCGTCGCGGTCCAGTTGAAGGTCTTGACCGCCGACGGCACGGCGACCGCGAAGGTGATGATCGAGAAGGCCATCGCCGCGTACATCGACTGCGGAGTCGTGAAGAGGTGATGGCCCCAGACGAAGAAGCCGATGATCGCGATCGAGAGCGACGAGGCGGCGATGAAGTTGTAGCCGAAGATCCGCTTCTTGGAGAAGCACGGGATCACTTCGCTGATCACGCCCATCGCCGGCAGGATCATGATGTAGACGGCCGGGTGCGAGTAGAACCAGAACAGATGCTGGAACAGCACCGGGTCGCCACCGGCCTTGGGGTCGAAGATGCCCAGACCGAGGCCTCGATCGATGGCCACCATGAGCACGGTGATCGCGATCACCGGCGTGGCCAGGATCATCACGATGCTGGTGGCGTACTGCGCCCAGATGAACAGCGGCAACCGGAACCACGTCATGCCCGGCGCGCGCATCTTGTGGATGGTGACTATGAAGTTGAGGCCGGTCAGGATCGACGAGAACCCGGTGATGAACAGACCGATGGCGGGCATCACGACGTTGGTCGTCGCGTAGGCGGTGCTGTAGGGCGTGTACAGGGTCCAGCCGGTGTCCAGCCCGCCGGTCACGGTCGCGACGATGCCGATCGTGGCGCCGACCATGTAGATGTACCAGCTGAGCAGATTGATGCGCGGGAACGCCAGGTCCTTGGCGCCGATCATCAGCGGCACCAGGAAGTTGCCGAGCGTGGCCGGGATCGACGGGATCAGGAAGAAGAAGACCATCACGATGCCGTGCAACGTGAAGGCCTTGTTGTAGGTGTCCGAGCCCATCAGGTCGCCGGCCGGCGTCAGCAGTTCGGCGCGGATCGCCGCTGCCATCAAGCCTCCGATCAGGAACATCACCGTGATCGAGACCAGGTACAGAATGGCGATACGTTTGTGGTCGATGGTCAGCAGCCAGCTCGCCACAGTATGTTGGGCGCTGAGGTAGTTGACCTTCTTTGCTTCGCTAGTTTGCATGCTTTCGGGCCTCAGTTCGCCGGCGCGCCGGGGGCGGTCGGTGCCGCAGGGGCCGCGCCGGAATGGGGCGCAGGTGCCGCGGCGTCGCCGCCGTCACTGAGCGACTTCACGTACGCGATCAGCGACATCACCTGCTCTTCGGTAAGTTGTCCGCCGAATGTCGGCATCGCCGGCGGGAATCCTTTCACGACTTTTGCCATCGGCGTCAGGATCGACTCGCGGACGTAGGCTTCATCCACTTTGACGGTGGCTCCGGTGGCGAGTTCGACCTGGCGTCCATAGATGCCGACCAGCACCGGGCCGACGCCGCCGGGCGTGTTCAGATGGCAGGTGGCGCAGGCTTTCTCGACGAAGAGCTTGCGGCCCAGTTGTACCGGCGTCAGGCCCGAACTCGGGGTGCCGCCGCCGGCGGTCTGAGTTCCGGCGAGCCAGGCTTCGTACTCGGCCGGCTGCATGACTATCACGCTGCCGCCCATGCGAGAGTGTTCGGTACCGCAGTACTCGGCACAGAAGAGGTGGTACTCGCCGGGCTTCGTGGGCTGGAACCACAGCGTGGTGTAACGGCCGGGAACCACGTCGGCTTTGACGCGGAAGGCCGGAATGTAGAAGGAGTGGATAACGTCCTCAGAGGTCATCGTCAGCTTGATCGGCCTGCCCACCGGAACGTGCAGCGCGTTGATTTCGCGCCGGCCTTCCATGTGCTGGATCTTCCACATCCACTGGCGCCCGACCACGAAGACTTCCATCGCGTCCTCAGGCGGGCGCGACAGCTTGAAGTAGAGACTGGCGCCCCACGCGAACACGAACATCAAGATGAGAAACGGGATGGCGGTCCAGAAGATCTCCAGGGCCGTCGAGCCGTGGATGTCGTGGCCGACCACGTTCTCAGGCGTGCGCCGGTAGCGGATCGCGAAGAACGTCATCGCCGTGATGACGCCCAGTGCCGTCAGCCCGCATAGCGCGACCAGGAACAGGTACAGCGCGTCCACCTCTGGGGCGTTGGTGGAGGCCTGCGGTGGAAACAGGAACAGGGACAGCAGCATTCGGTCAGCTCCTGGCTCGAGCGGTGCGCATCTCGCGTATCCGAGAGGCTCCGATGAAGCCGGCTAGCGCGAGGATCGTCACTATGCCGCCGAGGCGCACGATGGACAGTGCCGCTGCGCTGTATTTCCCGGCGGTCGGGTCGTAACGGAAGCAGTAGAGCATCATCTCGTCGACGAGGTTGCCGATCTTGCCGCCGGCGGCTTCGACGAGCGCCAGGCGCAGATCACGCGAGGAGTACTCGATTCCGTAGAAGTAGTGCGAGATGCGACCCTGCGGCGTCAGCACCATGATGCCGGCGGCGTGGGCGAACTCGCCGGTCTCCGGAATATACCGATAGGCGAAGCCGACCGCGTCGGTAATGGCGTGGATCGCCGGCTCCTGCCCGGTGAGAAAATGCCAGCCTGCAGCCGCGCCGTCTCGGCCGTAACTCTTCAGGTAGTTTTCCTTCTTGGTGGTGGCCAGCTCGGGAGTGTCCTTGGGGTTGAAGCTGACCGCGATGACGTCGAAATCTTCGCCGACGTTCAGGTTTATCGGCCTGAAGGCCTTGACCATGCCGTTGAGCACCACCGTGCAAAGCATCGGGCACTCGTAGTAGGTCATCACCATGACGATCGGCTTCTTTCCACCGAAGAGGTCGCCGAGGCGCACTTCCTTGCCGCTCTCGTCGTGGAAGACCAGATCCATCGGAACCGACTCGCCCAGCCGCTGCGTGATGCCGACGTTCTGCAAAGGGGCCAGCGCGTCGCCGGCGCGTTGCTGCTCCTGACCAGGCGCCATGGCCTGGCCGAGGCCTGGCAGCGCGGCGGCGCTGCCAGCCACCGCCGCCACCAGCAGCGCGACTGCGACTGCGATGAAGTAGGGCCGGCGCATCATTCTTTACCCGCGTGACCCGCGTCGATCGCGCCGCCGGTGTCGCCCTCTCCAGCCGCGTGGTGCGGCCCGGAGTCGGCGCCGGCCACCAGGGGGTCGATGCCGCTGGGCTTTGGCAGCCACACCGGGGTCGTTCCGGGTCGCGCCGCGAGTCCCTTGGTAATCAGCAGCGCCATCGCGCGATCGATCGGGATCTGAACCGTGCCCTTGGCCTGGTCCACCCATGCGAGCTTGGTGAGTTCTTTGTTTTCGGCCGCGTACATCGCCAGCAGGTCTCCGCGCGCATCGGACTGCAGCCGCGGCTCAGGCGGCTGCTTGCGCGCGAATTCGGCCGAGAGCGGACTGACCACCGGGCTCCTGGCAGCTTCGCGTCTGGCCAATGCCTGGTAGTACCACCACGCGATCACGATGAAGACGGCGGCCGCCACGGCAAGCGCGAGTCCGGCCAGATAGATCGGACGCGTCTGCAGGTCCCGGGTATCGAAGCGGACGCCGCCACCGGACTGATGCGAAGGATCGTGAGCGCTCATGCCTTCTCGAGCTCCAAAGCAACCACCGGATCGTTGAAGGCCAGCAGCGGGCGCCGCGCGAGATTGGTGAGGAAAGCCCACAGCCAGACGCCGCCGATGCCCATCAGTGTCACCACGTGCATCGGGTCCATAGTGAAATGTCCCGGGGAAAAGACCGGGGTGATCCACCAGTACAGGTCCAGGTAACGCGCTACCAGCAACAGCGCGGCGACGCGCACCAGCGTTTTCGGGTTGCGCTTGAACGAGCGCGAAAGCAGCAGGCCGAACGGCAGGAGGAAATGTACCAGCACCAGCACGATCATCAGTACCTGCCAGCCGCCGGTGATGCGGTCGAGGTACCACGGCACTTCTTCGGGCAGGTCGGCGGACCAGATGATCAGGAACTGCGAGAGGTTGAAGTAGCCCCACACCATCACGAAGGCGAAGAGCAGTTTGCCCAGATCGTGGAAGCGCTCGGGTGTGGCCACCTTCGACATCGGGCGGCGATCGGCGGTCATGGCGGTCACCATGATCATCAGCGTCATTGCCGTCAGCACCTGACCGATCCCGAACACCAGTCCGTAGATGTGCGAAAACCAGTGCGGGGTGAGCGACATGCCCCAGTCGATCGCCGCGAACGTGATCGTCAGGACGTAGAGAATGAGCCCGGCGAGGCTCGCCGAGTGCACGCGGCCAGCGCGCCTTTCCGAGTGGCCTTCTTCGTCCTGCTCGGTGGACCAGCGTATGAGCTGGCGCGAGAGCGCCGACCAGACCAGGAAATAGAACGCGGCGCGGCCCAGGAAGAAGGGCTTGTTCAGATAGAAAGCCTTCATCTGGAGGATGTGGTCGTGGGCAACCACGTCAGGGCGTGCCCATTCGTAGAGGACGGGAAGTCCGACGACGATCGGAACGAAGGCCAGCGCCATCATCGGCACCGTGCCGGCAGCGGCCTCGAGCGGCCGGCGGATGGTCGCGCCCCAGCGTCCGCCGGTGATGTTCTGCAGCACCAGGATCGCCATCGACCCCAGCGCCAGCCCCAGCCAGTACAGGAACGCGACCAGCCAAGCCTGGTAGAACTGGGTCGGCCACACGATCGCGCCGAGCAGACTCGCGCCGAGCGCGAGCCCGCCGATGCCGAGGGCCGGGCGCTGCCAGCGCCGCAGGACGTGGTCCGCAGCCAGTTCGAAGTCGGATTCGAAGAACTTCGACTCAGCCACCGCTGCTCTCCTTGGTCAGTCGGGATTTTTCTTCCGAGGTCAGGTCGTCCACGCTCGCGTTCCTGCTCAGTTGCAGCGCGCGGATGTAGGAGGTGATCGCCCACCGATCGGTGGCCGGTACCTGTACGGCGTAGCCCGGCATCACTCCGAACCCGTTGGTGATGACGTTGAAGAAGTACCCGGGGCCGAGATCGCGCAGGCGCGCGTCGTGGAACGAAGGCGGCTGCTTGTAGCCGCGCTGGACGACCATGCCGCGTCCTTCGCCGGTACGTCCGTGACACGGCGAGCAATAGATGTTGAAGCGTTCGCGCCCTCTGGCCACGAGGTCGGCGGTGATCGGGAACGGAAAAATCGAGCTGAACTTGTCGCCGTCGCGACCGGTGGTCAGCAGCTTGTCTTCGCCGAGCTTGCCGCGGGCGATCGTGCCGGCGACGAGCGGGCGCGCGCTGCGGTGGTCGGCGAAGAACGGTGTCTCGCGCATCGGACGGTACTTGGCCTGGTTGTGCATGTCCTGGCGACAGGCCGAAGTCATGCAGACCACGGCGGCGGCGGCGACCAACACCGCTCGCGCTCCGAGGCCGGCGCGGCTCGCCGAGTCTGCCTGCGGCTGCGTGCCTGGACGGCGACACGAGGAGAGGTTCACGACTCGACCTCCGAAACCGCGACCGGCGTCAGGCTCTGGAGGAAACGCTTGGTGTCCTCGAGCTCGAACTTCGGGTCGGTCGCTTCGATGCAGACGAAGAAGCGGTTCTTCGACGCCAGCGCGAAGCGTTCTACGTTGAAGACCGGATGGTAGTGCTGTGGCAGGCCGTTGAGGCCGAGCATGCCGAACACCGCGGTCAGCGCGGCGAACAGCACGGTGCACTCGAACAGCACCGGGATGTACGCCGGCCAACTGTGCAGCGGGCGGCCGCCGATGTTGAGCGGGTAGTTGATGACGCCGGTCCAGTAGGCCAGCGCGTAGCCGAAACAGAACCCGGTGATGCCGCCGCACAGAACTATCAGAGGCAGGCGGCTGCCGTGCAGCCCCATCGCCTCGGCGGCTTCCTCTACCGGCATCGGGCTGTAGGCATCGAAGCCCTCGTAGCCCGCTTCCTTCACCGCGTGGATCGCGGCGACGAACTCGCTTGGATTGTCGAATTCGGCCATCACGCCGTGGACCGGAACAACCGATTGCATCTCAGTGTTCCTCCTTGACTTCGGCCGCGGGGACCAGGGTTCGCATCTCGAACATCGAGATCATCGGCAGGAAGCGGATGAACAGGAAGAGCAGCGTGAGGAACAGTCCGATCGTTCCGACGAACGTGGCGATGTCCCAGACGGTCGGGTAGTACATGAACCACGACGACGGCATGAAGTCGCGGTGCATGCTGGTGACGACGATGACGAAGCGCTCCAGCCACATCCCTACGTTGACGAACATGCAGACGACGAAGAGGACCACCGGGCTGCGGCGCACCCGCTCGAACCACAGGGTCTGGATCGAAATGCCGTTACACAGGATGAGCAGCCAGTAGATCGCCGTGTAAGGGCCGAACATACGGTTCTGCATCATGAATTCTTCGAAGGTGTTGGCGCTGTAGAAGGCGTAGAACGCCTCGGTCAGATACCCGTAACAGACCATCAGGCCGGTGGCGAGCATGACGCGGGCCATGTAGTCGAGGTGCTGAGCGGTGATGAAATCCTTGATGTCGTACATCCGGCGCAGCGGGATCGCGATGGTCAGCACCATCGCGAAACCGGCGTAGATCGCGCCCGCGACGAAGTACGGCGGGAAGATCGTCGCGTGCCAGCCCGGGACTACGGCGACCGCGAAGTCGAAGCTGACCACGCTGTGCACCGAGATAACCAGCGGCGTGGAGAGTCCGGCCAGCAGCAGGTAGGCGGTTTCGTAGCGGTGCCAGTGGCGCACCGATCCACGCCAGCCCAGCGCCAGCGCGCCGTAGATGCGCGCGGAGACGGGGGTTGTGGCTCGATCGCGCAACGTGGCCAGATCCGGGATCAGTCCGACGAACCAGAACAGCGCCGAGACGGTGGCGTAGGTCGATACCGCGAAGACGTCCCACACCAGCGGGCTGCGGAAGTTCGGCCACACCATCATCGTGCCTGGGTATGGCAGCAGCCAGTAGGCGAGCCACGGACGTCCGGTGTGGATGATCGGGAAGATGCCGGCGCAGGCCACCGCGAACAGCGTCATGGCTTCGGCGAAGCGGTTGATCGAAGTGCGCCAGTCCTGGCGCAGCAGCAGCAGGATCGCCGAGATCAGCGTCCCGGCGTGGCCGATTCCGATCCACCAGACGAAGTTGATGATCGCGAAGGCCCAACCGACCGGGTTGTTGACGCCCCAGATCCCGGTACCGCGTGCGAACAGCCACGCGACTGCGATGAGCAGGACGTTGAGCAACGCGAACCCGACGGTGAAGGCAATCCACCATCCTCGCGGTTGTTCCTGCCGATCGACGACCGAGGCGATCTTGTCGGTGACGGTATCGAACGTCTGTCCGCGCCCCAGCACAGGCGGCTTGTAAGGTCTTTGCCTGGCTTGAACCGGTGCGGCCATCACAGGTGCCCCCCTTCCTCGGCGGCATGGGTAGAGCTCTTCGCGTCTGCGACGAGCTCCGGGTTAGGGTTGGTGATCGCGGCCAGGTAGGTCGTGCGCGGCTTGGTGCCGAGCTCGGCCAGCAACGAGTAGTTGCGCGAGTCGCTCTTGGTCGCGGCGATCCGGCTCGTCTCGTCGTTGATGTTGCCGAACACGATCGCGTCGGACGGGCAGGCCTGCTGGCAGGCGGTTACGACCTCGCCGTCGCGTATCGGACGGTCTTGCTTGCGCGACTGTATTCGCGCCGAGTTGATGCGCTGCACGCAGTAGGTGCACTTCTCCATGACGCCTCGGCTCCGCACCGTGACGTCGGGGTTGCGGTGTCCTTTGAGGCTTTCGGTGTCCCAGTCCTGGAACAGGTAGAAGTTGAACCGCCTCACCTTGTAGGGGCAGTTGTTGGCGCAGTAACGAGTGCCCACGCAGCGGTTGTAGGTCATGTCGTTGAGACCTTCGCTGCTGTGGTTGGTCGCGTTGACCGGACACACCACCTCGCACGGCGCCTTTTCGCAGTGCATGCACGGAACCGGCTGGTTGTAGACCGCGGGGTTGTCGAGGTCGCCTTCGAAGTAGCGATCGATGCGGATCCAGTGCATCTCGCGCCCGCGCAGCACTTCCTCTTTGCCGACGATCGCGATGTTGTTCTCGGACTGGCACGCCACCAGGCACGCGTTGCACCCGATGCAGGCGCTGAGGTCGATGGTCATGCCCCAGGAGTTGCCCTCGTAGTTCCAGTCGGGGAACAACGAAGGGATTTCGCCGTCGGCATGTCCCTCGAGCGCGCCATGGTGGTCCGGTTCCTGCGCGAAGTTCGGGCTCGCCTGGTAGGTGGTCAGCGCGGCGGTGCGGAACAACTCGCGGCCTTCCATCCCGTGGTGGGTCTGGGTGGTCGCCAGCGGATAGTGGACGCCGGTCTTGCGCATCTTGACGCCGGAGGCGAACCACGGGTTCCTTACGGTGCGCAGCGCGTAGGCGCTGAACCCTACGCCGGTGGCGATGTGACCGCCGCGCGTACGACCGTAGCCGAGATGCAGCGTGACGGTTTGCTCGGGCTGTCCCGGCGTCGTCCACACCGGGGCGTTGATCTTGCGGTTGCCGAGCAGCAGTTCGACGACGTCGCCGTCGCTCAACTTCCTCTTCTCGGCGAGCGCGGGGCTGATCAGCGCCGCGTTGTCCCATGTCAGACGCGTCCACGGCTTGGGCGTTTCCTGCAGCCAGCCGTTGTTGGCGAAGCGGCCGTCGTGGATCGTCGGATCGCCGCGGAACACCACTTCGAGTTCTCCGGCATCCTTGTCGACGGCCGGAAGCTGCGCGAGATAGGTGAGGAAGTCCGACCGCACCGCAATGTCGAGTGCGGGACGCTGCGAGCCGGCGATGAACCCGTCGTGTACGCTGCGGCGCCAGAACTCCTCGAAGTCGGGGACCGATACCGCGGCCTTCCAGTAGTCGCGAACACGGTCGTAGTCGGTGCCGGTCGAGGTCCCGCCGATCAGCGAAACCACTTCGAGCGCAGACTTGCCTTGATACAGAGGTTCGATCAGCGGCTGCTGGATGGTGACGGTGCCGTCGTACGCGCGCGCATCGCTCCACGACTCGAGATAGTGCGTCGCGGGTACGTGCCAAAGCGTGTGCAGCGAGGTCTCGTCCTGCTGCTGTGCCAGGTGGACCGTGAACGGGACCTTGCCCAGCGCCGCGACGAAGTCGAGGTCGGCAGGGGCTTCGTAGGCCGGGTTTCCGCCAAGAACGAACAGCGCCCAGACGTTGCCGCCCGCCATATCGGCAACCAGCGTGTCGAGCCCATCCTTCGGCGTCGGCGCCGATTGTTCGACCGGGTCGGTGTAGACGACGGTATGTCCGGCGTTCGCCAGTTTCTCGTTGATGGCGTGGCACAGCGCGTGGACGTCGGCCGGCTGGCTCGGTCCCGCCAGCACCAGCCCGCGCCCCTTGTTGGCCAGCAGGTCCTTGGCAACGGCCGAAATCCACTTGGCGTGGTTCTGGAGTCCCGCGGGCTCGACGACGTTGACGTCGAGTTCGGCGGCCAGCGCGCGCGCGAAACCGAAGATCTCCGAGGCGCGCAGCGCCAGACGATGGTCGGCCTTGGACCCCGTCACGCTCGGCGCGCTCTCCACGACATAGAGCCGGTTGAGGGAACTGGAAGTGTCGCTCACCTTGCGGCGAGCACTGAAGTCGCGCGCGTAACGGACCTGGCCCGCGCCATCGAAAAGGAAGTCAGACTCGAGAGAGACGATGACGTCGGCGTCGGCGAAGTTGTAGCGAGGCTCGACGACGCGATCGAAAGCCAGACGCGCGCCTTCGCGCACGGACTCTCGGCCGAGCGGCTCCCACTGGTGCCAGCGTGCCTCGGGAAGATCCGCCAGGACCTTGCCGACCGCGGCGGCCAGGGTAGGCGAAACGGTCGGGGGGCTGAGTATGCGCAGCCCGCGCCCGCTCGAGGGCCTCAACTTGGTGACAACGTCGGCGACGCTGGCCACGAAATCGTTCCAGGTACGGATCTCGCCGGCGCTCATCACCACCTGGGAGCGGTCGGGGTCGTAGAGATCCAGAACGCTGGCCTGGGTCATGGCGCTGGTCGCGCCGAGGCTGGCCGGGTGCTCCGGGTTGCCTTCGATCTTGGTGGGGCGGCCCATGTGGCTCTCCACCAGGATCGGCGCGGCTCCCCCGCTCACTGGATAGGCCGTCGCGAAGAACAGTGGATTGCCGGGAACCAGTTCCTCAGGCTGCTTGACGTATGGGAGGATCTTCTCGACAGGCTGTTTGGTACAGGCACCCAGGCCGGCCATCGCCAGCGACGCCCCCATCAGTTTGAGGAACTGACGTCGGTCCAGGCCGGACGAGATCGACTCGGCGGCGGCCGGGAATTCGGCTTCGAGGAAGTCGCGAAACTCCGGCGTGTCGGCCACCTCTTCGAGGCTGCGCCAATACGTGCGGCCGGTCGTGCGAGAGAGCTTCTCGCGAATCGCGGTCAGATCGAAGGCTGGTGCTTCCGGGTCGAACCCCATCATCATACCTTTGGCTCAGCGGTGGCAGGTCGAGCAGTCTTGGCGTGGTTGCACGTGGTACTCGGAGACGAGTTTCTCGCCGAGTGCCCGCTGGTCCTGGGCCACCCAGGTGGTGTCGAAGACCATTTCTCGCGGCCGCACGTTGGCGGCCGGATCACGGTGGCAGTCCAGGCACCATCCCATCGTGAGGGGGGCGACGGACCACGTCAGGTTCATCCGGGTGACGTCGCCGTGGCAGCTTGCACAGCCAATTCCCTTCGCAATGTGAATGCTATGGTTGAAGTATACGAAGTCCGGCAGATCGTGGACCCGGGTCCATTCCAGAGACTGGCCGGTTCGGAGGCTGGCGCGGACCGGTTCGAGCATCGGAGCCTCGGTCCAGATCTGCGAATGGCAATTCATGCAGGTCTGGGTCGGAGGGATGCCGGCGAAAGCCGATTCCTCGACCGAGGTGTGGCAGTAGCGGCAGTCGATCCCGAGCTCCCCGTTGTGGTGCTTGTGGCTGAACGGGACCGGCTGGGCGTGAGCCATGTACGCACCCGTGTTGAACGGGGACGTATTGATTAGATACCCGACCAGCCCGACGCCGCCCACCGCCAACAGTGCTCCGAAGATGACGAGCTTCGAGTAGGTGTTGCTACTCGGCTTGAAAACCTGCGCCATTAGAGCCCCGACAAAAAAAAGAATGCGGCCAACGCGATGCGTCGGCCGAGCAAAGATCCGCCTCGTTTTTTTCTACTATCTTCCGGCGGGAGCAACCAAAGCCGCTTCCGCCCCCCGGGCGAGCCAACCGTCCGAACGCGAACGTATATAGCGATCCGTCTTGCGTTGCCAAGAACGGGGGACCATCTGAGTGCGCATCTGTGTAAACTTTTGTCAGATGCCGGGCACGAGGCAGTCCGGCGGCGACCTCGCGGGCGGGGCAGCTAGACGCTCCGAGACGCCCCAAAGAAGGTCGACAAGGCCGCGGACCTCCACCATTGTTGCTAGAGCGGGGCCGGTCGCTACAGGCCCGGACAATTCGAGCTGGCGGGGGATCGATGATGCGCAGCTTTTCGTGGTTTGCACCGGCATTCGTGCTTGCGACGCCGTTTCTGGCTTCGGCGGCCACGATCAACGTGCCGGGCGACCAGCCCTCGGTACAGGCGGCGCTGAACGTGGCCGGCTCCGGCGACACCGTGCTGCTGGCGCCCGGGACCTACAACGAGAAGATTTCGTTCCCGTCTTCGGGCGCGCTCGGCAGTCCCATCACGCTGACTTCGAGCGGCGGCGCCGCGGTGACCACCATTTCCGGCGCGTCGGTCGCCGGTGCCGACGTCGTGTCGGTCGATTCGAAGAGCCACATCCGCATCAGCGGCCTGACCATCCGCGACAACACCGGTGTCACCGACGGTTCCGGTATTCGTCTGCTCGGCAGTCTCAGTGACGTCGAAATTCGTGACAACGTGATCCACGAGATCCGCGGCAACAACGCGATGGGCATCACCGTGTACGGCACCGAGGCGACGCCGATCGAGGATCTCGTCATCGACGGCAACGAGATCTACGACTGCGACCCGGCACCGAGCGAAGCGCTCACGCTCAACGGCAACGTGCGTTCCTTTGAAGTGACGGACAATCACGTTCACGACGTCGACAACATCGCGATCGACTTCATCGGCGGCGAGACCGACATCCAGCCCAACTCGGCGCTGGTGGCGCGAGAAGGGCTGTGCCGCGGCAACATCGTCGAGCGCTGCGGAAGCGGATACTCGGGCGGCATCTACGTCGATGGCGGACGCGATATCATCATCGAGAACAACACGGTGACCCAGTGCGACCTCGGCATAGAAGTCGGGGCCGAAAACGCCGGGGTGATCACCCGCAACGTCATCGTGCGCAACAACGTTCTGTACCACAACCGTGTGGTCGGGATCGTCTTCGGAGGTTACGCCAAGTCGGTTGGCCGCGCCGACGAGAACGTCTTTCGTGGCAACACGCTCTACAAGAACGCGACCGACGCGGCCGACGGGGTGGGCGAGGTGTGGGTGCAGTACGGCAGCGACAACCTCGTCGAGAACAACCTGGTATGGAGTCGCGGCGGAGCGGATCCGGGCGTGAAGAACTCGCTGGTAGCCTCGTACAACGCCTCGACCGGCAACGCTTTCGACTACAATCTCTACTTCACCGCAGACGGAGCCGCGGCCGCTGAGTTCGCCGTCGGCGGCTCGTCGTATACGGGCTTTGCCGCGTGGCAAGGGGCTGGGCACGACGCCGGCGGGATCTTCGCCGATCCCGCGCTCGTTGCGCCCGGGGCCGCGGACTTCCATCTGGGCTCCTCGTCGCCGGCGATAAACGCCGGCAACCCAGCCTACACCGGCGCGGTCGGAGAGACGGACATGGATGGTTCGACGCGGGTTTCGGCCACCGCGGTGGACATCGGCGCCGACGAAGCGGGTTGCGGCGACAACAACCTCGATCCCGGCGAGCAGTGCGATGACGGGAATCAAGTCGACGGCGACGGCTGCGACAGCAATTGCACGGTGACCGCTTGCGGCAACCGTATCGTCACCGCCGGCGAGCAATGCGACGACGGTAACGTCGCCACCGGCGACTGCTGCGACGCATCGTGCATGTTCGAGCCGGTCGCGGCACCCTGTAACGATGCCAATGCGTGCACGCGGACCGACGGCTGCGACGGTGCCGGTTCGTGCGCCGGCGCTGCGACGCCCGATCCGACCTGTGCCCAGCCGACGCAGAGCGGTGGGGCGATGATCAAGCTCAGAGACAACGGCACCAAGGACACGCTGGTGTGGCGTTGGGGCAAGGGACCGGCGATCGCCAATTTCGGAAGTCCCGACGCCGGCGACAGTTACACGCTGTGCATTTACGAGGACGGCGGGCCGTCGCTGTGGGTGGCCGCGTCGCTGCCGGTCGGCTCTGCGTGGACCCCGCTGGCCTCGGGCAGTTACAAGATGCGCAGCGCTTCGGCGACGCCCGATGGGATCGTTTCGGCACTGCTCGAGACCGGCGGCGACGGCGCGGCCAAGATCAAGCTCAAAGGGAAAGGGCCTCACTTGGCGCTCGGTTCGCTGGCTCTGGCGCCGGCAGCGACTGTCAGCGTGCAGCTTAGAAGCGACAGCGCAGGTCTTTGCTTCGGAGCTACCTACGCCGAGCCGTTCACCGCTGGTGACGCCGGACGCTTCAATGATAAGAGCGAGTAGGCGAATCCGGTGCGGGTGTTCGCGGTCCGCGCTGCCCGGCCGGGATGGAGAATAGTGATGATGAGACGGACTCAGGCGATCGCGTGGACCATGATGGCGAGCGCTGTGGCGCTGGCGGCTTCGGCGGTCGTGGCGACGGCGCAGCCCTACGACCACCTGAAGTGCTTCAAGGTCAAGGATTCGCTGGCTTCGTTTACGGCGACCGCCGATCTGCGGCCAGTTGACACCATCGACTTCGAACTCGACGCCGGTTGCGCAATCAAGGTACGTTCGCGGGAACTGTGCGTTCCGGTCAACAAGGACCGCGTCGATGAAGGGCCGAGCCTGGCGGTCGCCGGCCCGGACCTCACGAACGCTTTTATCTGTTACACCATCAAGTGCCGCGGGGAGGTGTTGCCCGCCCAACTGCTGATGAGCGATCAATTCGGATCGCGCCAGCTCTCGGGATTGCACACCACGCGTCTGTGCGCGCCGGCCGTTTTCGGTACGCCGCCGCCCACGACGACTACCACCACTCTTCCGCACGGGCCGCCCGTGGAGTGTGCCAGCGCAACGGTGCCCGCCTGCGACGGTACCTGCGGCGACCAGAATCTCGCCTGCGAGCCTGACGTGGGCGGCACTGCGTGCATCTGCAAGGGAGTCGACATCTTCGCGCCTTGCGGTCAGATTGCGGGGCCGCCCAACTGCTACGGCACCTGCAACGGCGACTACTCCTGTGTGGACGCCGGCGGCGGCGCGTGCGCGTGCTCGCTGCTGTTCCAGTAGCAACGCGGAGATCCGGATCGAAGCCGGGGAGAGCGGAGCCGCCGGGTTCAGGGAGTCCGCACCACCATCAGGCGGATTTCGGACATGTCTTCCATCGCGAAGCGCACGCCTTCGCGCCCGAGTCCGCTGTTCTTGACCCCGCCGTAGGGCATGTTGTCGACCCGCCACGACGGCACGTCGCCGATCACGACGCCGCCCACCTCCAGTACATCGTAGGCGCGCTGGGCTTTGTATAGATCGCGCGTGAAGATCCCGGCCTGCAGGCCGAACGCGCTGTCGTTGACGGCTTCGAGTACCGCTTCGAAGTCGCTGAAGCTCGTCAACACGGCGACCGGCCCGAAGGCTTCCTGCGCGTAGACGGCGGCGTCGCGTGCGACGTTCTCGAGCAGCGTCGCCTCGAGCATCGCGCCGCGGCGCGCACCACCGCATAGCAACCGCGCGCCCTGTGCGACGGCATCGCCGATCCAGGATTCGACACGTGCGGCTTCCTGCTCGGTGATCATCGGTCCGAGGAAGGTCGTCTCGTCGCGCGGATCGCCGGCGACCAGGCTCTCGGTGCGCGTTACCAGACGCTCGCGGAAGACTTCGTAGACGCGTTCGTGCACGAAGATGCGCTGCACGCTGATGCAGCTCTGGCCCGACTGATAGAACGCGCCGAAGGCGACACGTTCGACGGCGTCGTCGAGGTCCCAGTCGCAGTCGACCACCGCGGCGGCATTGCCGCCGAGTTCGAGCACTACCTTCTTCTTTCCGGCGCGGCGTTTCAGGTCCCACCCGACCACCGGGGACCCGGTGAAACTGAGCAGTTCGAGCCGTTCGTCTTCGGTGAACAGATCGGCGCCCTCGCGGCGACACGGAAGGATGGAGAACGATCCGGCGGGCAGATCGGTCTCGGCCAGCACCTCGCCGATCATCAGGGCTCCGACCGGGGTCAGACTGGCGGGCTTGAGCACGAACGGGGAGCCGACCGCCAACGCCGCCGCGACCTTGTGCGCCGCCAGGTTCAGCGGGAAATTGAACGGCGAGATGAACGAGCAAGGCCCGATCGGCACCCGCGTCCACAGTCCGCGATAGCCGCGGGCACGGGCGGCGATGTCGAGCGTCATCACCTCTCCGTTGATCCGCACCGATTCCTCGGCGGCGATGCGGAAAGTATCGATCATCCGGCCGACTTCGCCGCGCGCGTCGCGAATCGGTTTGCCGGCTTCGATGCACAGTGCCACCGCCAGTTCTTCGGCGCGCTCCGTGAAGCGGGCCACGCAGTGTTGCAGCACCGCTTGCCGCTGGTAGGCGGCCAACGCCCGCATCGGGCCCTTGGCGGTGACGGCGGCGCCGATCGCGCGATCGATCGCGTCGCGATCGGCCATCGCCACACGTGTGGCGACGCGGCCGCTGTACTTGTCGAGCACTTCGAGGGCCTGATTGGCGGCCACCGGCTCGCTCGCGAGGTAATAGGGGTAGGAGGATTTGAGCATCGTGGCGTCCTCGTGTGCGCGGCAGCGGCACGCTATGCGCGGCGCCCGCGGCAGACAAGCGAGGGGCCGATGTCGGCGTCGCTTCGCGCGTCGCGTTGACTCGGCGCCGCGCGGGTGCGACAGCGCCGCGCGGAGTCCCCCATGGCATCGCTGACTCTCTTCTCCGACAAGGATCGTTCGCTGCGGCGTCGCCACCCGTGGGTGTTCTCGGGAGCGATCGCTCGCGAGCCGCCCGGGCTGAGCAGCGGCCAGACGGTCGATGTTCGAGATGCCGATGGCGGGTTTCTGGCTCGCGCCGCCTACTCACCGTCGTCGCAGATCCGCGCGCGGGTCTGGACCTTCGATGAGCGCGAGGCGGTCGACGAGAGTTTTTTCGTGAGCCGCATCGAGAGTGCGTTGGAAGCCCGGCGAGTGCTGGTACCGGCTGGGCAGACGAACGCTTGCCGGCTCGTCAATGCCGAGTCGGACGGATTGCCGGGGCTCGTGGTCGATCGCTACGGCGACGTCGTGGTCTGCCAGTTCCTGGCGGCTGGGCCGGAACGATGGCGTGACGCGATCGTCGCGGCGCTGTGGCGAACCGCCGGTGCGACGTCGATTTACGAGCGCTCCGACGTCGAGGTGCGTCTGAAGGAAGGACTCATCTCGCGCACCGGCCTGCTGGCCGGAGCCGAGCCGCCGCAGTTGGTCGATATCGTCGAGCACGGCCTGCGCCTGGCGGTCGACGTGCGCGCAGGACACAAGACGGGTTTCTACCTGGACCAGCGCGCCAATCGGCGTGCGGCGGCGCGCTACGCCGAGGGGCGCGAGGTACTCAACGCGTTTTCGTATACGGGTGCATTCGCGGTGGCTGCGCTCGCGGCGGGCGCGGCCAAGGTGACCAACGTAGACACTTCTTCGTCCGCGCTGGAACTCGGCGACCACAACATCGCGCTCAACGGTCTGCCTGCCGACCGTGTCGAGAACATCGAAGCGGATGTCTTCGCGCTGCTGCGGCGCTTTCGCGACTCGCGGCGCAGCTTCGACATGATCGTTCTGGATCCACCGAAGTTCGCCGGTTCACGGCTGCAGATGGACAAGGCCGCACGGGGCTACAAGGACATCAACCTGCTCGCGTTCAAGCTACTGAGACCCGGCGGAGTGCTGCTGACTTTCTCGTGTTCCGGGCTCATGACGCCCGAACTGTTCCAGAAGATCATCGCCGACGCGGCGCTGGATGCCGGGCGCGAAGCCCAGATCGTCGAGCGACTGGGGCAGCCCGCCGATCATCCGACCGCTCTGGCGTTTCCGGAAGGGACCTACCTGAAAGGGCTCGTCTGTCGCGTCGGGTGACTTGCTGGCGCGCGTGGGTCGGTCGCTTGCGACGCAGGCGGAATCCAGGGCAAGTGAAGCACTGACCGCGGGCACGGTGCGGACCGGATGGTGCGCACAGTCGCCGGGGTTTTGCCCACGACCAAGCGCGGCTAACATCGCGGTCACCGTGCCGTCGCCCATTCTGACGCTCTTGTTGGGAACCGCGACGCTCGTGGGTGTGGCCCTCGGCGAGATTCCCCGCCTTCGGATGAACCGGGCGACCATCGCCGTGGTCGGCGCTACGTCGATGGTTCTGGCCGGTTCGCTGACGCTCGAACAGGCCTACGCCGCGATCGATGCCGATACGCTGGTGCTGCTCTTTGGAATGATGGTGCTCAACGCCAACCTGCGCATCGCGGGCTTCTTCGAGGCGGTGGCGACCGGAGCGGTGGGGGTCGGGCGCAGTCCGCTTCGCCTGCTCGCACTCACCGTCGCTGCGTCGGGATTGCTGTCGGCGATCCTGCTCAACGACACCGTCGCGCTGGGCATGACACCGCTGGTTCTCGAAGTGGTCCACGCCACGGGCCTGCCGGCCGCTCCGTTCCTGATCGCCGTGGCTACGGCCGCCAACGTCGGATCGACGGCGACGATCATCGGCAATCCGCAGAACATGCTGGTCGGCATGGCGTCGGGGATTCCGTTCGGGCGTTTCTTCTACTACCTCGGCCCGGTAGCCGTGCTCGGCTGCGTGATCGTATGGGCGGTGATCGCGCTGGTCTATAGACGAGCGCTCCACTTCAGGCCTCTTGCGTGGAGCCACCGCGCCCGCGTCGAGGTCAACGAGTCGCTGCTACGCAAGAGCCTGATCGCCACCGCGGTGTTGGCGGCGGCACTGCTTTGCGGCATGCCGACTGCGCTGGCCGCGTTGACGGCGGCTTCGTTGCTGCTCGTGACACGCCGTCACGATCCCGAGCGGGTTTTTGCCGAGATCGACTGGTCGCTGCTGGTGTTCTTCGCCGGACTCTTCGTGGTGACGGCGGGGATCGACGATGGGCTGCGCGAGACCGGCGTGTTCGAAGAGCTCAGGCACTACGCGGAGTCGGGCGTCGCCGGCCTGGCGGTGCTGACGGTCGGGCTCAGCAATGTCGTGTCGAACGTTCCCGCGGTGTTGCTGCTGCGTGGGCCGGTCGAAGGCCTCGACGATTGCGACCGGGGGTTTCTCACGCTCGCGATGGCGAGCACGCTGGCGGGGAACCTGACGCTGCTCGGCTCGGTAGCCAATCTGATCGTCGCGGAAGTGGCGCGACGGCGCGGGCAGGTGCTGTCGTTTCGCGAGTACCTGAAGGCCGGCGTGCCGATCACGCTGGCGACGCTGGCACTGGGCGTCGCTTGGATCGACTGGATGCTCGGCTGAGCGGTTCGTCGACGAGAGCCAGTTGGCCGCGCGGTAGCATCATCGCGACATCGCTCGCTCGAGTTTCTCGAGCGCGCTCAGTGCAGGTGGGAACGATGGGTCGAGCGCGAGCGCGTGCTGCCATTTCTCCCGCGCGTCGCCGTAGCGTCCTTCGTTGGCGTCGAGGGTGGCGAAGTTGCTCCACAGCAGCGGGCTGCGGTCGTCGAGTTCGATCGCGCGCCGATAGTTGGCGCGCGCCTGATCGGCGCGCCCGAGCTTCTGGTAGGCGATCGCGAGCTGGCCTCGGGCGCCGCCATCGTGAGGGCTCAGTTCTACGCAGCGCTCGTAGGAGGAGGCCGCCTCGGCGTAGCGCAGGTCGTCGAGTTGCAGGCCCCCGAGGTTGAAGCAGGCCCGCGCGCTCGACGAGTGGGCCAACGTAGCGCGGTATACTTGCTCGGCGCCCGCGAATTCGCGTTGGCGCGCGAGCACTGCTGGGACCGATGCCAGAGCCAACGTGGCGGTGACGACGAGCAAAGCCGAGTTGCCCGAATAGCGGTGCAGCGCGGCTGCCAGCAGTGCGCACAGCGGTGCCAGCGGAAGGTAGAGAAACTGTTCCGGCGTGAAGACGAAGCGCTCGACGATGGCCGGTGCTACCGGAATCAACCCGCTGCCGGGAAGGTACAGGGCCAGTACGGACAGCAGACCGAGTCCGGCCAGAGTCGGCGCACGTGCGAATCGTAGCGAGAGAGCGGCGGCCAGGGCGCACAGCGCCAGCGCGATCACGAGCGCTTCGTCACCGCGCGTCGGACTCAATCGGTCGAGATGAAGTCCACTTGGCCAAACCAACAGGCCCGCGTAGGTGACCGCTGCCGTGCCGGCGGCACGCAGTCGCAGCGACATCGGAAGGTTGGCGGCCAGCGCCGCCGGCGGCAGCACCCACAGCGCGCAGCATGCGCAGCTCATCAGCGCAGCGATCGCCGTCAGCAACGACGCGGGGCGTCCTCTCCGGATGCGGTAGTAGACAAACAGCGCCGCCAGCGGCCCGGCGACGAGTCCGATCTCTTTGGACAGAGCCGCAAGTGCGACGCACGCGGCGCACGCGAGCGTTACGCACATCTCCCTGGACCGACTCGTCGAACGTACGCGGGTGGAGGCCGGCTCGGTTCGGCTCGGCGCCGGCTGCGCCACGATGAGCGCGGTCATGGTGAAGGCGGCCGCGAGCAGATCGGTACGCCCGGAAACGTAGGCCACCGACCCCGACTGAAGAGGGTGGGCCGCGAAGAGCAGCGCCGCGCAAGCCGCGACCTCTGTCGGCAGTCCCATGTTCAGCAGCAACAACGCCAGCAACATGGCATTGCCGCTGTGGAGCAGGACGTTGACCGCATGCAGTGCCGCATCGGCGCCGGCGCCTGCCTTCCATTGGGCCAGGTACGACAGCAGCACCAGTGGGCGCCGGTATTCCCCACCCGCGTTGCCGAAGGCCTCGCCTACGGTCATCTCGCGGGCAAGCGGCACGTGGAGTTCGTCGTCCCAGACCAGAGGGTTGCCGAGCGAAGGCAGGTAAAGGGCGACCGCAAACAGGGCCGGACCCAGCAGCGCGGCCCAGCGCGGCAACTTCCGTGAGAGAGACTCAGCCGTGCGCCCGGCGCGGTCCGGGCGCACTGATTGCTTGGCAGCGGAGGCCATCGCGGTCGACCGCGAGCACCTAGCACGCGGGTCGGGGTGCGGACAGCGAAGTGCGGGCCAGGTTCCGCCGTTGGCGCCGCCCGCGGGTCACGCAGCGCGGGTTTCCGGGCGGGCGGGGGCGCGTTCTTCAAGTTGCTCGGTCTTGCCGTTGCGCCCCATACTCTGCGCCGGAGCGTTTCTTCGCCGGCCATGACCAAGTCTACCGTGCCGCCAGACCGGGCCTTCGACGACAGCCCGTTCGTTGTTTTCTACGAGACCACCCAGGCCTGCGATCTGGTATGCGCCCATTGCCGGGCCTGCGCGCAGACCATGAGCCATCCAGGCGAACTGGGTCCGGGGCAGGCACTGGCGCTGCTCGACGACCTTCGTCGTTTTCCCGCGCCGCCGCTGGTGGTGCTGACGGGCGGCGATCCGATGAAGCGGGCCGACATCCATGATCTGGTTGCCCACGGCACGAGCATCGGTCTGTCGATGGCGATGACCCCATCGGCGACTCCGCTGGTCACGCACGATGCCCTGGCACGTTTGAAGGGGAACGGGCTCGCGCGCCTGGCGGTCAGTCTCGATGGTGCCGGCGCCAGCAGCCATGACGGGCTTCGCGGGGTCGCCGGTAGCTACCGCAGAACTCTGGAAATTCTGAATGACGCCGCTGGCTTGGGGCTGTCACTTCAAGTTAATACGACTGTCCACGTGGGCAACGTGGACGAGCTGCCGGCGATCGTCGATCAGATCGAGGCGTTCGGACTCGACTTGTGGTCGGTGTTCTTCCTGGTCCCGGTGGGTCGCGCGCTGGCTACCAGTAGCATCGCGCCCGCGCGTTACGAGGACGTTTTCGAGTTCCTCTACGCGCAATCGCGCAGCCGCAGCTTCGCGATAAAGACTACCGAGGCCCCCCACTACAGGCGCTACCTGCTGCAACGCCGCAAGGCGGAGCGACGCGGTGCGGCCGGCGTGGCGCGCGCCGACACGCCAGAGGTAGGCGCCGGCGCGCGTGGCCCCGGCATGATCGGCACCAACGACGGCAAGGGGGTGCTGTTCGTCGGACATACCGGGTTCGTTCAGCCGAGCGGATTCCTGCCGCTGCCCTGTGGCCGTTTCCCAGCCAGTTCGGTGGTCGAGGTCTACCAGTCGCATCCGTTGTTCGTGGCACTGCGGGACGCCGACCGTCTCGGCGGCAAGTGCGGCGCGTGCGAGTACCGAACCCTGTGCGGTGGCTCCCGGGCCAGGTCGTACTCGGTGGCCGGGGACGCGTTGGCCAGCGAGCCCGACTGCATCTACGTCCCGCCGGGTTGGCATGCTTCGCAGTCGGAGCCAGTGCACGCGCAAGACGAAGCCGCGGCTGTAGCGACCACGTAGCGCGACGGTGCCGGGGTTCCCGGCGCGGCCGTCCCGGGATGCATGAGAAACAGGAGAGAGAGATGCAGATGAGGATCAACGGAGCCTGGAAGGCGCTGGTCGCAATGGGATGTCTCGTCGCGTTCTTCGGAGCCATTCCCGCTGCGCTTGCCGCGCAGCCCTGCGGGGATGTGCTCAACGATGGGAAGTTGAGTGCCAGCGATGCGCTGGCGGTGTTGCGCGCGGCGGTCGGTCAGGAAGTCAATCTCGTCTGCGAGGCCGATTGCCAACAGCTGCTTCCACGCGTCGCGGCAGTGGAAGCGCTGCTTGCCCATCTGCAGGTGCAGGGCAACAACCTGGTGCTGACCGGCATGAACTTCCAGGTGGTGAACGGCAGCGGGGCGACCGATGGCACAGTGAACGGCACCGGCAACATCGTGATCGGCTACAACGAAGCGGGGGATAACGACAAGAAGACCGGCTCCCACAACCTCGTCATCGGCATGGAGCATTCGTACAGCTCTTTCGGCGGGCTGGTGGCGGGCGGTAACAACGAGATCAGCGGGGAGGGGGCCACCGTACTCGGCGGAACCACTCACCGCGTGAGCGGCGATTACGCGTCGATCAGTGGCGGGTTCCGCAACGAGGCCAGGGGCGAGACGTCGTCGATCGCAGGAGGCGAAGACAATCGCACCGATGGACGCAGCTCCGTGGTGAGCGGTGGACAAGACAACTTCTGCGGGACGCAGAGCGCGGCGGTCGCCGGGGGATCGGAGAATGCGGCGATGGGCCTTGCATCGACCGTAGGCGGCGGTCGCTCTCGGGTTGCGACCAGCGCGTTCGACTGGTGGGCCGGAGGGCTCTTTCAGGCTGAATGAAGACACGCCGCGGCGGATCGCATTGCGTGCGTTACCGGCGGTGTTTCGGCGTTGACGATTGTCGTTCAGGCGATGCCGCTCTTGCGCACCGGGTCTTCGAACTCGGTCAGTTCTTCCCAGCGTTCACGGAGCAGAGTTCTGAGGCGCCGTTCGGCTACTACCTCGAGCCGCACGCCATCGGGATCTTCGAAGAAAGTGGCGTAGTAGTCCTCGGCGTATTCCGGGAACAACCTCGGAGCACTGGCCGCGATGCCGAGCTTTGTCAGTCCTTCGTAGGCTTGGTCGACGTCGCGGCGGGCGGGAACACGGAAGCACAGATGGTGAAGGCCGCCGACCCGGTAGGGGTCGTGCGCTCCTGGCGTGCGCGCCTGTCGGATCGTGTATTGCGTGATCCGGTTGAAGTAGTGGGCATGCCGTTCGCCGCCGATGGGTGCGGTGCCCTTGCGGAAATCGAAGAGTCGAAAGACCCGATCGTAGAAGCGTTCGGACCGCGGAAGGTCGGAGACCGCCAGGTAGATGTGGTCGACTGCCGTTATCTGGATCATGTGGCAACCCCCATGCTCGACCGGGAGACGTTGCGCGACTAGGATTCGCCGGACGTGTTTCCTCTTCGTGACGACAACCCGACGCTGGCCACACCAGTAATCACGATCGCCATCGTTCTTGCCAATGTCCTGGCGTGGGTGCTCGTGCAAGGAGTCGGCTACGAACCTCGGCTGAGCCGCTCGGTTTGCGAACTCGGCTTCATTCCCGGGGAACTCTTTGGTCTCGCACCTGAAGGGCTGCGCGTTCCGTTGGGTCCGGCCACAGCGTGCGTCATCCACCATGCTTCGGCGACGTGGCTGACTCCGCTGACGTCGATGTTCCTGCATGGGGGCTGGTTCCACGTTCTCGGCAACATGTGGTTCCTGTGGGTGTTCGGGAACAACGTCGAGGACTCGATGGGGCGTGCCCGCTTCGTGGCGTTCTATCTACTCTGCGGGCTGGGTGCCGCTGCGGCGCAGGCCGGCGCCGACCCGTCGAGTCCGATCCCGATGGTCGGCGCTTCGGGAGCGATCGGCGGCGTGATGGGTGCCTACGCGGCCCTTTACCCGCGCGCCAACGTCAACATGCTCGTCGCGCTCGGTTTTTACGTTACGCGAGTCGACGTGCCGGCTTACCTCGTGCTGGGCTACTGGTTCCTGCTCCAGGTGCTCGGCGGCATCCCCGCCCTCGGGGCATCGGGTGGGGGAGTGGCCTTCTGGGCCCATGCGGGCGGGTTTCTTGCCGGGATTGTTCTGTCCTTCCTTTTCTACAACCCCACCTTGGTAGAGGCGCACCGCCGGGCGACCGCGCTGGGCGGCCCGGGTTTCGACTAGGCCGTCCGGAGTTCGCGTGGGCTACCGCTTGACCCTCGGGTTCGGCTCCATTATGACAATGGAAGTCAAAATCGGACGAGGCGAGCAAAGTCCGTCCGAAATGGAGATGAAAGATGAAGTGCCCCCGCATCGCCCGTTCATGTGCCGCTGTGTGTATCCATGCCGCCTTTGCCCTGTGGCTCGTTCCCTCGGTGGCCGGGGCTGAGGTATCGGATGAAACCGTCCAACTCCTGATGAAGCAGATAGAGGAGCTTCGCGCGGAGGTGGATGAGCTGAAGCGCCAGCGCCCGCCGCAGCAAGCGGACCAGGATGCGATTCCCGAGCGGACCGGTGCTCCGATCTCGAACACGGGCGGGACCCCCGGCGGCCCATCGCCAAGTGCACTCGCGCAGGGCAGCGAAGGGGTCGAACTCGGCGGCTACGGCTCGTTGCGTTTCGAGGGCGGCTCCCCGGACGACGTCAGCGACACCTTTACGTTCCGGCGTTTCGTCCTCACTGCCGATGCGCCGGTCGCGTCGCGCATACGCTCGAGCTTCGAGCTCGAGTTCGAGCGTTTCCGCAAGCTCGAACTCGAGCGCAGCGCGAGTGTGGAAGACGGCGGCCTCAGCATCGAGCAAGAGGTGGATGGGACCAGCGACTCCGAGATCACGATGGAGCAGATGTGGGTGGAATACGACCTGGACGCCGCCCTTGCTCTGCGCGCCGGTGGAGTGCTGGTTCCGCTCGGCCGCTTCAACCAGAACCACAACGATGAGCGTTGGGATATCGCGCGCCGGCCGCTCATCGATCGGGGTTCGCCCGTGCTACCTGCGCCCGCGGCCTGGGCCGAGCTGGGAGTCGGCGGGCTCGGAACCTTCGAAGTCGGAGAGAAAGGGACGCTCGAGTATCAACTCTACGTCGTCAACGGGGTGACCCTGGATCCTTCGGTGGAGGAGAAGCTGGCAACGCGCGACCCCTCGCGCGACAAGCTCGAGTTGGAGGGGTCCTTCAAGACCAAGTCGGGGACCTTCGGCAACGACGTCAAGGACGCGAAGGCCGTTGCCGGTCGTCTGGCGTACAGTCCGTGGCTCGGCAGCGAGATCGCCGGTTCGTTCTACTATGGCCGCTACACGCCCGACTACATGCCGAACGAGGCGATCGCGGCTTTTGCGCTCGACGGCATTGCCACCTTCGGCGACCTGGAACTCGAAGGCGAGTACGCGTTTTCCGACTTCGGTGACGTCGATCGAGTGGCTGGCGGCTTCGCGCGCGTCGTCGGCGAGCACTCTTCGGCGATCCCGGGTGCATCGAGCCCGGACTTCGAGGCAGAGATCGAGTTCGAACTGGCCAGCCTCGCCGAGCGGCGGCAGGGGTACTGGCTCGAGGGGCGCTACGATCTTCGCCCGGCCTGGCTGACGGGTTCCGTTTTCGGTCGCGGCTTCGCCGACCCGCGGCTGACGCTGGTGGCGCGAGCCGAGCAGGTCTGGATCGATGGCCTGATCGACAGCCTGGATTTCTCCGGAGGCGCCATTACTTCGCTCACCGACACCGACCATCGGCTGGATCGTTGGACGATCGGGGCCGCCTACCGCCCGGTGCCCAATGCCGCCCTGCAACTGGCCTACGAGTACACGCAGGTCGATCGCGGCTCGTTGGAGCGCGTAACGAACTTCATGGCGACGAATGAAGACCATGCGCACACCGTGCTGCTCGGTACCGTCTTCGGTTTCTGAGGGGAATGCTTGGCTTTTCCGAACCCAGGCAGGCGGTATCGCCTCCTAGCCCTCGTCGTACTGGCCTCGGCGTGGTCCGCAGCGGCTTGGCCGGTCGCCCGTGCCGTCGCCGATGACGTCTACTTGAGTATTGAGGAGGCGCCGCGCGCGGTGTTTCGTGATGCTACCAGGTTCGAAGCCAACGAACTTCCTTCCAGCGAGGCGCTGCGAGAACATGTCAGCGTCGCGATGGCCGATCAGCCGCCGACGGCCTGGGAGAGGAGCTATCCGATCATCAGCGCATACAGGGGCGACGAACGGCTCGGCGAAGCCGTCGTGGTCGAGGAACTCGGCAAACATCGCAACATGACCTTTGTCGTCGGAGTCGGTATGGACGGTAAGGTAACGGGGGTCGCGATGATGGTATATCGTGAAGGATATGGCGGAGAGGTACGCAGTGACCGTTTTCTGTCCCAGTACCGAGGCAAGAAAGCCGCCGACGGGCTGGTCCCGGGGCGCGATGTGCGAAATATCACCGGCGCGACGCTGTCGGCCTACGCGATCGGCCGCGGTGTCAAGAAGGCCGTGGCCGTGGCGCAGTACGTTCGAAGCGCCCACGACCCGATGAACCCGCCGATCACGGCGCGACACTGAGTGCGGGATCGCGTTGTGCGAACGGTCTGCGTTGCCATGGCCGGTCTGATCCTGATCGCGATGCATGCCGCGACAGGTCGAGCCGAGGAAGTGCGCGAGTCGCACTACGTCATGGGGACGCTGCTGCAGGTGACGCTGGATGCACCGACCCGCGAACGCGGACAAGACATCATCGCCGATGCGATCGCCGTGGCGCGGCAACTCGAGCGCGAATTCAGCGACTACGACGACAGCAGCGATCTGACGCGTGTCAACCATAGAGCAGGCGAGGGCGCGGTCCCCGTTCCTCTCGACCTGTTTCGGATTCTGTCGCTATGCCAACTGCTGACTCGTTCCAGCGGCGGGACTTTCGATATCACCGTGGGGCCGCTGGTCCATCTGCGTCGCAATGCAGCCGCGACGGGGCGCACTCCCGGCGACGCGGAGGTGGACGCAGCGTTCGCGCTGGTGGGGTCCGACAAGATCTCGCTGCAAGCTCCTGGCCGCGTCGAGCTGCCCCGCCGGGGTATGGAGCTGGATCTGGGGGCCATCGGTAAAGGCTACGCTCTCGAGCGCATGGCGGCGCTCTTGCGAGCGGCGGGCGTCGTCAAGGCCCTTCTCGATTTCGGGACCAGTTCGATGCTCGCGATCGGGCCGCCGCAAGGCGAAACCCCCTGGAGAATCTGGGTTCCCCGAGGCCACGACATGGCGGGATCGATTTTCCTGCGCGACCGTGCCGTGTCGACCTCGCGAAGTCTGCACCGTGATGACGGGCGCGCCCAGACCTCTCCGCACATCGTCGACCCGCGCAGCGGTCGCTGGATCGAGGTCGACCGCCAAGCCACGGTTGTGGCGATCGACGCGTCCATCGCCGAGGCCTGGAGCACCGCGCTGATCGTCGACCCTGACGGGGGTCTCGACATTCTGGCGGCGCCGCGCGACGTAGAGGCGATCGTCTATGACGAGCATGGCGAGCGACGCACACCCCGCTTCGAGGAATTCGCGTCGTGGAAGCCGGCCCGCCGCGGCGGCCGAGGACTGGACGACAAGGTAGAGGGATCCGGCGGCTCGGCGCCGAGCAACGGCGGAGACAAACGTCAGTGAGGATTTTCGCTACTCGCGAATATCAACTTTCGCGACTGCCGCTGGGTGCCCGTCTCTTCTATACGTTGTTCCTGTCGATGGTCCTGCTCGGGCTGCTCTCGTGCCTCGGATTCATGTGGGCCAAGTCCGGTATGACGGCGGGTGCCGTCGCCGAATATTATCGCCAGGAGGATCTCGGCCTGGGTGGCAAGCCCTTCCTCGAGTTGCTGGAGACGGCGCACTTCCATCTCTTCACCATGCCGATCTTCTTCCTGGTGCTCGGGCACATCTTCTTTCTCAGTTCGTGGAGCGACCGCGCAAAGCTTGTCGTTGTCGCGACGTCTTTCGTGTCGCTTGTCGCGGAGATCGTGCTCCCCTTCCTCATCGTCTATCACTCCGGGCGATGGGCGGTGCTCGAGCACGCGAGTCGGACTACCTTCTTCGTCACTTCGCTGCTGTTCATAGCTGTTCCGCTCCGCGAGATGTGGTCGGGACCAACGTCCTCGGGTGCGGCGCCGAGGCCGCGTGGTCGGCGGATCCGCGGCCGTCGAGGAGGCGCGACGAGATCGGAAGGCGAGGCGGCCGTTCCCGCGGCGCGTGGGGATTGACCTTGCGCGAGCCGAGAAGGTAAATGAACCATCTGCCCCGACGAAAGCCGTGGACGCGTCGGAGGGCGAGTCGGGGACAAGAAAAGGAGAGAAAGGTGATCGTAGCGCAGAACCGTACGAACCGGCGACGCGATCGAGGCGGTGTCGGGCTCCTGATCGTCTGTG
Source organism: Deltaproteobacteria bacterium (assembly GCA_016218925.1). Taxonomy (GTDB): domain Bacteria; phylum Desulfobacterota; class Binatia; order UBA1149; family CAITLU01; genus CAITLU01. The sequence goes on along the minus strand of JACRCR010000080.1, from coordinate 15,989 downwards.
GTTTGGTGCTTTCGGGCTGCGCCGGCGCGAAGTCTCTGGCCGAGGACATCGCCGCTCGCGCGACGCTGGCGCCGGCGGCGCCGGAGACGCTGAGGCTCAGGCCGCTGGCGCCCACGACGAGCAATGTCTTCACCCGCAGCTACCGTGTGGGCGAGTCATACACCTCGCGCGTGGGTGAGCCGATGCTGAGCGTCAAGAATTACGCGCTGAACGAACGCGTCGCACGCGCAACGGCGTTGCGCGACTTCGAGCAACTCTGCGGGCGGCTGTTCAGTGAGGAGCCAGGTCGCTGCAAGCAGTCACCGCTCAGCAACGTCCATGGGGGGCTGGCGAGCGTGTTCGACGTTCAAGGCGCGGTCTCGACCTCCGATGGCGACTACTTCGCGGTTTCGCTGCCGGTGACCGACAGCAAAGAAGTCATCTACCTTCTCGTCGATCCCAACGGACGGCTGCGTCTGGGCGGATATGTGGCGTGGCGCCGAACCGATTCCAAGGGTTACAGCGCTGCCGGCGTTCCGCTGGTCGAAGAGATTCCCAAGAGCCCTCTCGATAGCGAAACGCCGCTGTTCACCTTCGAGAACCAGCAGAGCGTCGCCGCGAGCGGACCCGGCTACCTGAACTACGACCTGATTTACATGGGCAGCCACGCGACCGCCCGAGGCGACAACATCTTTCTCAGCTATCGCGAGTACGCCAGGCAGACGGCGGACCATCTGATGTTCGAGCAGACGCTTCAGTATCCGGGTTCCCAGCACGATATAGACGTCGCCGGTCTGCGCCTGCACGTGGAGTCTGCGGATCCGGAGAGCGTCACCTTCCGCGTCGTGGAGGACTCCCAGCGTGGGGCCGGACACGAGTGACGAGACGACGAGCGTACGCCCCGGCTGCGTGGACGACGTTCCCTTCGTCTTCGAGGGGATCCGGGCCTTGGCAGAATTCGAGGCGCTCTCGCACGAGTTCCACGGCAGTGCCGAGCGGCTTCGCGACCATCTGTTCGGTTCGTTGCGTTGCGCCGAACTCCTGATCGCAGAGGCCGAAGGGCGCCGAGCTGGATACGCGCTGTTCTTCACGACCTACAGCACGTTCCTCACGCGGCCAGGCCTGTTCCTCGAGGACATCTACGTGGTCCCGCACGCGCGACGTCGCGGGGTCGCGAGGGCCCTGCTCGGTGAGTTGGCGCGACTGGCGGTGGCACGAGAGTGCGGGCGACTGGAATGGTCCGTACTGGATTGGAACCAACGCGCGATCGCGCTGTACGAGTCGGTGGCGGCCGCACCGGTGCGAGGCTGGACCTCGTATCGGCTAGACGGGCCGGCGCTGGCCAGGCTCGGCCAGCAACGCGTCTGATCCGCTACCGGATGAGGCTGTCAACGTCGGCGGAGCCTGCCTATACTCGCAGGACCCGACTGTGAGTGTGTAACACCATGAGAAAAGCATCGACCAGCGCGCATGGCCACGAGGAACTCGATCGTATCGTCGGGTCGGTGGCCGACAGTTATCGAGGCGGGCGCGGGATCGACAGTCTCGAGAGCGCGGCGCTGCCGAACCAGCGCAAGGTCACCGAGGCCCTCGAGCACCTGAAGCACGTGATCTACATGGGCTTCTACGCGACGCGCGATCTCAACGAAGCCAACCTCAGGCACTACATCGGCGAGCACCTCTACGAAGCCTTCGAACTGCTCGTCGAGCAGATCGCGAGGGCGGTGGTCTACCGCCGGCTGCGAGGCGGAGCCCCGGAGCCTCAGGACATCCAATGGAGCGAGGCTGTGGTCCTCGAGGTTCTCGGCGGCTTGTCCGCCATGCGCGCCGACCTTCAACTCGACCTCCAGGCGGCCTACGAAGGCGATCCTGCGGCGGAGAGCATCGAGGAGATCGTCTTCAGCTACCCGGCCATCGAGGCGATCACCTGCTATCGCGTGGCGCACCAGTTCCACCACCGCAACGTTCCGATGATCCCGCGGATCATGAGCGAACACGCCCATACGCAGACGGGGATAGACATTCATCCCGGCGCCCGGATCGGCAAGGCGTTCTTCATCGACCACGGCACCGGGGTGGTGATCGGTGCGACCTGCGACATCGGCGATCGAGTCAAGATGTACCAGGGCGTTACGCTCGGGGCGCTGTCGATCCCCCGCGACCAGTGCGGAGACGTGATCCGCAACAGCAAACGTCACCCGACCATCGAGGACGACGTCACCATCTACGCCGGTGCGACCATTCTCGGAGGCGAAACCGTGGTTGGCAAAGGGTCGGTGATCGGAGGCAACGTGTGGCTGACCGAGTCGGTGGCGCCGCACTCACGCGTGACCTACTCGCCCCCGACGTGTTCCGACACTCCGAGTCAGGTGGTCACCGTGCGTCGGGCGGAGAGTTCGCGGCCACGCTGATCGCCCTCGGTCCGTTTACTAAGCAGCGCGCGCGACGCAGTATGCGCGGCCATGGATTCGTGCAACTCCGCCTCCTCGATCGAACGGCTGCTTTTTGATCCCACTCCCGAGCACGCGATGCTGCGGGAGACGGTGCGGCGCTTCACCGACGCCGAGGTCGAGCCCCAGGCCGAGGCCCACGATGCCAGCGGGACGCTCAATACTGCGCTGCTGCGCCGCTGCGGCGAACTGGGCCTCCTCGGTCTGACGGTTCCACAGGAAGACGGCGGCATCGGCATGGATGCGGTAGCCGCCGTGATCGTGCACCACGAACTGGCCAGGAGCGACCCCGGGTTCGCGATCGCATTCGCGGCGCAGTGCCTGCTGTTCGTGAACAATTTCTACCACGCCTCCAGCCGCGAGCAGCGCGAGCGGATCCTGCCGAGAGTGATGACGGGAGAGTGGATCGGCGCGATGGGGATGACCGAGCCCGGTGCGGGTACGGACGTTCTGGGGATGACGACCACGGCCGAGCGCCGCGGCGACCTATATGTGCTGAACGGCCGCAAGATCTTCATCACCAACGGGTACGAGGCCTCGTGCGTACTCACCTACGCCAAGGTGGACGGGCGCATCACCGCCTTCGTAGTGGAGCGGGGCTTCCCGGGCTTCTCCACCGGGGAGCCGATCAAGAAGATGGGCATGCGGGCTTCGACGATGTGCGAACTGATTTTCGACGACTGCCAGGTGCCGGCGGCCAACCTTCTCGGAGAGGAGGGCGGCGGCGTAACTTGTATGATGCGCAACCTGGAGATCGAACGCCTTTGCGTGGCCGCGATCAGTCTGGGCATCGCCGACCGCTGTCTTCGGGAAATGGTCGCCTACGCCGTGCAGCGCAAGGCCTTCGGCAAGTCGATAGCGCAGTTCGGGCAGATCCAGCGTTACATCGGCGAGGCGTATTCCGACTACGAGGCGGCGCGATGCCTGATCTATCGCGAAGCGGCAAAGGTGGGACCGGGACAGCGCAACCGGCTCGGGACCGACGCTGCCAAGCTGTTTGCCGCGCCGATGGCCAAGCGAGTGGCCGATGCTGCCGTGCAGGTGCTCGGCGGCTACGGCTACACCACCGAGTACAAGGTCGAGCGCTTCTTGCGCGACGCCAAGCTGAACGAGATCGGAGGCGGCACGCTGGAGAGCCACCAGAAGAACATCACCCGTGACCTGACACGGGCCCTTGGAGCCTGACATGCTGACCGCCTGCGACGACCTTCCTCTCCACCAGACGCAGTGGCCGATAGATCGGGTCGCGACGACGGACCGCAACTTCTACGACCGCTACTACTTCAACGTTCACGATGTCGGCTGCGAGACGTTCCTGGCGCTCGGATTCGGCGTGTATCCGAATCTCGGCGTGATGGATGCTTTCGCGTGCGGGGTGCGCGGCACCAGGCATCACATCGTGCGTGCCTCGCGGACTCTGGACGGCGATCGTCACGAGACCGCCGTAGGTCCGATCCGTGTCGACGTGATCGAGGGGCTGCGGCGCCTGCGCATCGCTTGCGATGCGCCCGAGCACTCGCTGTCGTTCGACCTGACCTTTGAGGCGTGGGCCGAGGCCCACGAGGAGCCGCACTTCTTCCTGCGCAACCAGCTCGGGCGGGTGGTGATGGACTACACCCGGCTCACCCAGCTCGGCAGGCCACGGGGCTGGATAAGGATAGGAGACGAGCGTTTCTCGGTGGATCCGGATGGTTGGAGGTCGGCGCGGGACCGGTCCTGGGGAATCCGCGCGGTGGGCGAGCCGGAGCCCGAGGGCGCGCTGGTGGACAGGCCTGAGCGGATGCAGTTCTTCTGGAACTGGTCGCCGGTGCACTTTGACGACTGCGCCGCCCTCTACACGGTGAGCGAGTACGAGGACGGAAGGCGCTGGCACCAGTCCGGCGCCCGTCTGATGCCGGGCGAGGCGCTTGCGGCAATCGGTGTCGAACACCGGTTGCGTTTCGAGCCCGGCACCCGCCGCTTCGACGGCGCGACGATTCGTCTGGACTTCGGCGCGGGGCGGGCGATGGAACTGGAGTACACCCCGAAGCTGCGCTTTCTGATGCCGGCGATCGGTTACCGTGGCCCGTGGAGCCACGGTCAGTACCAAGGGGAACTTAAAGTAGAAGGTGATGTCTGGGACGCGGCCGATCAGGCCACCGCGGTGCTGCACGGGTGGCTGACCGAGACGCTCTGTTCGGTGCGCTCGGGAGATCGGGTAGGCCAAGGGATCTTCGAGATGGCGGTCATTGGTCCGAGTCGCAAGTACGGATTCGAGGATCTGTTCGACGGGTGGAAGCCGGATTCGGTCAGGTAGAGGGGCGCCGCCGGCGGGCGGCTCGCACCGGGCTCAGGCGCCGCGGAACCGGGCCGCGCTGGTCGCTGTGTAGGCCCTTCGCCGCACTGCGTAAATTCGTTTGATCGCGAAACCGACCTGAACAAACATCGCTGTCAATGCCGCAGAGCGGCATGGCGGCGGCGCGACGATGAGGTTTGTCCGCAAGGCGGGCTCGGAGAGGGCGGGGCGCGGCCGGGAAGCACGACGAGGAGACGACCGGATATGGCCCAGAGCGCGATCAACTTCTTCAAAGCCGACATGCGTTCGATCGAGTTCACGCTCTACGAACACATCAAAGTTCAGCAACTCTTCGACGCCGAGCGTTTCCCGAAAGGCAACTATTTCGGGCACCTGTCGCGCCAGGAGTGCGACCAGACGATCGAGCAGACCCTGCGTTTCTGCAACGAGGTGATCGGTCCTCTGAACCAGACCGGTGACAGGAGCGGCTGCAAGCTCGAAAACGGGGTGGTGACGACGCCGGCGGGGTATCGCGAGGCGTGGAAGAAGCTCTACGAGCTGGGTCTGCCAAACTGGCGCCTGTCGCTGGAGGACGGAGGTTTCCAGGGGCCGTCATCGATCGGAGTGATGCTGAAGGAACTGCAGTCCGGCGCCAATCTCGCGTTCACGATGTACCCGGGCCTGACTCACGGCGCAGCCGAACTGGTCGCGGCCTTCGGTGCGCCGGCCGATCGCGCGCGAATCCTGCCCGGGATGCTCGATGGGCGCTTCTCGGGAACGATGTGCCTGTCCGAGCCCCAGGCCGGCAGCGACGTCGGCGCCGCGCGTACCAAGGCGATCAAGATCGACGGCAACCGCTACAAGATCAACGGCACCAAGTGCTGGATCTCGGCCGGCGATCACGACCTGTGCGAGAACGTCATTCATCTGGTGCTGGCCCGTGTCGAGGGTGCGCCGGAAGGAACTGGCGGGATTTCGCTGTTCATCGTCCCGAAGCACCGCGTCAACGACGACGGCAGCATCGGTGAGTTCAACAACGTCGTCACTCCGTCGATCGAGCACAAACTCGGCATCAACTCTTCGACGACCGCGGTTCTGAATTTCGGCGAGGGCGGCGACTGCATCGGCTATCTGTGCGGCGAGCAGGAGAACGCCGGCATGAAGCAGATGTTCCAGATGATGAACGGCGCGCGGATCGAAGTCGGTGTGCAGGGCCTGGCGGTCGCCGCGACCGCGTACCTGAACGCCCTGGCCTACGCGCGCGAACGACTGCAGGGCGTTTCGGTAAAGCGATTCAAGGATCCGTCGGCTCCGCGAGTCGCGATCATCGAGCACTCCGACGTTCGACGCATGCTGATGGAGATGAAGAGCAAGGTCGAAGGGATGCGGGCGCTGTGCGTGAAGCTCGCGTTCAACGAGGACATGCACAATGCGCTGGCGGCGGAAGGCCGACACGACGAGGCCGCCTTCTACAAGGGGCGTGTCGATCTTCTCACGCCGATCGTCAAGTCTTATTGCACGGATCAGAGCTTCCGTGTCTGCGAGCTCGCCATCCAGACCTACGGCGGCGCCGGATACGTCAAGGACAACCCCGTCGAGCAGTACCTGCGCGACGCCAAGATCCTGTCGATCTACGAAGGCACCAACCATATCCAGGCCCTCGACCTCGTGGTCCGCAAGCTACGCGGGCGCTCTGGTCAGGATCTTGCCGACTTTCTTGCCGACGTGACGTCCTTCGTCGAGCGCTATTCGGGTGACATGGCGGTCGGGCGCGAGGTGAAGATTCTCGGAGAAGCTTCGCAGGCTCTGCAGAATGCGGGCGGCGCCCTGATGGAATACATGATGAGCTCGAAGCTCGATCAGCTCACTCTGTTCTGCTCGCCGTTTCTCGAAGCGATGGCGGAGGTTACCGTCGGCCATCTGCTGCTGGAGGCCGCTGTCATCGCCGAGGAAGAGCGCACACAGGACGAACGTCAATCGCAGCAGGAGTTCGATTTCTACGCCGGCAAGGTGGTGTCGGGGAAATTCTACGCGAACTTCGTGCTCCCCGGCGTGATGGCCAAGTGTCGCACCATCGCATCGGCTGATCGCAGCGCGCTCGACATTCCGGACGCCGGTTTTTCAACGGCGTGGTAGGTTGCCCGTCGCGGCAGCGGCCCTGCGCGGGCGCTGCCGCGACGGGTCCTCGATCGCCACGTCTCGAGCCTTGCCGATGGCACATCCGTTACTCGACGAAGTTGTCGAGCTCCTCGACGTCGAGGAACTCGAGGTCAACGTTTTTCGTGGCTACAGTCCGAACGAGGAGCGCCCGCGCGTCTTCGGCGGCCAGGTCGCGGCGCAATCGTTGATGTCCGCGGCGCGAACGGTCCCGGCCGGCCGGCGCGTGCACTCGCTTCATTCGTACTTCCTGCGCCCGGGTGACGTGAAGGCGCCCATCCTCTACCTCGTCGATCGGATCCGGGACGGCAAGTCCTTCACGACCCGGCGCGTGGTCGCGGTGCAGCACGGGGAGGCGATCTTCAACATCGCCGCTTCTTTTCACGTTCCCGAGCCTGGCCTGAGCCACAGTCTGGAGATGCCCGAAGCTCCCGATCCGGAGAGTCTTCCAACCAGAGCGGAGCGCATGGCGGGGTTCGGTCGTAAGCTTCCGCGCCACGCCGTCGAGCCGCGTGCGATCGACATGCGCTGGTGCGATCAGCCAGGTTGGAAGCCGCGCAAGGGAGAGGACGCGCGTGCGATGATCTGGATGCGAGCGGACGGCGAGCTGCCCGACGACCCGCTGCTACATACCTGCGTGCTCGTCTACGCTTCCGACTACACGCTTACCGAGACCGTCATGCGCCCCCACGGCGTGCACTGGAGCGATCCCGGCGTGATGGCGACGAGCCTCGATCATTCGATGTGGTTCCACCGTGACTTCAAGGTCGATCAGTGGTGGCTCTACGTCGAAGATTCACCGGCGGCCGAGAGTGCGCGCGGGCTTGCCCGCGGGATCATCTTCGACAGGGAAGGCACGCTGTGCTGCTCGGTCGTCCAGGAAATCCTGCTGAGGACTTCGCCGCCGCCGCGTCCTTGAGTGCCTGCGTGGTCAGCGCAGCGCGCTGGCGGAGCCGACGGCGACCTTGGTGCCGTCGGTCTTCTCGACCCACAGATCCAGGTGGATGCGCGTTCGGTCCGCTTCGGGGACCGCCTCGGTTTCTTCTGCGCAGGCGCGCACGGTCTCGTCCGCCCACAGCACGTTGACCAGGCGCAGGTCCATCTTGCCGCCGGCAAGAAAGCCGCGGCCGTACTGGCGGGTCAGCAACTCCGCGCCCATGCAGGTGGGCAACATCCCCTGAACGACGATATCCGGGAACCCAAAAGCCCGGGCTGCGGCGCGATTGGTGTGGTAGTTCTCGCTCGGGCCGGAGAACGCCATGCACACCTCCTCGGTGATCGTTTTTTCCAGCGGGCTCAGAGCGTGGCCGCGCCCGCCGATCTCGAAGCGGCGCTCGGCACTCTTTTCGCGGTCCTTGGCTACGGCATCGCCTTTGGTGGCTCCTGCGTCCGATCCTTCGACCAGGAAGCTCTGGTGGGTCAGCCCGCGGCTCAGCAAACGTCCGTCTTGCGCCTGTACCCAGGTCTCCTTGACCACGTAGTCGCGGCCGCGTTTGCGGTAGCGGTCGCGGATGAAGCCTCGCGTGTGCACGCGGGTTCCGACCGGGACCTCTCCAAACAGCTCCCATTCCTGGCGGGCATGGAGATTTCCCCAGATGTTCTTCAGGTACCACGCCAGGCTTTCGTAGCACTCCGAGTGCAGGACGAGGGCGGGAGCGACTTCCCGATAGATCGGCAACCGTTGCCCGAGCGCTGCGAGGTAGTGCTGGATCAGCGCCGCGTCGATCGTGATGTCGCGACCGCCGAAGTCGCGGCCGACGTAGACCGGCTCATCGTTGATGTTCATCTCCTGATTCTCCTCGGGCAGCGACCGCGGCCTTCGGCGCCATCGCAGCACGGCGCACGTTCTGGTTGTTGCGGCAATTGTCTTGGGCCGCCGGCTCACCTACCTTTCCGCATCCGGTCCGGCGAAAAAAGCGCGGAGGTCTGCATGAACCACGGCGTCATGATGTCTGCCACCAACATTGCCACCGCTTCCGAGCGAGGCGACGTGACCGCGTGTCGCGCAGCCTCCGGGGAGCCGCGCTGATGCCGGCCGCTCGCTGGCGAACCGCCGAAGTCGAAGCCTTCCGCGTCGCGTTCCGCACCTTCCTGAGGAAGGAGGTGGTGCCGCACCTCGCCGATTGGGAGAAAGCGCGGCGCACCCCGCGAGAGTTCTGGCGGGCGATGGGGCGGGGGGGCTTCTTGTGTCCGTGGCTGGCCGAAGAGGACGGTGGCAGCGGGGCCGGTTTCGCGTTCTCGGTGGTCATCTGCGAGGAACTCGGCCGGACCGGCTTCATGGGTCTGCAGACCGGAGTCTCGGTCCACTGCGACATCACGGTACCGTATCTCGAGCAGTTGGCCCGTCCGCAGGTGCGCCAGCGCTGGCTTCGCGGCTGCGCCGACGGCCAGTTCGTCGCGGCCATCGGCATGACCGAGCCGGCGGTAGGCTCTGACCTTGCCAACCTGGAGGCGAGCGCGGTTCGCGACGGGGATGACTGGATACTCAACGGCCAGAAGACGTTCATCTCGAACGGCATCGAGTGCGACCTCATCGTCGTCGCTTGCCGAACCGATCCGCGCGCCAAGCCGGCCCATGCCGGCGTCAGCCTGATCGTGGTCGAGGAAGGGACCCCGGGTTTCGTCAAGGCGCGCAAGCTCGACAAGATGGGGCAGCACATCCAGGACACGGCCGAGATCTTCTTCGAAGACTGCCGGGTTCCGGCTTCCCATCTGCTCGGAGAGGAGGGCAGGGGTTTTCGCTACCTGATGGAGAACCTGCAGCGCGAGCGTCTGATGATTTCGATCGCCGCGCAGGTCGCTGCCGAGCAGATACTCGACAAGACCTTGCCGTACACCAAGGAGCGCAAGGCCTTCGGCAAGTCGATCGCGTCGTTTCAGCACAACGCGTTCAAACTGGTCGAGCGAGCCACGGAGGTCGAAATCGGTCGCACCTTTCTGGACGCGCTGATAGACGCGTTCGAAGCCGGCGAGGACATCACCCGGCGCGTTTCGATGGCCAAGTGGTGGCTGAGCGACCTGGCCAACCGTGTCGCCTACGATGCCGTTCAGTTGCACGGCGGGTACGGGTACATGGGCGAGATCGCGGTCGCGCGCGACTTCATCGACGTGCGGGCGATGCCCATCTACGCAGGCTCCAACGAGGTGATGAAACTGATCCTGGCCCGGATGATGGGGCTCGTCGGTGCGTCGGGAGATTGACTCGCCTGCGCTTGGCTTGCTAGGGTCCCCGGGTTTCGCGAACTGTGAGGCTCCGTCCGCTTCGCGAGTCCACGAGACCAGGCCGTTCCGGTTTTTTTCTGCGAGGGGCAACGATGGCTGCATCACGACCGCGTCCCGGAGAGGGGACTCACCGCTCGACTACGCGTGACGAGCGCGTGGCAGTGAGGGACGCCCTCGAGGCCGCAGGCAAGGTGCGTGCGATCCTCGATGTCGCCAGCGGCAACGGCCGCTGGACCGACGCGCTGGCAAAGAAGCGAGGGGCCTCGGTCGTTCAGCTCGACCTGTCGGCTGAGTCGCTGGCGGCTGCGCGGAGCGCCGACAAGCGCGAGCGGTCGCACAACGGATACGTTCGTGGCGATGCGGGTGCGCTGCCGTTTCGGCCGCAGATCTTCGACCTGGTGGTTTGCCTCGAGTTCCTGCCCTACATCCGGCGTTCCGGTGGCCGGATCCGAGCGCTGAAGGAGATGCGGCGGGTCAGTCGCCGCTGGGTGGTGGTCGAGTACCGTCACCGTCATGGCCTGCGCTTCGCCTGGCAGCGCCTGCGTTACCGCCTCGGATTGGAGGCCAGGTTTCCGCGAAACCACCTGTCGTACGACCAGATCGACGAAGAGCTGCGCCGAGCGGGTCTCGGACTGCGCCAGGTGTTCCCGGTTGGAGGACGCAATTCGCGATCATGGGTGATTCTGGCCGAAGCCCCCTCGCCGGATTGGATGAAGGGTCACTGACCCGATCAAAGAGCCGCTTCGGGCTGTTGTCCTGGGTCGCGGCCCAGTTCTTCGCAGCGCCCGCGCAGGAACGACAGCACGTCTTCGAGCACCGGCCCGAACAAGAAGCCCACCGACGCGGACAAGGCGCCGAGGATGTTCGTGTGGCTGAGCTGCGGGTAAAAGCGGGTCCGCGCCCGGCCTCCGCGCTCGCGGATCGCACTGGCCAGTCGGGCGCTGTTGGCGGGATAGACGGTCCGATCGCGGCGGCCGTGCAGTAGCAGCATCGGTGGAGCATCGGCGCGCGCGAAGCGCAGCGGCTGAGACGAAGCGTGCTGCTCCTCGGGGCCGAAGATGTCGCGCAGCTCCCGGCCGCGGATCGGCAAGAAATCGAAGGGCCCCGACATCAGTACGAGGCCGGCTATCGCGCTGCCGTCAGTCCCGTGACAGGCGAGGTAGCGTTCGTCCATTGCCAGCAGCGCGCCGATGTGGGCGCCCGAGGAGTGGCCCATCACGAAGATCTTGCGCGGGTCGACCCCGTAGCCTTCCAGGTTGGCAAGCGCCCAGGCGGTTGCGGCGGCTCCGTCCTCTACGAAGGCGGGAAAGCGAACCTGAGGATACTTACGGTAGTCGCATACAACGGCTACGAACCCCGCTGCCGCCAGCGCCTGGGCAACGTAGCGGTACTCGTGCTTGGCGCCGAACGACCAGCGTCCGCCGTGGAAGAATACGACGGCTGCACGTTCGCCGTCGGCTTCGCGGTCAGGAACGTAGACGTCGAGCCTCTGGAAGTCGGCGTCACCGTAGGCGAGGTCGTGATGGACCTCGTACCCCTCGGCTGGTGCCAACCGGTCCAGCGCGACCAGCGGGTCACGCCAGACCACGGGGCCTGTCCTGGCGATGTCGAGAATCGCGCGGAGCGGGCGAAAGATCATCGCTCCATCTAGCCCGAGCAACGTTCAGCTCCCAATGCGAGGCGGGGCTCGTGGTCTCGTGCAACTCGCGGTCGGCCTCGCACGGGCGCCGGCCGGCTCGTCGCCGGTTTCTCTATTCTCCGCCGGCACCGTAGATAGGAACGATGAGCGATTTGTCCGGTGCGGACGAGAGCTGGCAGTCGCTGTACGCTGCCAAGCGTGCCAGCGCGGCCGACGCGGTGTCGCGCATTCCGCGCGGCAAGCACGTGTTCATCGGATCCGGCGCTGCCGAGCCAGTGGGGCTGGTCGAGGAACTGGTGGCGCAAGCCGACCGCTTCGCCGACAACACCATCGTTCACCTGCTGACGCTGGGGCCGGCACCCTACGTCCAACGCGAGTTCGAGAAGCGCTTTCGCCACAACGCGTTCTTCATCGGCCCGAACGTGCGCGAGGCGGTGCACGAAGGGCGCGCCGACTACACTCCGGTGTTCCTTTCGCAGATCCCGGCCCTGATCCGCTCACGACGGATGCCGGTCGACGTCGCGCTGATCCAGACGACACCTCCGGACCGCTACGGTTACGTCAACCTCGGGGTTTCCGTCGACATCGTTCTGGCGGCGATCGGCGCGGCCAGTCTGGTCGTGGCCGAAATCAACCCCCGCATGCCGACGATTCACGGGTCGGGGTATCTGCCGATGGCGCGCGTCGACGCATGGGTACTGCGCGACGCTTCGCTTCCCGAAATCGTTCGAGAGGAGGTGGACGAGGTCGCGTTGCAGATTGGAGAAAACGTGGCGCGGCTGATCGACGATCGCTCCACGTTGCAGATCGGTATCGGTCAGATCCCCGACGCCGTACTTCGCGCGCTCAGCTCGCACAAGGATCTCGGGGTGTGGAGCGAAATGTTCTCCGATGGCGTGGTCGAACTCATCCAGAGCGGTAACATCACCGGCCGCTACAAGACGATCCACCCCAACAAGGTCTCGGCCTCGTTCTGCTTCGGTACGCGAGAGTTCTACGGGATTCTCGATCGCAACCCGACCTTCACATTCCATCCTTCAGACTACATCAACGACCCGCTGCGGATCGCCAGGCAATATCGCATGGTTGCGATCAACAGCGCGTTGCAGGTCGATCTGACCGGCCAGGTCTGCTCGGATTCGATCGGGACCAAGTTCTATTCCGGGATCGGCGGGCAAGTGGACTTCATCCGCGGAGCCTCGCTCAGTCCCGAAGGCGTGCCGATCATCGCGCTGCGTTCGACTGCGCGCGCCGGCTCGATCAGCCGTATCGTCGGAACCCTGGATGCCGGTGCCGGAGTGGTCACCTCGCGCGGCGACGTGCGTCACGTGGTCACCGAGTACGGCGTCGCGGATCTCCTCGGCAAGTCGGTGCGCGAGCGGGCGATGGCGCTGATCGGCGTCGCACATCCGGACTTCCGCTCTGAGTTGCTCGGAGCGGCGAAGCAGCGCCGGTATGTTTTTGTGGACCAGGTAGCCAGCACCGCGAACTATCCCACCAAGTACGAGCACACGATAGTCACCGGCCGTGGAGAGGTGCTGCTGAGACCGAGCCGGCTCACCGACGAGTCCAAGATGTCGGAGCTCTTCTACAGTCTTTCCGACGAAACGATCTACAAGCGTTGGCTCCACTACCTCAAACGCATGCCCCATCACGATCTGCTCTACTACCTCGATGTCGACTACGACCGCCGCATGTCGGTGGTGGCCGAAGTTCAACAGGAAGGACGGGATCCGGATCTGGTCGGGGTCGGTCACTACATGACGGATCCGGCCACGGGCCTGGCCGACGTTGCATTCCTGGTACGCGACGACTGGCAGGGAGAAGGGCTCGGCAAGGGGTTGCTGAGGTGCCTGATCGAGGTGGCTCGCGAGAAGGGGGTGCGCGGGTTTTCCGCCGACGTGCTCGCCACCAACCGTAAGATGATGGCGGTGTTTCTCCAGTCGGGTCTGAAGGTGGAGAGCTCGCTGGAAGAAGGCGTCTATCGTCTCACGATGCCGCTCGGTCCCGTAGCGTCGGCGGCGAAGGCGCCTGCGGCCGCTTGAGAACTCTCCGGCACTAGCGGCCGCGAGCGGCGCGCCCGCCTAACTCTCCGTTTCTTCTTGGCATTCGTCTCCATGTTCGGATTGCGAAACGAGCACGGCGGGGTATGATGCTTGTCTGTGGAGGCGTCGGCGCAAGGGGTTGTCGGCGGGGGTGTGTTGAGGATGAGACTCTCCGGTTTGATTCTGGGAGCGGCCACCGCCGCGGCACTATCGATACTCGGTTCGCCGGCTGCGCGCGCGGACAACACGATCGGACTGCTTGCCAGCCGCGCTGACGGTTCGCGGGCGTTCTCGTCGGACGTCGGTCGTCCTCGCGACAACGAGACCAAGAAGGACCAACTGGCGCGTATTTTCACGCCGAACCTGGTCGACCAACTCTGGATGAACGACTACCCCGATCTCGACGCGGCCTGCGAGCGTGGTTGGCTGGTCGATGTTCCCGACGACCCCGCAGGCCTCGGGGTCCACATCCGAAAGAGCGGCAACTGTCCGGTTGGCGAGAAGGAGCACGATCTGGCGCGTCGCGCGAAGCTATACCGGCTGGCCAAACCCGCCGCTGGACTGCTCTACCGCATCGCGGCGCATCTGCGCGAGACCGAAGGCTCGGCTTTCGTTCCTCTTCAGGTTTCTAGCCTGGTGAGGCCGTGGAGCTATCAGAAGAAGCTGATGGCGAGCAACGCCAACGCCAACACGATCAGGGCCGGTGTCCCCCCGACGCATGTGTTCGGGCTGGCGTTCGACCTTCCCCGCGGCGACATGCCGGCCGCGCGTGAGCGTATCCTGCAGCGCTACCTCGACTCGCTCGCCGACGCCGGCACGGTCGTTTACTTCAAGGAAGGCAAAGCGCAGGCGACCTTCCACGTCATCGCGATGCCCGCCGCCCACGAAGCGCTCGAGGCCGATTTCTACGAATTGACCGCCAGGGCCGCGCATAGTCCGACTTCACTGGTCTGCGCCGGCGACAGCAATCCCGAGTTCCTGCACGACGAAATCTGGTGGTGACGCCAGCGCGCCGCGTCGTCGGCGTCACGGTAAGTATCGATACGAAAGGGCGCTGGAGCCGCGGCCGCGACTATCTCTACGTTGCGCGTGATTATCTGCGCTGCGTGCGCGACGGCGGGGCTTCGCCGATCCTGGTGTCACCGGACCTCGACCCTTGCGAGGTGAGTCGTCTCTGCGACGCTCTCGTGCTGACCGGCGGCGATGATCTGCCGGCGTTCATGTGGGGAGACATCCAGGATCCGAGCGCCTCGCTGGAGAACGCCGAACGAATCGCCTGGGAGCGTTCTCTGCTCGACTTGTTTGTCGGCAGCGGGCGTCGCGTGCTCGCGATCTGCTACGGGATGCAACTGCTCAACGTTCACCTCGGCGGGAGTCTGTGTCAGCGACTGCCGTTGGGCGCGGCGCCGGTATCGCGGACTACCACTGCGGGCATCGCCCACGGAGGCTGCGGAGAAGTCGTGAGTCACCCCATCCGGGTTGAGCCGCACAGTTTTCTGGCGTCGCTGGTCGGAGCCTCAGCCACGGTTTCGTCCAGTCATCGACAGGCCGTGGCCAGTGTCGCGCCGGGTCTTCGCGTCTGTGCGAGAGCCGCAGACGGTGTGATCGAGGCGATCGAAGGCGACGACGTTCTGGGGGTGCAGTGGCATCCTGAAATCGACGATACCGCAGAGGCTGTCTACCGGTCGCTATCGCTTTCGGGCGTCAGCGATGGGACTGGTCGTGCTGCTGCGCTGCCGTGAAGGACGGGGCGTGCGAGTGCGCTGGCCGTAGCCGACGCTAGCGCGCTGCGTTGCGCGCCTCCTACTCGGAGCATATAGTGCGGCACTGTTTGGCTCCGGATGCGCAATCGCGTGCCGGGGCGCGGGCGTGCTCATCTGGAGCACTGTGGCTGGGGCGCCGGTTGGTTTCCCCTCATAGCTTTGAGTCGATCAAGGACAGCAGGGAGGAAGGGTGAGTATGTCGCTTCAACGTGTTGCTGCAGTAATTTCGGCCGTTGTGCTGGCGGGTTGGGCGGTGACGGCTTCGGCCGGCGGGGAGTACGGGCGTTCGGGCCCTTATGTGGGTGCCGGAGGGGTCTACGCGATCGAAAATATCGACGCTCCCGCTGGCATCTCCAGCGTCGACGATAGTTGGGGCTACAACATCAAGGGCGGTTATCGCTTCAACCAGATCTTCGCGCTGGAGGCGAAGTGGGAGCAGTGGCTGGGCTTCGACTACAG
>JACRCR010000093.1 GCA_016218925.1 Deltaproteobacteria bacterium | reverse complement strand
GGGAGATCCGGTCGCGCTGGCCCTGTCGCGCGGACCCGACTTGGCCGCTATCCACCTGGCCGCGCTCGCCGGTGCGCATCCGATCGTTCCACTCAACACCTCGATGGCGGCGCCGGAGGTGCACTCGGTGCTGGATGCCGCACGGCCGAAGCTGGTGATCGCGACCCACGCGTTCTTCGAGCGGCACGCGGCGCTGCGCGCGGCGTCGGAGGCGCAGTGGTGGAACGAGCAGGTCGCGGCAAGGAGGCGCGGAGAGCGAGCGGAAACGCAGACTGCCTCGCGCGTCGACGCGACAGTGCGCAGCGGCGAGGCGGCGGCCGCTGAGCAACCGGACGCACAGGCGACGTCGCGGCTCGAGGCGACACCGTGCGACAACGACGCGCTTGCTGGTGAGCATCCTGTCGCACAGCCGACGCCGCGACTGGAAGCGACGCCGTGCAGCGACGATGCGCCGGCGATCGTGCTGTTCACGTCGGGCACCACCGGCGCGGCCAAGAGTGTGCCGCTGAGTCACGCCAATCTGCGCGCCAACCTGACCGCGCTCGGCGAGGTTTGGCAGCGCAGCAGCCAGGACCGCCTGCTGCACATTCTTCCGGCGCATCACTTCCACGGCCTGGTGCTGGGTCTGTACGGAAGCCTGCTGGCGGCAAGCACTATTCTGGTGATGGAGAACTTCGACGCGGCGGCGACGCTGGCGGCAATCCCCGCGTTTGGCGTCAATCTGCCGATGGGCGTGCCGACGGTCTATGCGCGCATGCTCGAAGAAGACGCTCCGCCGGATGCGCTGGCGGGACTCAGACTGGCGATCAGCGGCTCGGCGCCGCTGACGGCAGCGCTGTGGGAACGCTTTCACAGCCGCTTCGGCGTCGCGCTGATCAACCGCTACGGCCTGACCGAAACCGGCATCGTCACCTCGACGCGCACCCACGCGCGGCGAGCCGGAACGGTCGGAGCGCCGCTGCCGGGCACGCAAGTGTTCATATGCACCGGCGACGGGCGCTATCAGAGCGCGAAGGCCGGCGTGGCCAGCCCGCGCGGCGAGATCTGCGTGCGCGGCGCCTCGGTGACGGCCGGCTACGGTAATGCGCCCGACGCCAACGCGCAGTCGTTTCGCGACGGCGTGTTCCATACCGGCGATCTCGGACACTTCGACGAACACGGCGATCTGTGGGTGGCAGGACGCCTGAAAGAACTGATTATCGTCGGCGGATCCAACGTGGTCCCCGGCGAAGTCGAGACTCCGCTGTCGCTGGTCGAAGGTGTCGCCGAAGTGGTCGTCGCCGGCGCCGCACACCATGATCTCGGCGAGATCGTGGTGGCGTACGTGGTTGCGGCCGGCGCTGCCTGCGACACAGAGCGTCTGGAGCGTGACCTGCGCGCCCAGGCCGACCTCAGCCTGGCGCCGTACAAACGGCCGCGGATCTATCGTTTCCTCGATGCGATTCCGCGCAACGCGATGGGCAAGGTGGACAGGAAGCGGTTGCCGGTAGTTGCGGCGTAGATCGCCGCGGCTCTCACCCGCGCCGGTGAAGGGCGCGTGCGATCTCTCGCTTGGCGTCCTTCTCGCGTTCCGCCACGCGCTTGTCGTAGAGTTTCTTGCCCTTGGCCAGCCCGACTTCGATCTTGAGGCGGCCTTGCTTGTTGAAGTACGCGGCTGTCACCACCAGCGCGTAGCCGTCCTGGCGCGCGGCGCCTTCGAGACGATCGATCTGGCGGCGCTTCATCAGAAGTCGGCGCTCGCGAAGCGGCTCGTGGTTGAAGGGCCCCGCCGCCGGATAAGGCGCGATCCGGCAGTTGAGCAGCCAGGCCTGACGGTCGCGAATGCGAACGTAGGAGTCGGAGAGATTGACGCCGCCCTGGCGCGCCGAACGGACCTCGGTTCCGAGCAGTTCGATGCCCGACTCGAGCGTCTCCTCGATGTGATAGTGGAAGCGGACCTTGCGGTTGTCCGCAACCCGGCCGTTGGCCTCCTTGGCTTGTCCTTTGGCCTTGGCCATCGGTGCAACCTAGCACAGGACCGGGGCAGCCCGAATGCCGGGCGCACTTCGCGCCGCCGCGTCCGAGTAGGCCGCGTGCAGTTCGCCGCGCCGTGCCCGAGCAGACGGCGTGCCGACACGACCGGTGCCTGCCGCGCAACCACGCGCGTGGGCTGGCAACAGGCAGTTCCTTGCGGCAAGGTCCGCGCACGCCAGGGTTGAAGCGCGTTTCGCGCGTACAGCCCGAGCGAGTCGCTGGTGATGACACGACGCCTCTCCTACACGCTCGCGTGCACGCTTCTGGGCCTCGCGCTTGGATGTGTGCCGGCCTTCCTGCACGGACCGACTCACGAGAAGTGGGACTATTTCCACCTGGACGGCACAAAGATCGTCGCGGGGTGGTACTTCGCCCGCATGTCCATAGGACTGCTGGTCGGCATAACGACGGTGCCGGCGGCATGGTGGCTGCGCGGGCCTCTCTGTGGCGTACTGGCGATGCTGCCGCTCGGTGTCGTCGCGCTCGGAAACCCGCTGTGCGGACCACCTTGACTGGGCTGGAACACGATCACCGGTGCGGTGGTCGGCCTGAACGTTGCGGCAATCGCAAAGTGGCTGACGGGGCAGAACCACGCCCACGACGTCGGCGAGTGAGGCGGGTTGCGAAGCGCACGCACACCATCGCCGCTCGGCCTTGCCGAGCGCCGCCCCGCACCCTTCGTCGCAAGTCCGACCGACCTGGCAGAGTAATCGAAAGGCGCGACTTGACCCCACGGGCTAGCGAATGAGGCTAGCCCCAGACTTTCTTCAGATGAGACTGCCCGGCCACTTCATGGTCGCGGTCGAGTTCGACGAGCCGGTTCTTGTCGTCGACGAACGCCACCGACGGTTTCCAGGCCAGCGCCTCATCGTCGGTCATCCAGCCGAACGCCGCGATGATTACCAGGTGACCGACCGCCACCTTGTGCGCGGCTGCACCGTTTACGCAGATCACACCGGAGCCTGCCTCTCCCTCCAGTGCGTAGGTCTCGAAACGTTCGCCGTTGTTGATGTTCCAGATGCACACCGCTTCGTTGTTGATGATTCCCGCCGCTCTCAGCAGGTCGGAATCGATCGTGACGCTGCCCTCGTAGTGCAGGTCGGCGCCGGTCACGGTTGCACGGTGGATCTTGCCTCTCATCATCTTGCGCATTGATCAGACTCCAGGGTGAATTGATTCGCTTGTCGCCGCGCCACTCGCCGCGGTCGACGTACCTTCAGACAGAGCCAGTGCCTGTTCGGCCAGGGTCACGTTGTCGATGAGCCGCACGGGGCCGAGCCATGCGGCGACCGCCATCACGGCGCGTTCGTCGGCGGCGTCAACCGCCGCGATCGCGTCCGGATCGACGACTTCGAGATACTCGATACGAAAATCGGCGGTCTGCTCCAAGCGGCGGCGCGCAGCTTCTTTGAGCGCGGATGCCGTGCGCTCGCCACGTCCGTAGGCCGCCGCAGCGGCCGACAGCGCGGCGTAGATCGCGCCGGCCACCGCTCGCTGCGCCGGAGAAAGACGCGCGTTGCGCGAACTGCGCGCGAGTCCGTCGCGCTCGCGCGAGGTCGTTCCTTCGACGATGGTCACCGGGAAATGCAGATCGCGCACCATCCGGCGCACCACCTGGATCTGCTGGAAATCCTTGCGGCCAAACACCGCCACGTCGGGTTGGACCATGTTCAGCAACGCCGCGACGACGGTGGTGACGCCTTCGAAGTGGCCGGGACGAAACGCGCCGCAAAGAGCGTCGGTCAGACCCGACACCGCCACGCGCGTTGCCGCGCCCGGCGGGTAGACGTCGGCTGCATCGGGCATGAAGAGAATGTCGACGCCTTCTTCTTCCAGCAACGCCTCGTCGGTCTTCTCGTCGCGCGGATAGTTGCTGAAGTCTTCGGCGGCGTTGAACTGCGTGGGATTGACGAAGATCGAGACCACGACCACGTTCGCTGACTCGCGCGCCAGGTGAACCAGCGAAACGTGCCCGTCGTGCAAGTAGCCCATCGTCGGCACGAAACCGACTGTCAGTCCCGCACTGCGGGTCTGACGACTGAGTTCCTGCATCTTGGCGACCGAACGTACGACTTTCATCGCATTCTCGCCGGTGACGTCGCGCGCGGACCGGGCCGGCGCGTCGCCTCCGCTTTCTCTATTGCCTCACGCCTCTTTGATGCGCGCCACCGGGCGCGGCGACGAAAACGAGTGTTCCCTGGCGGGGAAGCTTCCCTCTCGCACATCGGCGACGTACTGGCCGATGGCATCCACCGCAGCGCGACCGAGCTCGGCGTAGCGGCGCACGAACTTCGGCGCGATGCGATCTTCCAGGCCGAGCAGATCGTGCAGCACCAGCACCTGTCCGTCGCAGGCCGGCCCCGCTCCGATTCCGATGGTGGGAATCGACAGGCTGCGCGAGATCTCCGCTGCCAGATCGGCGGGTACTCCTTCGATGACGATCGCGAAGGCACCGGCCTCTTCGAGCGCGCGGGCATCTTCGAAGAGTCGGTCGCGACCGCCGGCGCCGTGGCCGGGGCGCCGTCCCTGCACTTTGTGTCCGCCCATGCGATGCACGGACTGGGGGGTGAGGCCGATGTGTCCCATCACCGGAACGTCGATATCGCTCAGGCGCTTCACGGTGTCGGCCACGTGCACGCCGCCTTCGAGCTTGACCGCTTCGGCGCCGCCTTCCTTGATGAAGCGACCGGCATTGGCCACGGCCTCGCTGGTCGAAACTTGATAGGAAAGGAAGGGCATGTCGCCGATCACCAGCGCGCGAGTGCGACCGCGTGCGACCATGCGAGTGTGGTAGACCATCTCGTCCATGGTCACACCTAACGTGGTCTCACAGCCCTGGACGACCATGCCGAGCGAGTCGCCGACCAGCAGCAGATCGGCGCCGGCTCTGTCGGCCAGACGCGCGAATGTGAAATCGTAGGCAGTGACCATCGCGAGCTTGCGCTCGCCCTTCGCTGCCAGAACGGCCGGAACGGTTACTTTGGCTTCTTCGAATCCCGCAGCCATCGAACGACCTCCCGGACCGGTTCGGTTCGTCGATCGTGCGGGCTGTGGAGGCGCGCCGGTGCTTCGCTGCGGCGGCTCGTAGGCCTGCTGATTCTCGACACCCGTCTCAGTCCTGCGGCTTGCGGGCCTCGCCCGCGCCGCTCAATCGGATCCAAGCGGTACGTAATACTGGACTCCCTGCCCCATCGATCCGATCTCCCGGACCAGGTCGGCCAAGTGGCCGCCGTTCTCGACAAAGTCGATGTCCGAACAACTCACGACGAGCAGCGGAGAGTCCTTGTAGCCGTGGAAGAACCTCCTGTAGGCTTCCGCGACCTTCTCTATGTACTGCCGGCCGATACGACGCTCGTAGGGCCGGTCTCGTTTCTTCAGCCTCCTCAGCAGGACCTCCGCCTCCGCATCGAGGAAGACGACCAGGTCCGGCTTTCGAATCCTGGAGTCGAGCAAGCCGTAGATTCTCTCGTACAGCGTCAACTCGTCCGGCCCCAGGGTCAACCCCGCGAAGATTCGATCCTTCGCGAAGACGTAATCAGTAACCACCGACTGCTGGAAGAGGTCAACTTGAACCAGTTCCTGCTGCTGGCGGTAGCGCTCTACCAGGAAGCTGAGCTGCGCGGTCAGTGCGTAGCGCTCGGGCTCCTCGTAGAAGCGCGGGAGGAAGGGGTTCTCTTCAACCGGCTCGCTGACCAACTGCGCGCCGTAGTGCCTGGCAAGGGCCCCCGCCAACGAGGACTTGCCGACTCCTATCGGTCCCTCGACGGCAATGTAGCGAGCCTCTTGCAGCAAGCCCCTCTTCCCACCAACCGACCCCCGGCTATCACGCAAGGCAATGCGAGTCTACAGAGGGGTGGGGTCAAGTCGCGGCTTGCGACAGGTCTCCTCGGCCGGTGGGAATCGAGGTCAACGGTGCGGGGGCTCTCGCGTCACTCGGTGCGGGGCTGGAGTGCGGCGGAGTTCGAGGCGAGGCGCGGCCGGCGCCGGGTCGCCGCGGCGTCGGGGCGTGGCCCGGGGTCGGGGCGTGGCCCGGGGTCGGGGCGTGGCTCAAGGGGGCGGCGCGCGGTCGCCGCGCGGTCGGGGCGTGGCTCAACGGCGCGGCGCGCGGTCGCCGCGCGGTCGAGACGGGGCCGCGGGAACCGCCGCCGCAATCGAGTTCTGCGCGGGTGCCATGCTATCTTGCCGCGATGCGCGGCGCGGCGGCAGCACAAGCGGAAGAGACCGCGGGACAGCTCTTGCTGATCGGCCTTCCGGGTCCCGAACTCGACCGGGAAGCCCAGTCGCTACTCAATGAAATCAGACCGTTAGGGGTCATCCTGTTTCGGCGCAACATCGCCGGGACGCCGGAGTTGTGCGAGCTCACCCGGGGCATCCGCGACGGCCGCGAACGGTTCCTGATGGCCATCGATCACGAAGGCGGTCGCGTCCATAGGATGCCGCCCGAGTTCACCCACTTCCCGCCGGCGCTGACGATGGCCAGGTATGGCGACCCGGGACTGCTGCGCGACGTCGGACACGCCCACGCCGCCGAGCTGCGCGCCGCCGGGTTCAACCTGAACTTCGCGCCGGTGCTCGACGTTCACACCAACGCGGCCAACCCGATCATCGGCGACCGCGCCTTCGGCGCCACTCCCGAAGAGGTCGTCCACCACGCCCTGCCCTACCTTCAGGGGCTGACCGAAGGCGGCATGCTCGGTTGCGGCAAGCATTTCCCCGGTCACGGCGACACCGACCTCGACTCGCACCTGGCGCTTCCGACACTGCCGGCGGCAACGCATGGACTGGATCGACTGCGTGGCCTGGAGTTTCGCCCGTTCGCGCGCGCCATCGCGCAAGGGGTAGCGTCGATCATGACGGCGCACATCATCTGTGAGGCGCTTGATCCGGTGCTCCCGGCCACTTTGAGCAAGGCGGTGATCCGCGATTGCCTGCGCGGCGAACTCGGCTACCGGGGGTTCGTCATTTCCGATGACCTCGAGATGAAAGCGATCGCCGACAACTTCCGGGTCGGTGGCGCGGCCGTGCAGGCGATCACGGCCGAGTGCGACGCGTGCCTGGTGTGCGCGACTCCGGCGTTGATACGCGAAGCTCACACGGATCTGAGCCGCGCGATCGCCGACGGTGTCGTTTCCGCAGCGCTCATCGACGCAATCGGCAAGCGCCGCGACAAACTCTTTTCCAAATCGCGAAAGCTCGAACGCACCGCCGTCGATCCGCTTGCGATCGGCGCGCCGGCCCATCGCGAACTGGCCGAGCGCCTGCGTGTGCGCGACCACGGCGAACATGTTGCCTGAAGGTATGTGCGGCGCGCTGGCCGCAGTCTGCGCGGCGGTACCGGTGACGACGCGTGGCGCGGTCGCCGCTACCGCGCGTGTCGTTGCCGACAGTGCCGCAGCGGCATTGCGGCTGACGAGGCTCGGCGCTATCGCCGCAGCGGCATTGCGGCTGACGCGGCCCGGCGCGATCGCCGCAGCGGCATTGCGGCTGACGAGCCTCGGCGCGATCGCCGCAGCGGCATTGCTGGTGACGACGTTCGGAGAGGTTGCGGCTGCTGCCGCGCAGCGCGAGCCCAAAGGAGCCGAGCAGCGCTACGAGGTAACCATCGCGCCGCCGCATCGCCCCGGCAGCTCGGTGGCGCAACCGGCCGATGCGAACGACGACGAGACGCCGGGCGCCGCGCCGAAACAGAACGCGGACTCAGCGCCAGCCGCGAACGCAGCCGAGAGCGGTGCGCCGGCGGCTGTGGCCGGCGAGCCTTCGCAGGCGGGCCAAGCCGAAGGATCGACGGCGGCGGCGGCGGCGGCGACGGCGACGGCAAAGGCGGAGGGCCCGCGCCTTACGCTGCAAGTCGGAGCTTACCGCCAGCGTCGAAGCGCCGAGCAGCTTCGCGACAAACTCGCCGCGTCGTTCCGCGACGTCGCCATCGTAGACGCGACTTCGGGCGGAGAACCGCTTTACCGGGTTAGAGTGGGGAGACTCCCCAAGGGGCCCGCTCTCGAGGACATGAAGCGGCGTTTGCTGGCGGCTGGCTACCCAGCGTTCGAGATTGCCGCCGGCGACCCGCAGCAGCCCTGAAACACGGCGCCACAAGTCGCAAGCCGCGACTTGACCCCCTCCAAGTCCGGCGCCACAAGTCGCAAGCCGCGACTTGACCCCCTCCAAGTCGCACAGCGGCTCAAATCGCAAGCCGCGACTTGACCCCTTTCGGGTTAGCGGTGGCGCTGGGCGGCGTGCACTGCGCGCGCGAGACCGGTTCGGTCGCCGCCGCGTACTACTCCTTGCTCGGTGATGATCGCAGTTACCAGTTCGGCTGGCGTGACGTCGAAAGCCGGATTGAAGACGCGTACGCCTTCGGTCGCGACTCGGCGGCCGCGAATGTGGGTTACTTCGTCTGCGTCGCGCTCTTCGATGGGAATGTCGTCGCCGCTCGCGCAGTCCAGATCTATCGACGACGTTGGAGCCGCCACGTAGAACGGCACGCCGTGACGGCGCGCGAGTACCGCGATCGTGTAGGTGCCGATCTTGTTGGCGACGTCGCCGTTGGCCGCAGTCCGATCGGTGCCGACCACCACTGCGGCCACTTTGCGGGTGGCAAGCAGCGCCCCGACCATACCGTCGGTGATCAGCGTGACCGGAATCCGAAGCCTGACCAGTTCCCAGGCGGTGAGCCTGGCGCCCTGCAAGAAGGGCCGCGTCTCGGTAGCGTAGACCCCGAAGCGACGGCCACTGCTCCACGCGGCGCGGATCACTCCGAGCGCGGTGCCGTAGCCTGCCGTCGCCAATGCGCCGGCGTTGCAGTGGGTCAGCACGTCGCCGCTCGGTAGCACTCGCGCACCGGCGGCGCCGAGCGCGCGGTTGGCGGCGATGTCCTCGCGGTAGAGAGCCAGCGCCTGCTTGCGCAAAGCGGCGGCCAGCGTCCGGGGCGCTGCGTCCTGCCCAACCGCCGCGGCGGTCTCGCGCAAACGCTCCAGCGCCCAGCGCAGATTGACCGCGGTCGGACGCGCCGCCAACAGCACGCCGGCCGCACGCTCGAAGTCGTCGCGGAGATGGCCGCTACGAAAACGCGCGGCTTCGAGCGCCAGTCCGAACGCGGCGGTGACGCCGATCGCCGGCGCTCCCCGGACCACCATCGAACGGATCGCACGCGCGGTGTCGCGGGCGCCGCGCAGTTCGAGGTAGGTCTCGCGCTGCGGCAACCTTCGTTGGTCGAGCAAGCTGAGCCGGCCACCCTTCCACAGAATCGGTTCAACGTCTCGCACGCAGCGTCTCCTCCGTACTTCGCGCCGGCCGAAAACCGAGCGCCTGCATCGCGCGACGGCCATCCGCCAGCGCGCGCCAGCGCAGGCGCTTGCCGTCCATCGCGTCCGACGTCAGTCGATCGGCGAGCGGACCCGCAAGCGGCAGCGCAACCGTTCCGCTGAGCGCGAGCAGGCGCGAGAGCGAGACCGCGCCGCGCCCGACGATGTTGAGAATCTCGGCGCTGCGCTGCTCGATCGCCAGCACCACCGCTTCGACGAGATCTTCGTAGTCAAGAACCTGAACCGGAGGGTCGAAACCGAGCACCCGCACCGGAAGCGCTGCGCTGAGCCAGGCCTGAAGCGGACTGTCGATCGGCCCGCCCACCACGCTGGCGCTGCGCAGCAGTGCGACCGCGATGCGCAGTTCTTCGCGCAGCGAGAGCAGCGTGGCCTCGGCCTGGCGCAACCCGTCGGCCCAGCGGTCGAACGCGGAAGAAAGAGGCGCGATGGGCACGCCCTCGCAGGCCTCGTCGAAGAGCAGCGGACTGCCGGGTGCGACGCCGTAAACGGCTGTGGACGACAGCGCGAGCAAGCTGGGAAGGCGCAGTTTGAGATCGGCGCACTTCCTCATCGCGGTCGCTACCGCATCCGCGACCGCCGCGTCCTGGAGCCACGGCCGCTCGGGCGTGACCGGCGATTCTGAAAAGGCCAGCAGCACCAGCATCGACGGACGCAGCTCTTGCAGTATCTCGGCGAGCTGGCCGGTTCCGACGAACGACGTGAGATCGATGACTCGCTCGCCGGGAGCCGCCTCGCCGACCGTGGAAATCGTCACCACGCGGCGCTCGCGATCGGACGCGGCCAGACGACGGGCGACATCGTGCGCAAGGACATTGCGTCCGAGCAGCAACACCGTTTCGACGGAGCGCGCCACGTCGGTGCATAGCGCCACACCTGCGTTGACAAGTCGAGCACCGCCCCCTAGCTTGCCGCGCGTGGAAACACACACTCACACCGAAGTGGTCTCAGCGCCGCTCGACCTGTGTTTCGAGGTGCTGGTCGACTTCGCGCACTACCCGCAGTGGTTCGGGATGATCCAGACCGCGCGCATCGTCGAGTCCGATCCAGCGGCCGGAACCTGGACCGTCGAGTACGAACTGCACGCGATCGTCCGGACGATCCGCTACACGCTTTCGTATGAGAGCAAACGCCCCCATCGACTCTCTTGGAAGATGACCGCCGGCGATCTGGCGGCGATCAAGGGGAGCTACGACCTCGTCGAACTCGAGCGCGGCCTCACCGAAGCTACCTGCACCCAGGCGCTGGATGTCGGGTTCTGGGTACCGGGGCCGCTGCGGCGGATCTTCGAGCAGTCGGCTCTGACCGACTCGGTGCGGGAGTTCAAACAGGCGGTCGAAGAGCGCGCCGACGAGATCGACTGAGGCCAGGGGCGGCGCCCCGGCTGGGCTGGGACTCAGCAAGAATTGGATTGAATGACCGGGCACCGGGCCCGGGGCGACGCCAGACCCACCCCTGGCGCGCCGTTGAAACGAACCTGACTCAGTTCAGAGACGCGGCGATCTGGTCGAGCTTCTGCGCCAGGCTGCTGCCCACCGCATTCATCGCCGCCACTGCCGCCAACGCGATCAATGACGCGAGGAAAGCATACTCGACGAGTACGCCGCCTCCTTCATCTCGAAAGAACCTGCTCAGTGACTCCATGACCCACTCCCTCCTACGCCTACGCTATACACTGTGGTCACCCAAAAAAAGGATGCCGGCTTGCCATTCGGCACTAGAGCGTTCCGCCCCAACTCTATGGAGCGGGCGGAAGGGACGAGGCAGACTCCGGAAGCGGGGCCGCCCACCTAGCAGCCCCGCTGACCCTCGGGTCGGCGCTGAGGGTGCCGGGCGTCCCGGGGTCCGTCAACCCCACAGTCCATTTTTCTCGCGGCTCCCGCGGACCGAATCGGCTCGGGTAGTGAAGAAAAGGCTGAACTAGCCGCATTTGCAGCCTTAAAGCTCGCGACCTTATGCCACGCGGGGGGTCAGAACGCCATGCACGCATGCAATACATCTTGCGGCGCGCGTCTAGCGCGAATGCACAGGCGGCGGCCTGGCTGACCGGCGCCGGCTCTCACACGGGGGTTTGCCCTCCGGCGCTGCAAACGGCTGGCCTGGAGGGTGCGAACGGAAGGGTTTGTATCGATCGAGGAGTTGGTGGAGCCGAGCACCACCGAGTTAGCGCCGTAAGCAGCCGTTCGCTAAGGCTTGTTGTCTTTCGACTCCGAGCGGATGCCCCCAGAAATGCCCCCGGATTCGTTTGATACTCCAGCAACGGGAGGCTTGGCAAGGTCGGACTATGCGGCCCTTCGTGCCTGGCGGTCGCGACTGGCTATCGGTCGCGGACAGGCCGCCCTCCTTCCCGCTGCTCCGCACGCGGCCGGGGCGGCCCCCTTGTCCAACCAGCCCAAGAAGCTTGTACGGGCGTTTCCGGGGCTCCTGGCGGCTCAAGGGCGAGGTCCGCGCCGGCGATTTTGAACGAGCCGGCCGGGCGGGCTCAGGTTTCGCTGAGTCGAGGGTCGACGTGGCCGAGGGCCTCGGTCGTCGGTTCGCCGTGAGTTTCAAGATGGCCAAGCCCGCCGATGATTGGGGGTTTTGCGCCCCTCTCGCGCGCGAGGGGATCCGAGGGCAGAAAAACAGTCGCCAAAGCCGGAACCCACCGCCGAATCCGGCAGACACAAGCGCCGGGGCGGCACCCTGGGAGCCCGACCATCGGGCTACTCTTTGCCGCCGTGGGCGCGGAGAAGGGCGGCGACGTCGGCGTAGCCTTGTTTCGTAGCCGAGTGTAGCGGCGTCTCGCCGATCTCGTCCCTGGCGTTCACTTCGGCGCCGGCGTCGAGCAGGGCTTTCACGATGTCGGCGCGGCCCGCGTTCGCAGCGAAGTACAGCGGCGTCATGCCGCCTACGTTCCGAGCATTCACGTCGGCGCGGCCGGTGAGCAAAAGTTTCACCACATCGACGTGACCTTGCTTCGTAGCCGAGTGCAGGGGTGTCTCCCTCAGTGCGGTGTCTTTGGTGTTCACGTCGGCGCCAGCGTCGAGCAGAATCTTGACGATGTCGATGTGGTGGCCCCTACT
>JACRCR010000089.1 GCA_016218925.1 Deltaproteobacteria bacterium | reverse complement strand
GGCGTTTTCCCGCGACTTTGCACCGAAGCAGGGGTCGGCTATAAACCGCCCCGATCGCTCGGCCGTCGCGATGACACCGCGCGTTTCCTACCCGGTACGCTGACGTAGCTCAGTTGGTAGAGCAGCTGATTCGTAATCAGCAGGTCGGCGGTTCGAATCCGCCCGTCAGCTTCAACAAAATCAGCCAGTTATGGCGCTTGTTTTGTGGCTAACTGGAGTCACTGCCGACAAGCTGCCGACATGCGGCCCGATTCCGACGGCCGCAGAACTCGCCGGAAGTCGGCACATCTTCCTCTTTAGAGCGCAGGAGTTTTGGGTCTGCGCTCTGCTATGAGGTCTCAATGCCCCGGAGGGGGCCAACATCATGTCCATCATACTACCTAGTCAAACGCCCGATGGTCCCCTCGTTGAATACGAAGCGCCGTTGCGCCTCGTGGTCACGGGTGCGAACGGGTCGGGAAAAACTCGCTTCGGCGTTTGGCTTGAGGAGCATCTTCAACAGGGACTGATCGTCCACCGTATAGGCGCGCAAAAGGCCCTCGCGCTCCCTGAGTTCGCGCCGATGAAGACTCATGAGCAAGCGGAGATGGATCTGCTCCTGGGCCGCCACGATCAACACGCGAGCCTGGGACGCAGACGTCAGGATCGCTGGGGAGGTGTCCCGGCGACGTTCCTCCTTTCCGACTACGAGAAGTTGCTTGCTCTGCTTTTCGCCAAAGACGCGGAGCGGAATAGAAAGCATACCGAGGAGACGCGACAGACCGCTCAGTACATGCCCGTACCGAATTCCGCCATCGACGAGATCGTCGCCGCGTGGAATTACCTGATGCCACACCGCCGCATCAACTTTCTCGATGGCAAAGTAATCGTCGAGAGCGGCTCGCCCGGAGAATACCACGCAAAAGAGATGAGCGACGGAGAGCGCGTTACGCTCTACCTGTTAGGCCAATGCCTCTGCGCGCCAAGTGGCGCGATGCTGGTTATTGATGAGCCGGAACTCCACCTGCACAGATCGTTGATGGACAAGCTCTGGAACAAAGTCGAGGCATTGTGTCCGGACAAGACCTTCGTCTACTTGACCCACGATCTGGATTTCGCCGCGAGCCGCGTCGATGCGAAGAAGATCTGGCTTCGTAGCTTTAACGGCACCGCTTGGGAGTGGGATTACGTTCCCAACGAAAAAGCACTACCCGAGGCACTTGTTCTGGAAATCCTCGGGAGCAGAAAGCCTCTCCTCTTCTGCGAAGGCGAACGCGGAGGGCTCGACCATACGATCTACCAACTTTGTTACCCGGATATGCATGTGGTTCCCCGCGGCGGGGCAGAAAAGGTCGTCGAGGCCACGAAGGCACTACTCGCTAACACGGCCCTCCACGGGTTCGCTGCTGCCGGCATCGTGGATCGAGATGTTCGTAGCCAAAGCGAAGTCACCGCTCTCGAAGCAAGCGGTATTCAGGTTCTCAGATTCGCGGAACTGGAAAACCTGCTCTGCGCTGAACGCCTAATCGCTGCTGTCGCAGTCCACCTATTGCGCGATCCGGCAACGACTGTCTCCGAGGTCACGAAGTTCGTAGTGGCTGCGCTCACCGGCGAGATGGAGGCCCAAGTTTCCGCGCACGCCGCCCAGCGCGTGCGCTACCATCTCTCCTGTTACTCTCGCGCAAGCGCCGACGAACAGGGTCTGCGCGACGGCGTGACGGACCTTCTTCGCACGTTGGGCCTGGACGCGATCATTGCTGACACGCGACTGATGTTTGCCGCGGCTCTTGAAACCGGACGGCTCGACGAGATTCTCAGGCTCTACAATCGTAAGAGTATCGCCGACCGCATATCGCAGTGCTTCGGCCTCGCCAAAGGCGAATATGTTCCATTGGTCATTCGCCTTCTCAAGGCCGCTGATGGCATGGCGTTCGCCGATCTTCTTCGGAATGAACTTCCGAGATTGAAGGAGGAAGCAACTCCCCTTCTTGAAGCCGCAGGAGGGGGCGGGGCAGGATGACAAGGAGAAGCCGTGGGACGAGTATGTTTACGCGACTACTCGCGACAAGGAGAGTGAGATTGAGGTCTTCATCGACCAGTCTAGTGGTGAGTCTGGGTTTGTGACTCCGACGGTGAACAGCTACGCAGCGGCGCGTTTTTTGGGAGAGCTACGCGCCGAATCTCACTCGTTCGCAAAGATCTCCGTCGGCAATCCTCGGCGCGCCAGTTCGGCTTTCAGTTCCTCCCGCGGCAATTCGCGGGGCCGGCGCCCGTTGGCCAGCGCTGGCCGTGCCGGCGGCCGCGCGCCTTCCTCCTCGGCCGGTACGGTCTGGCGGATCCGGCGCCGTGCCCACCGTTCCGGGAATCGCCGCTCCAGGAAGGCCAAGGCAGCGCGCCAGTCCCCTGCCCACGCGGCGCTCGTGATGGCGCGGACCGCGGTTGTTTCGAGGTCGGCCTCGGCTTTGTGGAAATCGAGACAAAACTGACACAACTCCTTCTCTGCCTCTGTAAGCCGTCGCCCGCGGTCGCGCTTTTCCCGGGACTCTTCAGCGAGTCGGAGAAATCGGTGCAGGGTCCGTGGGCTGATCCCGGCGTACGCCGCGATCACCTTCCGGGGCATGCCGGACCTCGCGACCCGAAGGATGGCAGCCTGTACCAGCGGCGTACACGCCCGGGGGCGGCCTCCGAGGCGTGCCTTGCGAGCCGTCGTCGGCGCCGTTACCGGAACGTTCTGGGCGGCTTCCATCAACCACTACTCTACGGGTTCGATCGTTCCGGGCGAATCCTGGCCACGACCAGGCGCAAGCATTTCCAGGACGAACGCTCCGCGGTGGCCACTCCGGCCAGGCCACAACTCGGCATCCTCCGCCGCTTCGGGTTCAGATCTGTGATGGACGGCACAGAATCGCCGCGTTGGGTCGACTAGAGTGCCGGACATCGCGCCGGTGGCCCGTCCACAACTCCTGAGCGGCGCGCGGATTCGTTGCGCATCCGCCGCCGCCTCGACATCATCCGCGGCATTCGTTTGAGGTTTCCCCGGACCGGACCAGGTGTTCCGCCCGGCGCGCCAGTATCTGCACAACAGCCAGGGCGACCTGTTCGGCCCGCAACGGACGAGGGGCCTGCCGCTCGTCACGGTCCTCGTTCGGTACACGTAGGGGTCTCACCATGTCGAAGCCATTCCACCTGATAGGGCCTGACGGCGGCGAGTACCTGAGCGACGAGAAAGGCGAGCTCGGCGGCCACCGTCACAACAACAAACGGTACAACGTGTACGGTCGCATGGACTGTCCGGCGGCACTGAACGCGCTCGCGAAAGGCGGGTACAAACCGGGACGCGTCTTCTTCCGCGACGAGGCCGACGCCATCGCGGCCGGCTTCCGGCCGTGCAGCCGATGCATGCCCGAGCGCTACCGGCAATGGAACGCTGGCGGGGCGCCAGGCACGCCGGAATACCCATGGCGTGTACCGCCCAAGTGATGCCTTGTGCTCGGAATCCACGGAGCTGGGAGTCGAGCGGCGCGCGGATTCGTTGCACATCCGCCGACGCCTCGACATCATCCGCGCTATTCCTTCGAGGCTTTCCCGGACCGGACCAGGTGCTCCACCACCAGCCCAGCCTCGCGGCTCAGGAACAGGCCGCCTCGGGGAAGTCGCCGGCCTCCACCGTGGTCACTGAGAGATGATGAAACTCGAACAGATCCAACCCAATGCCGCAATTCGCGGCATCGTCCCGGATGCCATGGTCACGGTCGTGGGCGTCCAGTGGTTCGGGTCGGAGGCCCTCGAACTCACCTACAAAACCCAGGCCGGAAAGGTGGCCAACCAACTCCTGTACCGGCACGACGAACCCAGGCTGGAACTCGCCGAGATGGGACGCCCGTGGAGTTTCGACGGGGACGGGGCGCTCTTCCGGTTGGTTTCCGAGGCGCACCGTATCCGACTGGCCCACCTCTTCGATCCGGTCCTGGCCGTTCACACCTCGCTGGTTGACCCGCTGCCGCACCAGATCACCGCCGTCTACGAGGCCATGCTGCCCCGGCAGCCGCTGCGTTTCCTCTTGGCGGACGACCCGGGCGCCGGCAAGACGATCATGGCTGGCCTCCTCATCAAGGAATTGATCGCCCGCGGCGACCTGAAGCGCTGCCTGATCGTATGCCCCGGCAGCCTCGCCGAGCAGTGGCAGGACGAACTCGACCGCCGCTTCCACCTGCCGTTTGAGATCCTCACCAACGACAAGCTCGAATCGAGTCGAACCGGCAACTGGTTCGTCGAGAACGACCTGGCGATCGCGCGGCTCGACAAGCTGGCGCGCAACGAGGAGGTCCAGGCCAAGCTGTCCGCGCCCGACTGCCGCTACGACCTCGTGGTTTGCGACGAAGCCCACAAGATGTCGGCGACCTTCTTCGGCGGCGAGGTCAAGTACACCAAGCGCTACCGACTCGGGCAGCTCCTGTCCGGGATCACCCGGCACTTTCTCCTGATGACGGCGACGCCGCACAACGGAAAGGAAGAAGACTTCCAGCTCTTCCTGGCGCTCCTTGACGGCGACCGCTTCGAAGGCAAGTTCCGCGACGGTGTACACCAGGTTGAAGTCTCCGACCTCATGCGCCGGATGGTGAAGGAGAGCCTGCTCAAGTTCGACGGGCGACCGCTCTTCCCCGAGCGCATCGCGTACACGGTGCCGTACAAGCTCTCGCCCGCCGAGGCCCGCCTCTACAAGTCGGTAACCGACTACGTCCGCGAAGAGTTCAACCGCGCCGAGGCTCTCGAGAACGACAAGCGCGCCGGGACCGTCGGGTTCGCCTTGACGATCCTTCAGCGCCGGCTCGCGTCGTCACCCGAGGCGATCTACCAGTCGCTCAAGCGCCGGCGTGAGCGGCTAGAGAAGCGGCTCCGTGAGTTGGAACTGCTGCAACGAGGGGCGGAAGCGCCGACTGCCGTGGCCATCGCGGGCCCGGTCCTCGATGCCGAGGACGTAGAAGATCTCGACGAGGCACCCGAGAACGAGGTGGAGGCTGCCGAGGAACAGGTACTCGACCAGGCGACCGCGGCGGCGACGCTTGCCGAGTTGAAGTTGGAGATCGAAACCCTCGCCCGCCTCGAAGCCCTCGCCGCCGAGGTCCGTCGCAGCGGGCAGGACACGAAATGGCGGGAGCTGTCTCATCTGCTTGGAGAGATTTTCACTCCCGCCGGGATCGGTCACGTCGAGGAGCCCAAGGTTCCGTTCGGCGCCGGTCCGATTCCTCCGCCGATCTCCTCGCCGCGGCAGAAGCTGGTGCTGTTCACCGAGCACCGCGACACGCTGAACTACCTGGAGCGCCAGATTTCCTCACTGCTGGGCCGGCCGCAGGCGGTGGTGATGATTCACGGCGGCATGGGTCGCGAAGAACGCCGCAAGTCCCAGGAGAGTTTTCTCCACGATCCCGAGGTGCAGGTGCTGCTCGCTACCGATGCCGCTGGCGAGGGCATCAACTTGCAGCGCGCCCACCTGATGGTGAACTACGATCTGCCGTGGAACCCGAACCGTCTGGAACAGCGCTTCGGTCGGATTCACCGCATCGGTCAGACCGAGGTGTGTCACCTCTGGAACCTCGTCGCCGAGGAAACCCGCGAGGGTGACGTCTACCGGACCCTGCTCGAAAAACTCGAGCAGGCGCGCCAAGCCCTCGGGGGCCAGGTCTTCGACGTCCTCGGCAAACTTCAGTTTGAGGGTCGGTCTCTGCGCGAGCTGCTGATCGAGGCCGTGCGTTATGGCGACCTGCCGGAAGTTCGTGCGCGGCTCGACCGGGCGATCGCGGATGCCGTGGACCGTCCTCACCTCGAAGGCCTGATCGAGGAACGCGCGCTGGCCCACGATGCGATGGATGCCAGCCGCGTGGCGCGGATCCGTGAGGACATGGAGCGAGCGGACGCGCGACGCCTTCAACCTCACTACGTCGAATCGTTCTTCCTCGAAGCCTTCAAGCAGCTCGGCGGCACCACTCGCCAGCGAGAGCCGCGCCGTTACGAAGTCACCCACGTGCCGGCGCCGATCCGAAATCGGGACCGCGCGATCGGGACGGGTGAGCCCGTGTTGCAGCGCTACGAACGCATCGCGTTCGAGAAAGACCTTCTCACGCCATCCGGGCAGGTGATGGCGAAGTTCGTCTGCCCGGGACACCCGTTGCTCGATTCCGTGCTGGATCTGACGCTCGAGCGGCATCGGGATCTGCTTCGCCGCGGGACGGTGCTGGTTGACGAACAAGACGCGGGGTCGGACCCGCGCGTGCTGTTCTACTTAGAGCACTCGATCCAGGACGCAAAGCTGCTGCCGTCCGGAGAACCCAGGACGATTAGCAAGCGCATGCTCTACGTCGAGATCGACGCGGCCGGCAACACCCGGCATCTGCACTACGCGCCCTATCTCGACTACCGACCGCTCGCCGACGGTGAGCCGACGGTGGACGCTCTGTTGGCTCGGCCGGAGTGCGCGTGGATCAGTCGTGACCTGGAGAGGCAGGCGATCGGTCACGCGATCGCGGGGGTGGTTCCCGATCACGTGGGCGAGGTCCGCACGCGGCGGTTGGATTGGATCGGGAGGACGCGGACCGCCGTCAAAGACCGTCTCACGAAGGAGATAGCCTACTGGGACCACCGGGCCGCGCAGCTCAAGGATCAAGAGCAGGCCGGCAAGGCCGGCGCCAGGCTGAACTCGGCCGAGGCCAGGCGTCGGGCAGATGACCTTCAGGGACGGCTGCAGAAGCGGCTCGCGGAACTCGACGCCGAGTCGCAACTCTCGACGTTGCCGCCTGTCGTGCTGGGCGGTCTCGTTGTCGTTCCCAAGGGACTCATCGCTGCGATGACCGGCACGGTCGCGCCCACTGTCGGTCCCCCGATCGACACGCAGGTATCCGCGGCGCGCGCCCGCGCCGCCGTGATGGAGGTCGAGCGATCGCTCGGCTTCGAGCCGACGGATCGGGAACTCGAGAAACTTGGCTACGACATCGAATCCCACATTCCCGGAACGGGTCGGCTCCGCTTCATCGAAGTGAAGGGGCGGGTGAGCGGTGCCGATACGATCACGGTAACCAAGAACGAGATACTCTACTCTCTGAACAAGCCGGACGACTTCATCCTGGCCATCGTCGAGTTTTTCGACGGCGAGCGACATCAGGTCCACTACCTGCGCCAGCCCTTCCAGCGCGAGCCCGACTTCGGGGCGAGCAGCGTCAATTACAGTTTCGCCGACTTGCTCGATCGTGCAGGGGAGCCGCAGTGACGACTAAGCGGTGCCTGATCGCTGCGGTTCGACTCGACGATGCGAACGGGGGCGAACCGCCTAAATCCCAATCTGTCCCAATAAAAACCCAATTCCGACCCAATCCGCAGACCGACGTTCCGGCGACTAGCACCGTCTGCCGCGTGTTGCGGGCCGCCGCATCGATCTTTCCTGGAGTAGGCCGGCGGAGCGTTCTCCAAGCCCGCAAGAACGCTAGTTGCCGCCTTTTTCTCGCCCTCTCCACGGCCTATAGTCTCCGTCGCGTCTGCTCCCCGACCGACACGCCGAGAGGCCTCGTGCGGGGTTATCGCTCAGCGGGACCGGTGGCTAGCCGCTACCGCCACTTTCGGGCGAAGTATCCCGACCCCCAATTCGACCGGGTGAAGCTTGCGATAGGGGGCCGATGCGACGGCGGAATGTTCGCGAACGTCCAGTGAGGAACCCATGGCAAAAGCCAATCTGCTAACCACGAGAACGAGTTCCTTCCTGGAACTCGTCGGGAATGGGAAGACGTACCGCGTTCCCGCCTACCAGCGCGACTACTCGTGGGTGGAGGAGCAATGGGAAGACCTGTGGAGTGACATCATGGATCTCCGGGACAACCCGGACGAGCGGCACTACATGGGGGCGCTTGTCGTCGAAGGAAAGAGCGATCGCGATTTCCTGATAATCGACGGACAGCAACGAATTGCCACTCTGAGCATCTTGGCGCTCGCGGCGATCAGTCGTCTCCATCAGATAGTCGCCGGACCCGCAGCTTCAGATCCGAACCGTGAGCGAGCCGCAGGGTTGCGTGGGCGTTTCATCGGGGAGAAGGATCCGGCTTCGCTCGTGGAGAGCAGCAAGTTGTTCCTCAACTCGACGGACGACGCTTTCTACCAAGACTACCTTGTTCAGCTCCGCGCTCCGCTCAATCCTAGAGGGCTTCCGCGGTCGAATCGGCTTCTGTGGGAATGCTTCCAGTATTTCTCACGACTGATCGAGTCGGACGCGACGCTCGCCTCGAATGGTGAGAAGCTCGCCTCATTGCTTTCAGAGACCGTCGGTCGTCAGTTGGTCTTCATCCTCATCACCGTCGACGATGACCTCAATGCATACACGGTTTTTGAAACGCTGAATGCTCGAGGTTTGGAGCTATCGTCCACTGACCTTCTGAAGAACTATCTCTTTTCGCGCCTGCGCGTTTCCTCGGATTTGGATGCCCTGAAGCGGCGCTGGCAGGCGCTGATCGCCACCGTGCAGCAGGAGCGCTTTCCGGAGTTTCTTCGCTACCACTTGGCGTGTGAGAAGCCGAAAGTCAGAAGCGAGCGCCTCTTCAAGCTGGTTCGTGAACAAGTCACGACGGCGCCGGAAGTATTCACTCTCATGGATGCTCTTGAACGTCGAGCGGAGCTTTTCGCAGCGCTGCTCGATCCCAACCACGGGTACTGGGTTGAGCGTTCGGCGTGTCGTCCGTTCGTGCGTGAGATGAATTTGTTCCGGGTACGGCAGATGACGCCTCTGCTGTTCGCGGCTTGGGAGAGCATGGATTCCGACGATTTTGCCCGCGTGCTCAAGCTGGTGAGCGTCATATCGTTCCGCTATAGCGCCGTGAGCGGCCTCAATACGAACGCGCTCGAGCCCGTCTACCATGAGGCAGCCAGAGCCCTCCTCCACAAGCGGATTCGTACCCCAGGGCAGGTCTTCGAGATCCTCAAGGCCATCTATGTCAGCGACGAGAAGTTCGAGCAGGACTTCTCGCGATTGTCTGTGGTGACCAACGGCCAGCGCAAGCGCCTGGCGAAGTACATCCTCGCGCGCTTGGAACACGACACCTCGGGTCGGGCCTGTGATCCCGACTCCGACCCCGCAACGATCGAGCATGTCCTGCCGGAGAATCCCTCTGCGGCCTGGGAGGGATCGATCGCGCGCGACCACTGGGACGGTGCGATTTTCCGACTCGGCAACCTGACGTTGCTGGAACCTGCGTTGAATCGGGAGATCGGAAACGCGGAGTATCCTCTGAAACGAGCAGCGTACGAGAAGAGCGCATACATGCTGACTGGCCAATTGGCAGAGCAAGCGACTGAAGAATGGACGCTCGCGCACCTGGATGCGCGGCAGGCGCGGCTAGCAACGCAGGCGGTTCGCCTGTGGCGATCCGATTTCGTGCCGCAGGAACCGGCAAGGTGATGCGGAAGAATGGTGCATGGGCTCCGAAATGGGGTCTTGAATTATGCCGATGACGTTGAGCGATGTGGAAATTGAGGGACTTCTCGCTGAAGCGAAGCCTTTGCCGGACGACTATCGTAGCCGCGCCCAGACGCGCGCCAAGCGAGGCCATCGTGAGCGGGAACTAGACGTTGCCGGGGTTAACGGGAACAAGTTTAGGATCATTCTGCGCCAAGCCTTGTCTAACCCTATTGATTTTTCGGTCATCTTGGCGTGGCTACCGCCGCAATCGACGACTCCTTTCCGACTTTGCCGCTACAACGGAAGGAGTCACGAGCATACCAACGCCATCGAGGGACAAACATTCTACGCCTTTCACATGCACCGAGCGACGGAACGATATCAACGGTCGGGGTTTCGCGAAGACACTTTCGCGGAACCCACGACCCGATATCAGGATTTCTCGGGTGCGCTACGATGCATGATCGAAGAGTGTGGATTCCAGCTTCCGGCTAGCCAACAACCCGATCTATTCGAGGCATGAGGCATCATATGCGTGTCGAAACCATACAGGCAGACTTCCGTCGCAAGGTCGGAGAAACCGTTCGGCTGGAAGAGGAAGGGATAGATCGCTATCGGGTGTTCACGCCGTTTCTCTTCGAGGATGGTGATCACCTTGCGATCGTGGTGAAGCGCGAACGGAATCGTTGGATCGTTGCCGACGAAGGCCATACGTACATGCACTTGACGTATGACCTCGACGAGAAGGATCTACAACGAGGCAATCGCGCAAAACTCATCGCCAACGCGCTTTCGGCGTTCGGTGTCGAGGATCAAGAAGGCGAACTGCGAATCGAGATTCCGGAGGAACGATACGGTGACGCTCTGTTCAGCTTCGTACAAGCTCTGCTCAAAGTGAGCGATGTAACCTTTCTTTCGCGGGAACGTGTCAGGTCGACCTTCATGGAGGATT
Source organism: Deltaproteobacteria bacterium (assembly GCA_016218925.1). Taxonomy (GTDB): domain Bacteria; phylum Desulfobacterota; class Binatia; order UBA1149; family CAITLU01; genus CAITLU01. The sequence goes on along the minus strand of JACRCR010000089.1, from coordinate 34,088 downwards.
TTCGCTCGTTTGTGGAGGCAACCGTGCCGGCGGATAGGCGTGTGTTCGACTGGTCGGACCCCGACCACGACCCCGAATCCAAGTACACAGTGGACTGCCGCATCAACGGTTTGCCCAAGCCGATCATGGTCTACGCGCTGCCAAGCGACGACCGAGTCCGGGACGCCACGATTTCGCTACTTCAGCTCGAAAGATGGAACGTTCCGCACCGCTCTGTCGCAATATTCGAGGACCAGGAAGAAGTGAATCGTAAAGTATTGGCCCGCTTCAGCGATATGTGTGAGAAACAGTTCAGCAGTCTCGGAGCGAACAGGGACCGTATCGCTCTGTACGTCCAGGAAGCGCTGCGGTTGTGAACGTCCCGCAGCGCAGGAAATTGATCGAAGTCGCGCTGCCGCTCGAGGCCATCAACAAGGCCTCGGCGCGGGAGAAGTCGATCCGCCACGGACACCCGAGCACGCTGCACTTGTGGTGGGCACGGCGGCCGCTGGCGGCCGCGCGGGCGGTGATCTTCGCGCAGATGGTGGATGACCCGTCGGCGCACCCGGATCTGTTTCCGACCGAGAAGAAGCAGGAGAAAGAGCGCCAACGGCTGTTCTGGATCATCGAAGAGCTTGTGCTGTGGGAGAGCACCACCAACGAGAGGGTGCTGCAGCAGGCGCGCGACGAGATCTGGCAGAGTTGGCGATACACCTGCGCGGAGAACGCCGACCATCCGCGCGCCAAGGAATTGTTCGACCGAAACAAGCTCCCGGGTTTCCACGACCCGTTCGCCGGCGGCGGTGCGCTGCCACTGGAGGCGCAGCGGCTCGGACTCGAGAGTTACGCCAGCGATCTGAACCCGGTGGCAGTGCTGATCAACAAGGCGATGATCGAGATCCCGCCGACGTTTGCTGGCAAGCCGCCGGTGAACCCCGACGCGCGCAGGGACAGGTCGCTCATCGCCCGGGAGTGGAGGGGCGCGCAGGGGCTCGCCGAGGACGTGCGCTACTACGGTCGGTGGATGCGCGACGAAGCCGAGAAGCGTGTCGGTTACCTCTATCCGAAGGTCGAGATCACGGCCGAGATGGCGAAGGAGCGACCGGATCTGAATCAGTACCTGGGCCAGAAGCTCACGGTGATTGCGTGGCTCTGGGCGCGCACGGTGAAGAGCCCGAACCCGGCGTTTGCCCACGTGGACGTGCCGCTCGCCTCGAGCTTCATGCTGTCGCCAATGTCGGAGAAGGAAGCCTACGTCGAGCCGGTCATAGAGAACAGTGGCTATCGCTTCACGGTCAAAGTGGGGAAGCCGAAGAATGCGGAGGGGACGACGCTCGGCACGACCGCTGGCAAGCGCGCAGCTTTCCGCTGTCTGATGTCCGGCGTACCAGTCACGTACGAGCACATCCGGACCGAGGCCAAGGCCGGGCGTATGGGCGTACGATTAATGAGCACAGTCGCCGACGGTGATCGCGGGCGGGTCTATCTCGCTCCGACGGCGGAAATGGAGGCGGTGGCACAAGAAGCGAATCCGGAGTGGAAGCCGGAAACGCTGCTGCACGGAAAGTGTCGCGTCAACGTTTCGAACTACGGGCTCGACAACTACGGCGACCTCTTCACTCCCCGCCAGCTCGTGTCCCTCACGACTTTCGCCGACCTAGTAATCGAGGCGCGCGAGCGGGTAAAGCGCGACGCGCGTGGCGCGGGCGTGCCCGACAACCAAGGCTCCCTCGCCGCCACTGCCGAGGGCGCGGCAGCTTACGCAGATGCAGTGGCCACATACCTCGGGTTCCTTGTCAGCAAGCTAGCCGACAAGGGATCGACGATTTGTACTTGGAACGCAGGTCCTGTTTCTTCGCGAACGGCTTCGGGACGATCAGCAGCCGTTGCTACGGTGCGTTCGACCTTTGCGCGGCAAGCACTACAAATGACCTGGGATTTCGCCGAGGTCAATTTCTTTAGCGAATCCTCCGGAAGCATCGACACTGTACTACGAACTCTTACCGTTCCGCTAGACTATCTACCGGTTGTCGCTTCGCCTGGAACTTCGAGACAGGCGGATGCGGTCGCCACGAACCGGGACGTTGCTGGACGCATAGTCTCGACCGATCCGCCGTATTACGACAACATAGGGTACGCGGACCTATCTGATTTCTTCTACGTCTGGCTGCGACGCTCGCTGAAGACGATCTTGCCCGACATCTTCTCCACGCTCGCGGTGCCAAAAGCTGAGGAGTTGGTTGCCACGCCCTACCGCCACGGAAGCAAGGAGAAGGCGGAGGCTTTTTTCCTCGACGGAATGACGCAGGCGATGCACCGCCTCGTCGAGCAAGCGCACCCGGGCTTTCCTGTTACCATCTACTACGCCTTCAAGCAGGCGGAGACCGAGAGCGATGGAGAGAGCGGTACGTCGAGTACCGGATGGGACACGTTTCTAGAAGCGGTGATCCGCGCCGGCTTCACCATCACGGGCACCTGGCCGATCCGGACGGAGCGCGGTGCGCGGTCCATCGGGGTCGGTTCCAACGCGCTCGCCTCTAGCATTATCCTCGTCTGTCGCCCGCGTGCCGCCGCTGCGCCCACCGCCACGCGCCGCGAGTTCGTCACCGCGCTGAAGGTCGAGCTACCCGTGGCGCTCGCCCACCTCCAGCGCGGCAACATCGCGCCGGTGGATTTGGCGCAGGCGGCTATCGGCCCGGGCATGGCGGTCTACACCCGCTACTCCAAGGTCCTCGATGCCGAGGGCAACTCGCTCTCCGTGCGCGAGGCGCTGGCGCTAATCAACCAGACCCTCGATGAGGCGCTGGCCGAACAAGAGGGCGACTTCGATGCCGACAGCCGCTGGGCATTGACCTGGTTTGAGCAGCAGGGCTTCGCCGAGGGTGAGTACGGCGTGGCCGAGCAGCTCTCCAAGTCGAAGAACACCAGCGTCGCCGGCATGGTCGAGGCCGGCATCCTCGAATCGAAACGCGGTAAAGTGCGGCTCTTGAAACCGAGCGAACTGCCCGCGGACTGGGACCCGACGACCGACTCGCGCCTGACGACGTGGGAGATAGTCCATCATCTAATCCGGGTTCTGGAATCGGGTAGTGAGACTGCGGCGGCCGTGCTGGTCGCGAAGCTCGGGAGCAAGGCCGAAACCGCTCGCGAACTCTGCTACCGCCTCTACACCCTCTGCGAACGCAAGAAGCGTACGGCCGAAGCGCTTGCCTACAACGGCCTCGTCCAGAGTTTCCCAGAGATCACCAGGCTTGCCCGCGAAGGTGGTAGCGCGCGCCCGGTTCAATCCGAGATGTTCGGCGACACCGAGGAGTAGGCGATGGCTCTCACGAACCAGGAACGCGTCGGCAAGGCCCTCGAACTGCTCAAGGACGGCCTGCATCCGTTTGTAGAACGCGAACTCAAGAACCGCGACGCCCAGGGCTGGCTCGACGTCGTTCGCCAGTCGGTCGCCGAGAACCAGCTCAAGATGTTCGAGGACCCCGACGCGCTGCGCTGGGACGCCGCCTCCTTGCTCGCTGTTCTATGGAACCAGTGGAACGGCGTGTTCCGCCGAACGCTCGGGCAGTCGGAGCGCACACTTGTGTCCGAGCTGAGGGATGTTCGAAACCGATGGGCCCACCAGGCGGCATTTTCCAGCGACGACGCCGACCGGGCTCTCGACTCGATGTCGCGTCTCTTGACCGCCGTGTCGGCCCCGCAGGCCGACGACGTCGGCAAGATGAAGATGGAACTGCGCCGCGAGATCTTCGATCAGCAACTGCGCAACGAAAAGAAGAAGGTCGGTGGATCGCTGATCGAGGCGGGCGCGACCGGCGCCCTGAAACCGTGGCGAGAAGTCGTCACGCCCCACGCTGATGTCGCGAGCGGTCGGTACCAGCAGGCGGAGTTCGCCGCCGATCTCTGGCAGGTACACCTCGGTGAGGGCAGCGATGAGTACCGCAAACCCGCCGAGTTTTTCCGCCGGACCTTCCTGACCGACAGCCTGAAACGGCTGCTCATTGGCGGTGCGCAGCGATTGGTCGGAAAGGGCGGTGATCCGGTCGTACAGCTTCAGACCAACTTCGGTGGTGGCAAGACCCACTCGATGCTCGCGCTCTACCACATGTTTTCCGGCGTGAACCCGAGCGATCTGGCCGGGATGGACTCGGTGCTGGCGGAAGCGGGCGTAAAGTCGCTTCCCACCGCGAATCGGGTCGTTCTGGTCGGCAACAGAATCTCCCCCGGCAACCCGGTCACGAAACCCGACGGCACCGTAGTGCGGACGCTCTGGGGCGAGATGGCCTGGCAGCTCGGCGGTAAGAAGGCGTTCGCTCGCATCGCAAAGGATGACGAGAGCGCGACGAGCCCCGGCGATGCGCTTCGGGAACTCTTTGTCGAGTACGGCCCCTGCCTGATTCTGGTGGACGAGTGGGTGGCCTATGCGCGCCAGCTCCACGACGAGAGCGACCTGCCCGCCGGCAGCTTCGAGACGATGTTCACGTTCGCGCAGGCCGTCACCGAGTCCGCGAAGCTTGCGAAGAACTGCCTGCTGGTCGTGTCGCTACCGGCTTCGGACACCGCCGGATCCCCGCACATCCAGGCCGACGATGTCGAAGTCGGCGGTATCCGCGGACGCGAGGCCCTCGACCGGCTTCGCAACGTCGTCGGTCGTGTCGAATCCTCGTGGAGACCGGCGACCGCCGAGGAAGGTTTCGAGATCGTCCGGCGCCGGCTGTTCGAGCCGATTCCCGGCAGCCTCTACAAGGACAGGGACGTCACGGCCCGTGCCTTCGCGGAGCTGTACCGAACGCAGTCGGCCGAGTTCCCGCCGGAGTGCCGGGGCACCGACTACGAGAAGCGCATCCAGGCCGCGTACCCGATTCATCCCGAGATCTTCGACCGGCTCTACACGGACTGGTCCACGCTGGTGAAGTTTCAGCGCACCCGCGGCGTGCTGCGGTTGATGGCCGCGGTGATCCACAGCCTGTGGGAGAAGGGCGACCGCAACCCGCTGATCCTGCCGTCTACGATTCCAATCGACGACGGTCGTGTGCAGTCGGAACTCACGCGTTATCTGTCGGACAACTGGGCTCCGATCATTGAGAAGGACGTGGACGGTCCCAACTCGCTCCCGCTGAAGATCGACAGCGACGTGCCCAACCTGGGCAAGCTGCACGCGACACGACGAGTCGCCCGCACCATCTACCTCGGGTCGGCGCCGACTGCGGCTGCGGCGCACCGCGGACTCGAGGATCGCCGCGTGAACCTCGGGTGCGTAATGCCAGGGGAGTCGCCGGCGGTTTTCGGGGATGCGCTGCGCCGCTTGGCGGCCTCGGCGACCTACCTGTACCAGGACGGTCCTCGTGCCTGGTACGCCACACAACCGACGGTGACCAAACTCGCCGAGGACCGCGCCGAACAACTCAAGCGCGACCCGGACAAGGTTGCGCACGAACTCGATGTGCGCGTGCGCGCTGATCTCAAGAAGACCGGCGACTTCTCGCGCATTCACCCGCTGCCGCGCACCGGCGGGGACGTGCCGGACGATCTGGACGCGCGGTTGGTCGTACTACCCGCCGAGCATCCGTACTCAAAGGAAGACGGGAATGCCGCCGAGGCGGCCGCCAAGGCAATCCTGGAATCGCGTGGCAACACGCCGCGCCTTTACCGCAACACGCTGGTCTTCCTCGCCGCCGACCGGATACGCCTGCAGGACCTCGACGAGGCCCTCCGCAAGTACCTGGCGTGGTCGTCGATCCTGGCCGAGAAGGAGGTGCTCAACCTCGACCCGCACCAGGTTCGCCAGGCCGAAACCCAGAAGCAGGCTGCGGAGGGGGCCGTCGTCGCGCGCCTGCCCGAGACCTACCAGTGGGTGCTGGTCCCCGAGCAGAAGTCGGCGTCGGCACCGGTTGAGTGGGACGCCATCCGACTTACCGGCAGTGAGGCGCTCGCGGTGCGTGTCAGCAAGAAGCTGCGCAACGACGAACTGCTCCTGACCAGCCTCGGCGCGACGATCTTGCGCAAGTACCTCGACGAGGTGCCGTTGTGGTCCGGTGACGACGTCGCCGTCCGTCAGCTTGTGGATCACTTCGGACGCTACACCTACCTGCCCCGCCTGGCCGGCCCCGAGGTGCTGGCGCACGCGATACAGGATGGGGTGGAACTGCTGACCTGGGCCTCGGACACCTTCGCGTACGCTGAGAGCCGCGACGAGGTCGCCGGTCGTTACCGGGGACTGCGCGGCGGCAGGATGGTAAGCGTGACGCCCGAGAGTCCGGGACTTCTCGTGCGGCCGGGTGTCGCGCGGATGCAGATCGACGCAGAAGCGGCGGCCGCCGTGCAGCCGGGGACAGGCGCCGGTGGGGCCGGAGGTTCGAGTGGACAGGGTGCCGTGCCCGTTACGCCAGGGGGCGTTACGCCTGTACCTCCCACAGCGGCGCCGGCCGACGCCGCTCCTCGGCGGTTCCACGGTACCGTGACTCTGGACCCGAACCGGGTCGGTCGTGACGCCAGCCGCATCGCCGATGAGGTGATCGCCCACCTCGCGGCGCTCGTTGGATCCGACGTCCGCGTTACCCTTGAGATCGAGGCCGTTCTGCCGGTCGGTGCGCCGGACACCGTGGTGAGGACGGTCACCGAGAACAGCCGGACGTTGAAGTTCTCGAGCCAGGGGTTTGAGAAGGAGTAACCGCGATGGATTCCGGAATCTTCGATCGGTGGGCGGAACGTGAACGCATGTCGAGACCCTTCGCTGCTCTTGCCGATATGGCCTCGGTGGATCGTCGCGTCATCGCCGATCTCCTCAAGATGGATCTGGAAACCGGGTGGCGAGATACGGCGGCGATCGTCCTGATCGGGGGCGAGGAAACGATCTCGGCGGCGGCGATAGTGGAAGAAATGAGGGAAACCGCAGAAGCAGCGATTCTCATCGGTGCTGACCTGACGGGTATTCAAGCCCGTGCCCACACAGCATGGCGGACACTGAACCCGTTCACATCGAACTACACGTGGTTTGAGGTGCTCGAGAGCATCACAACTGAGTTCTCCATCACGGTCCCCCCGCCCGTACTTCGGGGGCGAGATCCGAGCGACGCGCTCAAGGGGATGTGCCCGCGCTGCCAGAATTGGCGCTACTGGGCGAACTTTGGGCCCTCGCCAACCTGTTGTGACGTCCCCTTCGTCTCTGTTACCCCGGTGTTCAACGCAACGATTCCCGAGACCCAGTTCCATCGCGAAGAGCGTTATGAGGCGGCGATAACCGAGTGGGTGGCGATGAAAGCGTGGGCAGAGTTGCCGGCCGAAGAGAAGGAGCGGACTGAAGAGTTCATGACTGCTAATCCCGCGTGGGGAAACGAACTCCGGACCTCCGGTTTCGGGAACTTCGGGGGAAAGATTCTGGTGAGTGGGCTGCTGAAGAGGCTCATGCGCCAGGGTTTTGAAACGTACATCCAAACAGTCAAGGCGGCAGGGTTCCTCAATCGAAGATTGGGGACCCGAATTCTCATGAAGTCGGCGACCCAGTCGATGAAGACCTTTCTTCGAAGCTTGAATGTCGTGATGTGGGCGTGGCTTGCCAAAGATCTTCTGGAATTTGCCTTTGGTCCATCGCGTCGCCGGCTCGTTCCTGTGGTGTGTCAGATTCACATGGATTGGCTGCTTTCCGGCATGGAATACGACGATGTCGATCTTCCTGAACGAGTCGGGACCGACGGCGGCGGGATGAATCCCTCTGGGCTAGACCCCAAGAAAGGATGAAGCTCATCTTCGTTCACGGTTTCGGTGGTAGCGAAGGCGGCAGTATGGAGTCCGCACTTGATCAGGCCACACAAACGGCGGGAGTATCTCTATTTCCCATAAGATGGAGTTCGGGTTCTCTGGCTCCTGACGTGGGGAAGACGGCCTTACGGACTTTGGCCGAAGCCGTATCTGATCCAAATCGACTGCGAGGAGCCGTGCGGGCAGCGACCACGCTCTATCAAGGATCCTCCGAGAGTTGGGAGCGCGCAGTTGCTGCAACCGTGAGTGCGCGGGTGACTGTCCGCAATGCGATCCGTCATTTCGGCGGTACAGCCGGAGACTTCTGCTTGATGGGGTTCAGTTTGGGCTGCCGCCCTCTACTGCACGCGCTGGCTGATTGTGCCGTGCTTCCCGAGAATCTCAGATGCATAGCCTTTGTCGGGGCGGCAGCACCGCGGCATCTCTACGAGCGGTTGCCACGACGCTTTCTCACGGAGGGACGCGGACGCATCATCCACGTGTGGTCCAAGAACGATGGCGTTCTCAGTCTGCTCTATCCGTTGGTGCAGGGAGCCTACCCGGCGGCCGGGGCGGCGCCCGTGAACGTTCCAGGAATTCGCGACGTAGAGTTCGATGTGGGCCATACCGGTTACGGGGCCGTCGCATCAGAACTCGTCCGCGTGGTGACGGAGTCGCACTTGGCCGGTCGGTCTAAGGCACCCGCATGATCGCGTTGGTCATCTTGCTGCTGGGTGGCTTGTTCGTCCTGGGGATGGCTGTCCAGCTAGTCCAGAGCGTTCGGCGGGTACTCCTCCGTGCGAGAATGCACCAGCTGAGCAATGCGCTCGTGAAGGTGGTTGTGGCCAACTTTCTCGTCGAGCCATGCGCCCGCTGCCACGAGACAGAGATGCAGCTACTCGGCGTCAGCCCCAACGGGCGTTCGGTTCACTACAAGTGTTGTCATTGCGGAAAGGCCAAGCATTCCTCGGCGGGAGCGCCTGGCGGGCAGGAAGCGACGCGTCTGTTCGAGCGCCTGACCGCAACCGTTGTCCGGTTCGCCTCGACCTACTCAAGCAGGAAGGTCGAGACGAGCGTCAATTTCTCTACTCCTGCTGGTCCGCTGCGATACGAGCGTACTACGCGTGAGCCGATCCCAGAGGCCGTTCGTACGGAGGTTTGGCGCCGCGATGCTGGTCCGTGTGTGCGTTGTGAATCGCGCGAGCAACTCGAATTCGACCACATCATCCCGGTCGCACGTGGCGGTGCGACGACGGTTCGCAATCTGCAGTTGCTGTGTAAGCAGTGCAATCTCTCGAAAGCGACGACGATCTAGCGGTAGAGCCGTAAGCGCCCCTGTCAAGGACACACTTCCAAACTAGGCTTTTCCGGGGCTGCGCTGTGCTTCTGACCGGGTCTGCGATGCCTTCAGGCGACCCGAGAATTGCCCTCAAGCCAGGTCGCAAATTCCGCCTCACTCATCTCCCCGGCGGCCAGCGCCAGGGTGCGGATGGTGGCATCGGCTTCGGAAGCGGTCAGGCGCCTGCCGTTCAGTTCGAGAAACATGGCTGCGGCCGCAAACCCCGACCGTTTGTTGCCGTCGACAAAAGGGTGGTTCTTGACGATGCCGAACGCGTAACTCGCGGCCAGTTCACAAAGCTCGGGAGATTGGTAGGCGTAAAGGTTCACCGGCCTGGCCAGCGCGGACTCCAGCAGACCCGTGTCGCGGATTCCCGCCGAGCCGCCGAACTCGGCGAGCAGGCGCTCATGAACCGCGAGCACCACTTCGCGAAGAAGCCACTCCGGCTCCTTCACTTGGCCAGTTCCCGAAGGGTGTTCCGGTAACGACGGATGACGTCCTCGGCCACCTCCATCTGCCGGGTGAACTCGGCGCTCGCCGGGCTCACCCGAAGGCTGCCGTCCGGCGCCTCGGAGACGCACACCGTGTCGCCCTCCTCCACCTTGAGGTAGGAGAGAACTTCCTTGGGGAGAACGACGCCGACCGAGTTCCCGACCTTGCGGAGCTTGAGTTCGTGAAGCATGGGCTGACCGTACCCACATTCGTTATAACCGGCAAGCGCCGGATGCCCTCGCGTGCTTCCGGTGAGCCGGGGCGGATCGGCAGTGGTCGCCGAAACTGGTGCCGGTACCGGTGCCGGTTGGAGATCGAAAATCCCGCAACGTGACCGAAGATCCCAGAACGGGGCAACGGCCCTAAGTTATTGTGAAATCATAGAGACCCCTATGGTTCGCGGTCTTTCGGATCGCCGTCGATAGGTTTCGTAATCAGCAGGTCGTCAGTTCGAATCCGCCCGTCAGCTTCAGATTTTCTTCTTAAGTCGCGACGTTTCGAATGCGGCTCTGCACGAGTTACTTGCGGTGCCGGTGGTGGTGCCGGTGAGATCTCGGAATGCGCCGGTTTCGGGAAAAGTAATCAGCAGGTCGCCGGTTCGGATCCGATCGCGCCCGCGTCCAGCGCACTACAGACGGTGGCTCCGTCCGGATCTCGACGATCACTTACAGCAGCAGATCAGGCAGTTGCGGCGATTGGGATTCCAAACGGCTGCACACGTTCTGCGGAGGAAATCTTCACGTGACGACGGATTCAGACGGCTGGGATGCGGCCTTTCCCATCCACGAAGAAGTGGAAGACTACGCGGGACGGAAGCGGAGCTTCGTGATCACTTGGTCGAGACTCCGGCAGGATTCACCGTCAGGGCCGAGGAGAAACCGCGGCGCGACGGCGGTTACAGTTCGCTTCGTTCAGCGAGATCAACCCCTCCAGTGCTCTCTATAGAGTGAGGCAGAAAATGTACCGGGGCTTGGCCACGCGGCACATAACGCGTTCAGACGGCGCCATTCGGATGCTCCATGACAAGCCCAGCGGCCGGATCAGCTCCGACGGCGATGGGAACGTATTCTTCGTCGTGGATGGAGTGCCCCTTGGTCTCGACGAGATCGCGTTCCCCCTCGCGTCTCACGAGGGATGGGAGTTCGAGTCCCAGATCGTGGACGCGCTGGCCTGAGATTCACTGCTTCGCGAAGAGACCGGAAGCGCTCAGCGGACCGTTACACCGAACACTCGGAGTCCGAGCGCCCGAGCCGCAGTCGCCAGTTCCACGTCGTGCGTGGCCAAGGCGAGATCGGGCACCTCACCCTGAACGCGCAGAGCGCTCGCAAGATGGATCGCGTCGAGCGATCCGAGACTTGTCGGAAAGGCGTCGCTCGCGCGCCGAAGAATCTCTTCGTCGATCGGGATGAACTCGAATCCGGTCAGAACCTCGAGAACGGCGGCGCGACGGGTGGCGATCTCGGAGTCCGGAATCGCCCGTCGAAGTCGAGCACGATCGATGGTCCGGAGGCACTCGAGACGAACGAGTTCGCTTGAGCACGCCCGCCGAATTCTGCTCCACTGCGCGAGTGAACCGTCCTCTCCGAGCACGATTCTCAGGACAACGGATGAGTCGACGTAGAGGTTCAACGCGCCTGGCGTTCCTCAAGGAGGAGCTCGAGCGAGGAAACGCCCCAGTTTGCCGGCTGGAATTTCTTGCGCCGAACCTCGGAGAACGGGCGCTGCGCTGGCACAATCGAGGGTCGCGCACTTTTTCCTGCCGGGACGAGACGGACGATGGGACGATCGCGATCAGTGACTTCGATCTCGTCGCCTTTTTCTACGGCGCGAAGGTGCTCGGACAGGTGGTCCTTCAACTCAGCGATCCCCACTCTCTTCATGGCCAGACGTGGCCACATTCGGTCTGCGCCGTCAAGGCGGTGTCGTCATCGTGGTCTCGTCTTGCCATCTCAGATCCTCCTCGCAGTGCCGGCCGCGTCGCTCGGCGCCGGGAAATCCGGTGCCGATACTGGTGCCGGTTGGACATAGAAGATCGCCCATCTCGGCAGAAAATCCCGCGCTCTCAGAAGCCCAAGCCCACGTCGCGTCATAGAAACCTCCTACGAACAGCGATCTTGCGGACCGGGCTTTTCAGGTTTCGCAATCAGCAGGTCGCCAGTTCGACTCTGGCCGTCAGCTTCGGGAAATCACGGCTGCCATATCCCGCCCGCACTACCCCGGAACCCTTCGCACCGCTGGCGCTACGGGTCCTGGCACGGGCCGTGTGCGGCGAAAGCTGATTGCAAACAGACCCCACGTCAGTTAATAACGCGCACGGAAGCGTATGTTATTCGAGAGCCCAAAGCTGGACCAACTCACGCTGGACGTCATCGAACGGCTTACCCAGATGCGCATGAAGCTGGAGTGGGCCTCCGGTGGCCGGTCGCGGCGCTGGGGTGGTCTTCTGCGTCGCAACGCGTTCGCGCGGGTCATCCAGGGATCCAACAGCATCGAAGGCTACAGCGCTTCGCCCGAGGACGCGGTCGCGGCAGTCGATGGCGACGAACGGATCGATGCGAGCCAGGAGACATGGGATGCGTTGGTGGGTTACCGGCAAGCGATGACTTACGTCATTCAACTCGCCGGAGATCCGCACTTCTCCTACAGCAGCGGACTGCTTCGAGCCCTTCACTTCATGATGACGCAATACGATCTCGCCAAGAATCCGGGACGTTGGCGACCTGGGTACATTACCGTCCGCAACAGCGAGTCGGGCAACATCGTCTACGAAGCGCCAGATGCGGAGTTGATTCCGGAACTGACTGACGAACTCGTCCAACAACTCAACCAACAAGAGCGCCACCAGAGCGCGCCCGTGTTGGTTCGCGGCGCATTGTCGCACCTGAACTTGGTGATGATCCATCCGTTCTCCAACGGAAACGGACGCATGGCGCGCTGTCTGCAGTCGCTGGTTCTTGCGCGCGAGAACATCCTGGCTCCGGTCTTTTGCAGCATCGAGGAAGAACTCGCCCGCACCACCTTGCAGTACTATCGCGTGTTGGAGGAAGTAGGCGGTGGGAAGTGGAATCCGCACCGCGACCTCACGGCGTGGATTCGGTTCAATCTTCAGGCGCACTTTACTCAGGCGAAGCGACTGGAAAGCCGGATGCGTCGCATGGACCGTTTGTGGGGCGAAATTGAGCGGATCGTCGCGGCGGAGCGCCTGCCGGATAGAGTCGTTCCCGTCCTGTGTGATGCCGCGTGCGGGTACTCCATCAGGAACTCCAGTCATCGACTTGCTGCAGAGATTCCGCAGAATCTCGCAAGTCGTGACCTCAAGACCATGGTCGACAAGCGCCTATTGGTACCGCGTGGAGAAAAGCGGGGACGGCGCTACTCTGCTGCGCCGTACATAAGGAAGATCTGGACCGCAATGAAAGAGGAAGGGGCACTCGAAGATCCGTTCGAGACGACCGGACCGTCGCCGCGACGGACGTCCTCATCGTCGTGAGTGCGGCAATCTGCCCCGATTCGCCCCGGGGCCGGGTGCCTGGGCGTACGGGGCAGCTGTGCGACGAACGCCCACTCCGCGCAGATATTCACATGACGTGATAGCGCTTCGCGCTCCGCCGTGGAATGTAGGCGCCTCGGGCTTCGCGATGCGTCTCCTTCAGTACAAAGACCTCGACCTGCGCCGCGTGCGCCCCGCCTTCGACAAGGTCCGCGCCGCCATCGAGGCCGGCGATTTTCGCAGCGCCGACGTGAAGAAGCTGCACGCGGGGTCCTACTACCGCGCCAAACTCGACTACAGCAACAGGCTCCTGCTGCAGTTCGCGCGGGTCGGTGGAGACACCGTCTGCCTGGCACTCGAAGTCATCGAGAATCATGCTTATGACCGCTCGCGCTTCCTGCGCGGCGCGGCGGTGGACGAGAGCAAGATCGAGGATGCACCGGTCGCCGAGCCCGCCGGCATCCCTGGTCACGACGCGCTTGCGATGCGATGGCTGCATCCGACGCGGATCCAGTTCGAACTGCTCGACAAGCCCATCGTGCTCGACGATGCCCAGGATGAGGTCTGCCGGTTTGCGGCGCCGCTGGTGATTGTCGGTTCGGCGGGCTCGGGCAAGACCGCCGTGACGATCGCGAAGCTGCGCGAGGCCGAAGGTCGCGTCCTCTACGTTACTCTTTCGCGATTTCTCGCCGATACCGCCCGCTCCCTGTACGACGCCCACGGCTACGACAACCCCGCACAGCAAGTCGAGTTCCTGAGCTACCGCGAGTTCCTCGAAACACTGAAGGTCCCTGCGGGCCGGGAAGTGAGCTTCCGGTCATTCTCAGGCTGGTTCGATCGCCATCGCGCCGGCGCCAGAGCCATGGGTGATGTCGACGCTCATGCGCTGTTCGAGGAGTTTCACGGTGTGATCGGCGCGCATCCTGGCGGTCCGCTCGGGCTTGCAGACTATCTCGCGCTCGGGCCGCGGCAGTCGCTGCTGGCGCCGGCCGCGCGCGAGGCTGCGCACGTTCTCTTTACGCGCTACCTCCAATGGATGGCGGGAGAAGGTCTGTTCGATCTCAATCTCGTGGCTCACCAGTGGCGGCCGCTGGCTGAAGCGGTCTACGACTTTCTCGTCGTCGACGAGGTTCAGGACCTGACGCCGGTGCAGCTCGAACTCGCGCTGGCATCCTTGAAGACTCCAGGCCGGTTCCTGCTGTGCGGCGATTCGAATCAGATCGTGCATCCCAACTTCTTTTCGTGGGCCGGCGTCAAGACCATGTTCTGGCACGGGCTGGCGGGTGAGGCGGCTCAGCGGCAGACGGTGCATGTCCTGGTGGCGAACTACCGCAACACCCGCCGCGTGACCGACGTGGCCAACCGGCTCCTCAAGGTGAAACAGTCACGTTTCGGCTCGGTCGATCGCGAGACCAACTTTCTGGTTGGCGCGGTGGCCGCGGAGGCTGGCGAGGTGACGCTGCTGCCGGCGAAAGACGCGGCGCTGAAGGCGCTCGATGCGGCCAGCCGCGGGTCGGTAAAGCACGCGGTGATCGTTCTTCGCGACGAGGACAAGGTCGCTGCACGCGCGCGTTTTCGCACGCCCCTGTTGTTCTCGGTGCACGAGGCCAAGGGTCTGGAGTATCCGCACGTCGTGCTCTTCGAGATGGTTTCCAGCCAGCGAAGCGTTTACGCCGAAGTCTGCGAGGGAGTATCTCCCTCCGACGTCGCGTCCGAGGGCCTGGAGTACCGCCGAGCCAGGGACAAGGGAGACAAATCGCTCGAGCTGTTCAAGTTCTATGTCAACGCACTGTACGTGGCGATGACGCGTGCGGTTGAGACACTGACGCTGGTCGAGTCGGACGCCTCCCATCCACTCTTCGGACTGCTCGGTCTGGAGACGGGAGAGGCCAGGACCGGCGATGTCCGGACGTCGACCAAAGAGGAATGGGCCCAGGAAGCGCGCAAGCTGGAATTGCAGGGCAAGGACGAGCAGGCGCGGGCGATTCGCGACACGTTTCTTCAGAGCAAGCCGGTGCCGTGGACCTCATGGAACCAGTCCGTCATCGAAGAGCTCGCCGCCAAGGCTTTCGACGGGAAATACCCCGGTTCCAAGCCGCGCCAGACGCTTCTCGACTACGCGCTCTGGCACGGTCAGCACCGCTGGATCGAGCGGCTGGCGCGCGCCGAATTTTCGCCGGCGAAGACGCTTGTACGGTACGGCGAGTTCTTGCAGCCCGGCGTGCATCTGTACGGACTCGAGGAGCGACAGCAGCGCAACTCGCGCATGCTAACTGCGTTGCGGCAACGATTCATGCAGGCGTACGCGGCGAAGAACTTCAAGGATGTTCTGAGTCAATGCGAGGTATACGGCGTCGATCACCGAACGCCGGTCGGCATGACCCCGCTGATGCTCGGCGCTCGTGCCGGCAACGCCGCGCTGGTCTCTGCTTTGCTCGAGCGCGGCGCGGCGCGCGAATTGGAAGATGAGTTCGGCCATGTGTCGTGGCATGTGGCCGTCAACCGCGCGATGGAGGACGCGGCATTCGCCAAGGGGCCACTTGCCGCGCTCTTCGATCTGCTCGCACCCGCGACCATCGACGTGCAGACCCAGGGGCGGCTCGTGAGACTGGAGCGGCATCAGGGCGAGTACTGGCTACTGACGCTGATGCTCGCAGGCCTCAAGTCCCAGTGGTCTCTGTGCGCGTCGCGCGAGCAAGGCGCGCACAGATTCTCGCGGGGTTTCTTTGCTGAGCAGTTGCATGCAACGCTCGAGTGCCTGCCGCAGCACCTCTGGAAGGACAAGCGGCGCAAGCGCAGTTACGTCAGCCAGGTGCTCGCGCGCGGCGAGATCGAAAGCAGCTACCGTCCCGCACGCCAGCTCTGGGCGCGCGCTGAGTTAGGCCACTACATCCCGAATCCGGCGATGCAGGTGCGAAGAGGTGACGGGTGGATTCCAGTCTACGACGCACTCAATCTTGCGTGGATCGACCAGGGTAGCGGCGGCGGCAACAGTTCCCGGGCGCGGCCGGGGTCCCTCGTTGCGCGGCTCGGCTCGCGCGTGACGGCGCGCGGCGAGGTGGACCGGTCTGTAGAGAAGGACAGGTAGGCGTTCGAAACCGGCCGGTCGAGGAGACAAATCGAAAGGCGCGACTTGACCCCCGGCACGTGACCCCCGGCACGCTAGGCGCTGCGGGTGCCACCCATCAGACGCTGCACGACTTCGCCGAGTTCCTCCATCGTGTTCGGCTTGTAGATCACGTCGCGGACACCAGCCGCGAGAGCCTCCGCGCGCAGCTCGTCGGTGACGTAGCCTGAGGCCAGCACCACCGGCAGATCCGGCCGCAGCCGCAGTAGTTCGTGCGCGACCTCCAGGCCGGACAGTCCCGGCATGTTGAGGTCGGTGATGGCGAGGTCGAATTGCGCGGGGTCGGTGCGCACGGCAGCTAGCGCCTCTGCCGGGCGTGTGTATCCGCTGACACGGAACCCCATCCGTTCCAGCGTGCGAGTCACCAGGAACACCAGCGCCTCTTCGTCGTCCACGTAGAGAACGTGCTTGTCGCCCGGTGCCGCCGAAACGGCCTGCGACGCATCGGTTGCCGAGACGACCTGCGGCGCCGGCGTTTGCGCCGCGGGGAAGTAGATACTGACGGTGGTGCCCGCACCGGGCTGGCTTTCCACGGTGATGGCGCCGCCGTGTGCCATCACGATCCCGTGCACGACCGACAAGCCGAGCCCGGTGCCCTCGCCGACGGACTTGGTCGTGAAGAACGGCTCGAATATCCGCTCGACCGTGTCTGGGTCCATTCCGCGGCCGGCGTCGGTCACCGACAGGCGCGCGTAACGACCGGGCTGCAGATCGGTGTTGGCTCGCGTCGCTTCGGCATCGAGCGTGACATCGTCCAGGGCGATGTCGATGCGGCCGACCTGTCCTTCGCTGGCCTGCCAGGCGTTGGTGCACAGATTGACCAGAACCTGATGGATGTCGGTCGGGTCGCCGAGCACGGTCGGAGCGCCCGGGGCGAAAGCGGTGGCGAGTTCGAAACCCGAAGGAATGACCGCACGCAGCAGCGACACCGCTTCTTCTGCGACCGGACGCAGTGCGATCACGCCTCGTGGCTGCTGCTGCTGGCGCCCGAAGACGAGAATACGCCTCACCAGTTCTTTGGCGCGGATACTGGCCTTGCGGATTTCCTCGATGCTGGGAAGCGCCGCGTGGTCGGCGCCGACGTCTTGCCGCGCCAGTTCGGCGTTGCCGATGATCGCTCCGAGGATGTTGTTGAAATCGTGCGCGATGCCGCTGGCGAGCGTGCCCAGCGCATCGAGCCTGTGCGCCTGATAGAGCTGGGCCTGCAACTGCGCGCGGACCTGCTCGCCGCGCAGGCGCTGGGTGATGTCGCGGTGAAAGCACAGCGCGTAGGACTTGCCGCCCGACGAGATCGGGCTGGCCGATACCTCGGTCTGGAAGACGTGGCCATCGCGATGCAGGTGTTCCGCCTCGAAGGTCACATGCTCCCCGGCCAGGACTCTGCGTATCAACTCGTTCATTCTCGGCAGCGATTCCGGCGTCGTGAAATCCTTCAGGGTCATCTCCAGCATTTCGCTGGCACCGTAGCCGTGCATTCGGGCGTAGGAGTCATTGACCTCGGCGAGCTTGCCGTCACGGGTCAGCAGGAAGATGCCGTCGCCGGCGCGGGCGAAGAGGCTCCGGTATCGCTCTTCGCTGTCCAGCAGTGCCTCCTCTACTCGCTTGCGTTCGGTAATGTCGCTGACGATGTGTACGGCGCCGGCCCAGCGGCCGGCGGCATCGAAGATCGGATCCACGATCACCTCGAGCCGGCGGCCATTACGGTCGAATTCCGTTGTTTCGCGACGTCGACTGCGCAGTGCCCGCTCGACCGGACAGTCCGGATGCGGTCCGGTGGTGCCATGGACGATCAGGTAGCAATACTCGCCGATCATTTGCGCACAAGGGCGATCGAAGAACCGCTCCGCGGTCTTGTTCGAGCGCAGCACCCGGCGGTCTGTGTCCAGAATCCAGATCGCGTCGTTGGTCGCGTCGAAGGTCGTTTGCCACTCCCTCGCCGTGCGGGCGATCTCCTCCTCGGCTCGCCTGCGTTCGGTGATGTCGCGAAAACTCCACACCCGCCCGACTATGGAATCGTCGATGCGCTGAGGCAGGGAGTAGCGCTCGAATATGCGACCGTCCTTGAAGACGAGTTCGTCCAGGGAACTCGCGGCGGGCGTCTGGTAGAGCTCGTGGATCTTGTTCAGGAAGGCTTCGGGATACAATAGCTGATCGAGAACGAAGTCGACCAGACGTTCGTCGTCGCGCGTCTCTATCACACTTTCGGGGATGCGCCACAGTTCCATGAAACGCCGGTTGGAGGCGGTTACCTTTCCGGTGTCGTCAACTACCAGCACGCCATCCGCGGTGGATTCCAGTGCGGCGACCAGCAGCGAATTGGAAGTCTGCAGCGCGGTCTCGGCGCGCCGGCGCTCCGTGACCTCGCCGTGCAGCGCCTGGTTGGTCTCGCGCAGCATATTCTGCTCGGTGATCGCGAACTCGGATGCCAACTGCGCACGGCTGAATCGCCAGAAAAGGAGCCCGATGACTCCGGTGGCGAACAGCATCACCAGGATGGAACTGCCGTTGGCGACGCGTATCTGCGAGCGCGCCGCGGCGCCATAAACCATGGCGGCCTCCGAAATGGATTCGAGCAGCGCATCGAATGCCGGGTCTACTCGGGTGTCGTCCAGCGAGGTCGCTTCATCAATCCTGCCGTCCGCGATGAGTGCGAACTCCTCGTCCGCCGCCTGGCGATAGGCGTTGTAGCGGGTAGAAACGTTTCGGAGCGGCTGCGGATCGAAGCTGTGGCTGGCGAGGTCCGCCAAAACACTCTCGAAGTTCGAGCGTGCTGTGTCCAGGTGTTCTGACGCCTCGGCGTCCAGTGATTTCTCGGCGATGGCCCTCCATTCGAGACTGTTCAACTCATGCGCGCTTTGGTCGAGCGAGATCAGCCGCTTCTCCACATCGCCATACTCGTCGGCCGCCCTGCGGAACAGCGCTGTTGCAGCGGTCGCGCCGAGCACCACCAACACGACTGCGGCCCCGCTCAGCCAGCGGACCAGGTTCTGCTGTCTCGCACGCAATGTCGCAGCAGCGTCGTGTTTCGAATTGTTCGTGTCGAAGATCGTCGTGAACCCCCCGCCCGTCAGGACACCAGATAGGACAGGGGCGCCACGTTATCGAATGGCGCGCCCGGCATGTCCGGCCGTCGAGTGCACGAAAGGCCGCACCTCGTCACCAGGCCCCGGAGCCGCCGTTCGGGGGGATGGGGTCGAGTCGCGGCCTGCGACATGCCGTGCGGACCGGTCGGAGGCGAGACGAAGGGTACGAGTGGCCGGGAGCGAGTTCCACGCGAGCGACGCCGTTGCGGCGCGCCGGGCAGCCTCCACGGCGCCGGATCGCCGCTCCAGCGATCCGGCGCCGTGGAGCTGAAATCAGGCCGCTTCCTGCCTGCGCCGCTGTTCCTCCTCGGCATCCTGGTCGATGTCCGAAGTGGTGTTGTCCTCGAACTCGAGGATCCCGAGGTCGGCGAAGCGTGCACGCTGGCGGTCGGAGAGCAGGCCCAGACTCTTGACGTTCGGTACGATCTTCGAGAACAGCCGGCGCCGGAATTCCATCATCAGCGGGCTCGTCAGTGTCAGCCTCACGCAAGCGTCGGCGTCGAGCCCCATCGTCTCCCATACCTCGCGGTTGAGCAGGCGATCGCGCATCAGCACCGCGGCCTCGTACACGAAGTCTTCGCGTTCGGCCCGTTCCTGGTCGGAGGCCTGCTGGCAGAACTCGCGCAGCGACAGTACGCCGAAAGCAACGTGCCGCGCTTCGTCTTCCATCACCGCCGCAGTCAGGTCGCGCAGCAGCGGGTTCGTGGTCGTGTCGCGCATGGTCCCGAAAGCCGCAAGTGCCAGCCCTTCAACCATGATCTGCATGCCGAGGAACTTCATGTCCCAGCGCGAGTCGGTGAGGATCATGTCGAGCAGCTTCTTGAGTTCAGGATTGACCGGGTATTCGTGCTCGAGCTTCTCCTGCACGAAGCGCCGGTAGACTTCGACGTGTCGCGCCTCGTCCATCACCTGCGTCGCGCCGTACTGCTTGGCTTCGTACCACGGCACGGTGTCGACTATCTGTGCGGTCGCCAGCAGCGCGCCCTGCTCCCCGTGCAGGAACTGGCAGAGCTGCCAGGTGACCGACTCGTGACGCAGGCGCTCGATCTCCTTGGCGGTCAGCTTGTTCCAAATCTCGCTGCCGTAGATGCCCATGGCCATGTCGGGTACCAGCTCGCTGTGCGGGTCGACGTCGATCGACCAGTCCAGTCGCGAGGTCGCGTTCCACTGGTCGCGCTTGGCGTTCTCGTACAGCCGCATCAGGCGCTGCCGATCGGAACTGTATTCCCAGTTGTAGGCCAGGATCTGCTGTACCGGGAACTGTTCGACCGGTTGCTTGGGGTGAAAATGGGTCATGGTCATTGCGGCGTTCTCCTTCTTGCTTGTGTCGTGACGGTAGTGGGCGGGGAAACGCCCAGATACGCGATGAAGACCCGGGCCAGTTCGGCGGCGAGCCGCTCGTCTGACAGGGGCAGGGTGTGGGGCTGCGCCTGGATCGTGTGGGTGAGCGCGCCGACTACGACGCGCAGGCCCACGATGGCCGCCAGCTTCGGATCGCGGTGCGCGATGTCACCGCTGCGGCCGCGCAGCAGCGCGGCCAGTCGCTCCGCCAGGTGCTCGAACAGCCGGTCGGTTCGCTCTCGCACGACGCCGTCGGAGGTACCGCGCTGCAAGATGGCGCGGAAGAAGCCTTCGCGCTCGCGAAACACCTGCACGATGAAAGCGGTGAACTCGTGCGCGACCTCGTCGGTCGGTGCGCCGGTCCAGCGTGAGGGGTCGAGAGTCTCGTCCGCGGTTGCGCGTGCCTCGTCGCAGAAGCGTTCGTGCAACGCGTGCAGCAGGCCGTCCTTGTCGGCGAAGCGGCGGTAGAAGGCGCCGACCGACGACTGGGCCATGCGCGCGATCTCGGCGATGCCGGCCTCGTCGAAACCCTTGGCAGCCACCAGCGTCTCGGCGGCGTCGAGCAAGCGGGTGAGCCCTTCGCGCGTGCGCGCCTGCTGCGGGGTTCTCACCCACTGCAGCATGCGCACCGGTGTCTGCACTGCCGTCTCGCCCATTCGCCTAACCGGAACCGGAATTCCGGTTCCTCTATAGCCGGCGAAACCGGCCGATGTCAAGACGTTCGGTGATGTCGGGCAGTTTCCTCGGGTCGGTCCGGCCGCTCGCCGGGCAACGCGGTGCCCATGCACGGGCCGCCTGGTCTGCGGGTCCGCGTGCGCATGAGGCCGCGAGCGGCCGGCTCAGGTCGTTCGCTCAGCGTCCGGCCGAGATCAGTCCCGCGATCGTGAACCAGTCCTCCTGGGCGGACTGGGGCTTGTCGGCGCCGATGTCGATGTACCATCCGGCCTCGTCGGGGAAGCCGATGCCCGGAATCGCCGCGCGCGTTCCGTGCATGAGTTGCATGTCGATCACGCTGAAAGCGTAGATGAACATGCGCGGCTCGGGGTACTCGTAGTTGACCTTCGGGTTGGGGCGCTTGGACGTGCGGATGCTCTGCATCACCACCTTCCAGAGCTGGCCGCCGTTGTCGTACAGGTCCGAGTAGATGATGAACGACGTCTCCTTGTCGACGTAGATCACGCGCTTGGAGTAGGCGTAGTTGGAAACCTTCGGCGTGCCTTCGATGACGTAGACGCCGGGACGCTTCTCCCAGTTCTCGCAGAACGTCAGGCCGCCGTCCTTCTTGCACGGTTCGGGCGGCAGGCGCACGCCGTGCAAGGAGGCGAGCATCGGCTTCTCACCGAGGAACTTCCAGTCGAACCACGGAATCTGGCCCGCGTAGCCGCCGTAGCTGTCGACGTCGATGTCCTGGCCGAACAGCGCGTCGCTGCGCTGGGCGCTCGACATGCGGCGCACACGCCGCACGAACGGAAGGTACAGCCAGGTGTCGTCCTGCTTGACGTGATCCAGGTAGCGATAGCTGATGCCGCCGACGCCTTTGAGGTCGAACGGTTCGATCAGCGGGTACAGTCCCGACTTGCGGAAGGTCTGGTCACGGTTCTCGGTGAAGGCCGGCATCGGGTCGTGATGCAGGCGCCCGGTGTACGGCAGCACCCTGACCCAATCGGCGACGAAGTGCCTCTCCACGTCGTAGTGACGATTGCCGTTGGCGTCCACGTACAACGACCCGGTGTCGGCATCGACCAGATGGAGGTTGAGATCGTCGGTGAAGTAGTGGGTGTTCTGGAAGTTGTACATGATCTTGGGCGCCGCCAGTGGATCTTTCGCATCCACCGTAGGGAATGGCCGCCCCGCCACCCAGTTCTCCAGATAGAGCCGCTCGCCGAGTTTCGTCTGGCCAGAGTACTTCTCGGTAGCTTGCTGGTAGGCAGCGGGAAGCGGGATCTTCTCGTACGGGACGATGCTCAGGTCCATCCCGTTGACAACTGCCCACGACACTCCCGGTGAGACCAGGTCCTTGACCCTTTCGGCCGTGGCCTTGGTGATCATCTCGCCGGGCGCGACATCGTCGCCGGCACGTGCCGCAGGCGACGACATCGCCACTGCCGCCAGCACCAATACCGCTCTTCCCCATCTTCGCATCGCTTTCTACTCCTCTGCTTCAAATCGATCAGAAGTTCCCGGCCGCCCTCACGCAGGAGCAGCCGGCCCTACAAACGTTGCCTTGCGCGCCGCGCCGCGCCGCCGGTTGCGGTCGAGCCGCGCGCGCGTGTGCCGTCCGTCGAGACCACCGCGGTTGTGACGACGTCGGTCAGCAATGCCGTCGCGGCATCCTGCGAGAGCGTTCCGTCCTCGACCAGGTCGGTGATTCCCCACGCGGCCGTCGTGAACATCCACGCGAGCGCTCGCGCCTTCGGTTCGCTGAGACCGGTGCGCCGGCGCACATAGGGCACCCATAGTCCAAGGATCTCGTGGCGCATCAGATGGCGCGCGCGGTCCAGTTCCGGGAAACCCGGGTCGCTGTCCGCGGCAAGCGCGCGAAGTGCCCGGCGCTGCGCGCGCGGAAGCGCGAGGTACACTTCGTAGGCGCGCCTGACGACGCTCCCGGCGTCGTCAGGCGCGGCGGCCGAGACGATCAGTGCGGTCGCTGCGTGCGCGCGCTCGAAGAGATGGCGCATCACACGCGCGAGCAGATCGGAGGTGTCGGCGAAGTGTTCGTAGACGAGCTGGCGGCTCACGCCTGCGGCGGCCGCCAGAGGTACGATGCCGAGCGCGCTCCAACCGCGCTTGCCGACCAGATCCGCAGCCGCATCGAGCAACTGCTGGCGGCGCTCGTCGGCTCGCAGGTAAGGGCGCGGGGCCGTCCTTCCGGGACTGGTCATACCTCGCCCTCGGCTTGGCTGCTGAAATCCATCAGTGAGTTGTTTCTTGCAGCCTGCCCGCAAGTATTGTACATGCTGTACACTTTGTCGGGCCGATGCAAGAGGCAAAATCGCGGCACCGGGCAGGGAGAGACCCAGCATGGATGACAGGCAAGGGCTCGCGCAGTTCGCGATCGACTACCTGATGTTGCAGGGCGCCTGCGCGGCCGGCGTCGCGACCACCGAGACCCTGGCGGGTGGGCCGCCCTCCACCGACCTCGGCTACGTGTTGCCCGGGGCAAAGTCGGCGGTGAGCTTTGCGGTGCCCCTGGACCCGGTGAAGATCGAGCGCTTCCTGGCCAAGCAGGACCAGGCTGGTCACCAGGACGACAACATTCACACCAACTTCTTCGTCACCGGGCTGGCCACCGGGCTGGCCACTTACTTCGACCAGCGCGGGTATCCCTCCTTCGGGGTCTCCGCGAACGTCGTTTATCGCAAGGACACGCCCAAGGGCCTGGTCGATTTCATGCCCGACCTCTCGCATCGTTACCTCGCGGTGCGTTCGGGTGTGGGGTGGCTCGGTCTGTCGGGAAACCTGATCACCAAGAGTCACGGTGCCGCCGTCATTCTCGGCGCGGTGGTCACGACCGCCGATCTCGCGCCAACCGATCCGCTTCCGCCTCAGGAAAAGTACTGCGATGACTGCAAGCTCTGCATGGCGTCGTGTCTGTCGGGTCTGATGGACAAGAAGGACAAGACCACCGTCACGATGGGCGGGATGGAGTTCAGCTACTCGCAGCGGCTGAGCTATCATCGCTGCGATCTGGTTTGCGGAGGTTTTACCGGACTGGCGCAGAACGGAAAGTGGTCGACCTGGTCACCGGGTCGCTTCTCGATTCCCGAGAAGGATGAAGAATTCGAGGCGGCTCTGCTCAAGGGAGTAATGGACTCGTGGCCGCGCCCGCAGATCGAAGGCGGTTTTCATCATCCGGCGATGCCCGGGCAGCGAAAGATCAACTTCACCTGCGGCAACTGCCAGTTGCTGTGTCATCCCGATCGCGCCGAACGCAAACGCCGCTACAAGCTGCTGACAAAGAGCGGGGTCGTCGTGCAGCATCCCGACGGCTCGCTCGAAGCGGTGACGCCGGGCGAGGCCAGAAGGCACGTGGCTGCAATGTCCCCGCAGCAGCGCGCCTGTTACGAAGACGTGCCGGTAGAGGCTGCACCTCCAGTCAAGCGCAGCGCGGCCAACTAGACTTCGGCCTCACCTCACTGCTTGGCCAGGAACGTCGTCGCGTCGTTGCGCAACGCAGCCGCGGAGAAAGTCGTCTGCCAGCATTGCACCGTCGCGCCATCGTCGATCAGCAACTGGGCCGTGACCGCGGTGGTCAGCGGGAGCGTCGGTGTCGGCAGCGCCGCGTTGGCACCTTTGACCACAACCTTGGCCTTGCCGGTGGCGCCGGCTTTGAGTCTCACGACCGTGATTCCGTATTGCGCAGCGGCCTTGTCCTTGAACGCGAAGCCGGTCGTTCCTGCGAGCTTCCAGCACGGCTTGGTCGCACAAGTACCACCGGGGGCGACCGACAGGTCCATCAGCGGCTGGGCTGCCGCCGAACTGTCGTACAGGCACACGTGGTAGGACGCGCTGCCGGCCACAGGGTCGGAGAAGTCCGAGACGTTCGTCACGGCGCCTTTCGACCACTTCCACAGGAAACGGTCCTTGGCATCGACGCTGTTGTCTTTGAGCAGCACCCTGGATGCACCGGCTGCGGCCTGACGGCATCCGCTGGCCGGGCTGGCGCTGCACGGCGATGACATCCCGACGGAGGTGCGGTCGAAGTACACGTCGCCGGCCGAATCCAGCACCGACGTCGTCCAAGACATATACGCGTTGCCGGATTCGACGACGAGGCCCGGATACTCGCCCATCCACGTGCCGGAGCCCGCGGTTACGAAGCTCTGGTCGTTCACCCGTGCTTCCCCGGTGAAACTCGAACCGCCGTCGGTGCTGTAGGCGATGTAGAAGTCCCAAAGCTGGTCGCCGAGCGGTGGGGGCGGCGCGTCGTTGCGCCGGTCGTACCAGTCGACGACGATGGTTCCATCGGGGGCTACGTCCATCCACGGCATGATCTGGTCGTTGGTTGTAGCGTCGCTGTTGAGGCGAAGCGGCGTACTCCAGGTCTGACCGGCGTCGGTCGAGACGATGACGTAGATGTCGGCCTCGTCGAGACCCGGACCGTCGGGATCGGCGGCGTAGACGAGGTAGAGCTCGGAAGCATTGGTCGGCGATGTTGCCGGCACCGGAGCGCCTTTTGCGCGCGCGTCGGTCGCTCCCGACGCCGTGGTGACGTTGATCGGCGGCAGCGCGATCGTCGCGACGAGCGTATCGGTGCCCCAGGTAACGCCGCCGTCGGTGGATCGGTCCAGGTAGATCTTTCCGCTGCCGCCGTTCCAGACATCGTACTCGAGCCAGGTCAGGTAGATGCTGCCGTCGGCCGCCACTCGCGCCACCGGCATGTTGCCGAGGTTCTGACCTATGTCGTTGACGATGACGGCAGGGCTGAAGCTGACGCCGTTGTCGGTCGAGCGTGAAAAGTAGATGTCCGACGGAGGAGGCACGCCGCCCGGCGGGGGCGAGGCCTGCGTGTACCAGCCGCGATCCTTTATCCAGGCCACATAGACGTCATCGCGCCGCGAACTGCTCGCGAAGCGATCGGCAGTGATCTGGCAGCGATCGTTGAAGCGGTAAGCGGGATCGGGAGGACCCGGCAGCGCCGACGCGGGGTCGCCCGCGACTTCCACCGGGCCGTTCCAGGTCAGTGCGCCGTCGCTCGAGCGCCACACGTACAGTCCGCTGACCCCGGCGGAAGCGCCATCGGTGGAGATGTGAGCGACGAAGAGATTGCCCGCGGTGTCCATCGTCGCCGATGGATCGAAGGCGTCGCTCAGCATCGCCCCGGATACGCCGCTGATCGGATACGACAACTGCGACGCAGCCCAGGTGACACCGCCATCGGCGCTGCGGCTTACCCCCAGCGGATTGCCGCCCGGAAAGGGGGTATCGTTGTACGCGGCCAGCAGGACCTGCGGCGAGCCCGGCGAGGCGCCCGCGATCAGAGCCAGCGAGATTTCGTTTTGCAGCGCGCTGGCGGGATCGAGGTTCAGGTCGGTGCCACCCCACTGCGCCAGGGCTTGCGTCTCGACGATCAGGACAAATGTCGCGCACGTAAAGATTGCCGTTATCCGAGATCGCTGGGGTACGCTCATGACCGGCCTCCTTGAAAAGCGATCGGTGACGGCGATGCAAAGCATCGGACATCCCGGTTGCGAGCGGCCTGGCTGGAGGAGAGGGAGGGGCAATGAAGCGGGTTCTTGGCTTGCGCGAAGTGACGTTGCATCACTACGCGTAGGGGAAGTCCCCACCCAGCCCGCCGCCCGGATAATTGACAATCTAACGCCGCGAGTAGCGCGGAGCCAGCGACAATCGCCGAAAGCTTGCGATCGCGAGACGCCCGACGAGGGCTGGTGCGGGCGCGGGATATTCGGAAACCCGCGCGGCGGGCGGACCTTGCGGTCAGGCTACTTGGTAGCCTTGTTGACCGCGTCAGAGCCGGCTTCGCCCACGGCCGTGACGTCCTTGCCGACTCCCTTGACGGTGTTGCAGGCAAGCAGAGCAGACGTTGAGATAGACGCGACCAGTGCCACCATGACCCAGAACGAAAGCTTGCGCATCGGTAAGTTCTCCGGAAACAGATTCGGTCCGGCGTCCTTTTAGCCGTGCCCCGGCAACCGGACAAGCCGCGATGCGGCAGATTGCCGAGCGGTAGGTTTGGAACAGCAGGGCGCGGCGAAGGACTCGAAGGACGTCGCGCCGGGCCGTGGCCGCGTCACTTGGCAAAGGGAAGCGCGACGTCGGCCAGGCGCGTTCCTTCGAGAAGCTCCTCGAGCGCTTCGCCGAGACGGCGCGCTTTGGCAAGCACTTCGTTCCAGCGTTGCTGTCGGTCCGCCGTGGACAACGTCTTGAAGTCGCTGCGGTCGGGGATCTTGCCGCCGGGCAGCGTCGCGATGAACCGCTGCGACGGTGCTACGAAGACGGTGCGGTCGAGCAGTCCCCCGCGCGGCCGGCGCCACGTCAGAGCCTTGTCGAACCACCCCGGCACGATGCGATCGCAAAAGTGCGGGTAGAAGACCAGGCCCGGCGGCGCGTCGAAGTCCATCGCGAAGTGATAGTCGGTAATCCCGCCGTCGCGGTACAGACCGGGCGGACCGCCCGCCACGTCGCGAATCGCCTCCATCACCAGCGGGATCGAGCCGCTCGCCAGCGTGGCCTGCACGAAGTTGCCGGCGCCGAGCATTGCATGGCGGGTCGGCAGATCGTCGAAGCTGAACACGGGCTGCCTGGTCGTGTGAAACACTACCCTCTCGAAACCGATACGCAGCAGGCGGCGCGAGACGGCGTTGGCGGCCGCGGCCAGCGCCAGGCCGGCGGCGAGCGCGCCAGGGCGATGGGCGGCCGCGAGCCCGCGGCTTCGAGCGGTACCGACGTGCAGCCGCAGCGTCGCGTGCGCGAGTGCCTGAGCGACGCCGTCGGCGCCGAACAACACATCGAGAATGCGGCGGCTCTCCTCGGTGACCTCGGCTGGAGTCGGTTGGCGATGATACGCCTGCGCGACGTACGCCTGCGCGAAGCGTTCGATCGCAGAGGGTGCATCGGCTTGGGCCAGCGCAGCGTGGCGGAACGCGCCGATCGATGTGCCGAGCGCGTGCAGTGGTGTGGTGCGTTCTCCGACCAGACGGCGGGCCAGCACCCGGTCTATCCAGGCCAGAACCAGCCACTTGGGTCCGCCCGACGCGCCCAGCAACGTGCTGAACGAGTCGGCGCTAAAGCCTTCGCGTCGGAGTGTCGCGAGCGCTTCGGCTCCAGCTCGTACGGTGAAGATGTCGCCAGCGGTGCTCGATGAAAGACTCATGGCGTGAGGACCTCGCGCAGGCTCGACTGCTGGCGAAAGATGCGCGCTCGCGGACCTGTCGCGCTTACTTGGTCGCGACCGGTGTTGCCGGTTCCATGCCGGCCGGAAGCCCTTCCTCGGCCTGTCTGATCAGAGGCCTGACGATCTGCGGGCCGAAGGTCTGACATATCTGCTCTGCGATCCCGGCCGCGACTTCATAGAGATGGCCTTCCTGGACGAAGCTGATCAGGAATTCGTCGTTGGCGATCTGCGTCGCCAGCGAGGTCTCGGCGGCGCCGTCTTCGAGGAAGCACTTGGGTCTGTCGGGACGCGTCAGTTTCTTGTCGGCGCTCCAGGTGCTGAAGAACGTGCCGGCCGTGCGAAACGTCGCATATCGCATCAGGTCGAGCGCGACGTCATCCTCGGCAACCTCGTCAGAGCCGAGGTCCTTCTTCACCGCTTCGGCGTTCTTGATCATCTCCTTGGCGACCTCGGCGATTCGTTCGCGGGCCTTGGCGACCTCTTCGGTGTCGGCGTCGCGGGCAAGTCCCGGTGTTATCGGTCCAAGCAGCAAGGTCATCGCCATGAATGCCATGGCAAAGAGCCCGGATGCGTTGCGCGGTTGGTTCATCAGCACTCCGTTATCGTGACGCGCACGGACACGGCGCCGTCACTCGACTCCGGTTCGAGACGGGGCCGTGCAGCGCTCGACGTCCACCGCGATGCCGCTCAGTACCGCGTTTCCCGACAGCGGGTCGATCTCGGCCGGATCGGTCAGGTCGTTCATGCTGACTCCGGCGTGTTCGGCGGCCACGCGCAGCCGCAGACCGTTGCCGCGATGGCCGTAGCCGTGAGGCAGCGCGACGACGCCCGCAGCGACGGTGTCGGTAACGCGCACTGCGACTTCGAGCGCGCCGACGCGGCTGCTGATGCGCACCTGGTCGCCGGGGCCGATCGCGCGCGCCTCGGCATCGGCGGGGTTCATGTGCAGGACGCAGCGGTTGGTCCCGGTCACCAGGCTCGGCAGGTTGTGCGACCAACTGTTGAGCGTGCGCGGCTCTCTTCGGCCGATCAGTACCAGCCCGGGCGGGGCGGGCCTGAGAGTGGGGCGCAGCCGGTGCATGTCGGCGACGAGTTCGTGCGGCGCCAGGTCGATCCGGCGGCTTGCGCGGGCGGGCAACCGATCGGGCATACAGGGTCGCATTGGGCCGAGGTCGATGCCGTGCTCTGCCTCGCGCAGTTGCTTCAGCGTCAGTCCTGGCTTCCAGGGCCTGAGGCCGTTGCCGTACGGTCCCGCACGCAGCGCCACGTCCAGAACCCTCCGCGCCACGCGTGCGCTACCCATCGCGTCGATCGCCTTCAGCGCAAGCGCGGTCGCTCGTCCTACCGCGCCGCGCGTGCGATAGAGCGCTGCCGCGAGTTCTACCAGGATGTCGGCGTCGCTTCTGGTGTCTGGCGCTGGATCGAGGACCGCCGGCGACCAGTGCGGCGTGTCGCGCACCGCGAACAGTTGAAAGACCATGTCGAAGTGCTCGTGCTCGAGCGGTCCGGTCGGCGGCAAGATGATGTCGGCGTGGCGGGTGGTCTCGTTCAGGTAGAAGTCGATCGCCACCATGAAGTCGAGCCTGCCCAGTGCGTCAGAGAGATGGTGGCCGGCCGGCGAGGACAGTACCGGATTGCCAGCCAGTGTGACGAGTGCGTGAACCTGACCGGCACCCCCCGTCTCGATCTCCCGCGCCAGCGTCGCGGCCGGCACTTCTCCCATGAACTCCGCGGTGCCGCTCACACGCGAGACCCAGCGCCCGCGCTCGGTCGGAGGCTGCAGGCGCATCACGTCGACCGGCGGATTCGGGAACATCGCGCCGCCGGCGCGATCGAAGTTGCCACTGACGATGTTGAGGATCTCGACCAGCCAGTTGGTGGTGGTACCGAAGGCGACCGTGCTGGTGCCCATGCGCCCGTAGCAGACTGCGCTCGGCGCGTCGGCGAACGCGTGGGCGAGACCACGGATCGTCTCTGCCGCGATGCCGACTCGGTCCGCGACCGCCTCGGGAGTGAAGTCAGCGACCGCTTTCTCGACCGCGTCCAATCCATCGGCGATCGAATCGAGATGACGCATGCGGACGCGCCCCTGCGCGAACAGGCACTGGATCAGCGCGGCGAGCAGCAGCGCATCGGTGCCGGGCCGGACAAAGTGATGCTCGTCGGCGATTCGCGCAGTCTCGCTATGGCGCGGATCGATGACCACGACCTTGCCGCCGCGCCGGCGGATCTCTTGCAGCCGCAGCTTCATGTTCGGCGCGGTCATCAGACTGCCGTTGGATACCACCGGATTGGCGCCCACGATCAGCATGTAGTCGGTCCGGTCCACGTCGGGGACCGAAACGAACAGGCCGCTGCCGTACATCCAGTGGCTGACGAGTTGCTTGGGAAACTGGTCGAGCGAGTTGGCGCTGAAGCGTTTCCTGGTTGCGAGCGCGCCGGTCAGCGCGTCGGCGAACAGCAGTGCGCCCAGGTTGTGAACGAACGGCTCTCCAAAGTAGATCGCGGCGGCGTCGTTGCCGTGTTCGCGCTGCACCGCGGCCAGGCCGGCGGCGGCTTCGGCAAAGGCTTCCTTCCAACCGATGCGGTGCCAGGCCGAGCCCGTGCGCCGCATCGGGTAACGCAGCCGATCGGGGTCTTCGTGCAGATCCCTGAGTGCGGCGGCCTTGGCGCAGACGTAGCCGCGGCTTGCCGGGTCCTGCTCGTCGCCGGTTATCCCGCTGATGCGTCCACCGTCCAGATGAACGGCGATTCCGCAACAGGCTTCGCACAGCGTGCAGGTTCGGTAGACGACGCTCGGCATGGACGTGTCCTCGCGGGAGGCTTGGGCTTCTTGACGAGAGCGACGAGGCCAGTCAAGGCGCGACGCCGGCGCGCGGAGCCGTCACGGGTCGCCGGAAGGCGAGCGGCGCCGGCTGGTACAGCGGACTTCCGTCGCCGCCGGCTGCGGAGCAAGATGCCCGAGTGATTCGCGAAACTTTCTCGTTCGAATTCGTCGCCGCGTCCGGCGAGCACGTCGCCGTTGCGTGGCTGCGCCGGCGGGGCTGGCTGGTCGCGCTGATCGGAGCGCTGGTGGCCACGCTCGGCGACCTCGGGCAGCTTTGGGCGGTAAACGCAGGACGCCCCGCCTTGCTACTCATCGCTCCACCCAATGGCGTCGTCGTCGTTGCGACGCTGGCCGGGACGCTGGGAATCCCGCTGTACGCCTTCGGCTACTACGTGCGCGCACATCGGGCACGCGACCGTGCGCCGCGCTGCGCCGCAGTGGTGGCGTCGGCGGGAACGGTGCTGGCTGTTCTCGGCGGCACGGTGCACGCGGTTACCGGCGCTGCGGTGTTGAACGATGTCGGTGGAATCGCCAGCGGCCTGGATCCGCTTCAGGGTGTACTGGCTTCGGGGCCGATCGTGGTTGCATTGTGGGCACTGGCGGCGGTGGCATTCGCGTGCGCCGCGATCGGCGAGCTGTGCCTGCCGCAAGCTCCGCTGGCGCGGGTTTTCAATCCAGCCGTGTTGACCGTGGTCCTCACGGCGGCCGCGCCACTTGCGCCGTCGCCGTGGCCCGATTTCGTCGCGCCGGCGGCGCTCAACATCGCTCACCTCATCTTCTTCGCGCGGCTCGGCGTACTCGATTGAGCCGTCAGCCTCCGGGCAGCGACGCTGGCCCCGCTCACTGCGCCTTCGGCACCAGTTTCATCGTGTACGGGTGGCTCATGTAGCTGATGAAGAGGTCGGTCGGGTACTTCTCCGCCATCGCGGCGGCCACGCGTTCGACCATCGCGGGCGAAGGGATCATCTCGACGTTATCGAACGTTTCACCGGCGATCTTGATCGCGGTCATCGGCTTGCTCTTGCTGCAGTCGACGCGACCGGCGGCGCGGCTTCCAAGACGCACGTAGACGTCGCCGTCCAGCACCACGAGCCAGACGTAAGACCAGTACTCGCCTTCGTCGGGGCAGTCGGCGCGGAACTGCAACGTGTCTTGGGTCGTCCACGCGGCCGGCGTCCATTCGGCCGCGCGGGCCGCTGTGGCGGACAAGAGCAGAACGAGAGACACGACCAGTGCATGAATCCTCATGGGCTTACAGGCCTCCTTGGGTGCGCCGTGGCGGGGCGATATCGAGACGTCCGCGGCGGGTCACCACTTCGGTGTACGCAACCGCGCAGCTTCGGGCAAACACGAGCCTGGGCGGGCAGCACAAAGCGATATGCTCGACGCGGGCAGCGGTTGCCTTCGCCGACGCGTATTGCGCGTTCAGGCGCCTAGGAGTGTGCGCCGCAGAAACCGCGCGGCGAAAGTCTGGTAAGATGGGGCATGCCAACGAGCTTCCGGCCGTATTTGCCTGACCAAACGCTGCTTCTGCCTCCAGCGCTGACGGATTGGCTTCCTCAGGGCCACCTCGCCTACTTCGTCTCCGACACTGTCGAGGCACTGGACTTGACGGGTCTGTACGATCGCTACGAGGGCGACGGCCGGCGCAACCAACCCTACGAGCCGCGGATGATGCTCAAGGTTCTGGTCTACGCCTACGCGACCGGGACATTTTCGTCGCGACGGATCGCCCGCAAACTCGAGGAAGACGTCGCCTACCGAGTGCTGGGCGCTGAGAATTTTCCGGCCCACCGAACGATTTCGGAATTCCGCCTCCAGAATCTCAAAGAGTTCGAGAACCTGTTCATGCAGGTGGTGCGCATCGCGCGCGAGGTGGGCTTGGTCAAACTCGGCACGATCGCGATCGACGGCACCAAGATCAAGGCCAACGCGAGCAAGCACAAGGCGATGAGCCACGGCCACATGCTCAAGCAAGAGCAGCGATTGCGCGATGAGATTCGCGATCTGACTAAGCGCGCCACTGAGCAGGACCTGGACGAGGACGGTCTGTATGGGGC
Source organism: Deltaproteobacteria bacterium (assembly GCA_016218925.1). Lineage (GTDB taxonomy): Bacteria > Desulfobacterota > Binatia > UBA1149 > CAITLU01 > CAITLU01. Next base: position 758 of record JACRCR010000089.1, on the reverse strand, counting down.
GGAGTTTCGAGGGGACGAGATCCCGGCGGAGCTTTCGCGCCGAAACGAACGGCTGTCCAAGATCAAGGCGGCCCGCGAACGACTCGAAGCCCGCCAAGCTGAAGAGGACCGCAATGCGGGACGCACGCCTGGCGACGACGATGACCGTCCCGAGGGCAAGCGCGGGCCAGATTTCAAGCGGAAATTCGGCGAAGTTCCGGACAAGAAGCAGGAGAACTTCACCGATCCGGAGTCCCGGATCATGAAGACGGCCAACGGCTTCCAGCAGTGCTACAACGCGCAGACGGCGGTGGATGACGAGTCGCAGTTGATCGTCGCGGTCGAGGTGAGCAACAACGCCGGCGATGTCGGACGGCTCGTGCCGATGCTGGATGCCGTAGAGGCGATGGTTGAGGAGCAGCCCGAACGCATCCTTGCCGACGCGGGATATCGATCGGAGACGAACCTGCTGGTGTTGGAAGCGCGGGGGATCGACGGCTACGTGGCTCTGGGGCGCGAAGGAAAGAAAGTCACCGTGGGCGTCACCGCGGGACAAGACGCGACGGCGCGAATGAAGCTCAAGCTGGCGACGAAGGAAGGCATCGCGCACTACCGACGTCGCAAGTATCTGGTCGAGCCACCATTCGGGTGGATCAAGTCGTGTCTGGGTTTCCGTCAGTTCAGCTTGAGAGGTCTGGCGAAGGTTGGGCCGGAGTGGATGCTGATGAGCCTGGCGACGAATTTGCGTCGGATGAACGCGCAGATGGTGTGGACGTGAG
>JACRCR010000088.1 GCA_016218925.1 Deltaproteobacteria bacterium | reverse complement strand
CCGTCGTCGCACTCCTCGATGCCGTTGACGAGAGTGTCGCCGCAGAACTCGACCAGGCAGGTGGGGCCGCAGCCGTCGTTCGCGGCGGTGTTGGCGTCGTCGCACTGCTCGACGACGTTGTTGTCGATACCATCGCCACAAAACTCGAGCAGGCAGGTTGGGCCGCAGCCGTCGTCGGCCGCGGTGTTGCCGTCGTCGCATTCCTCGAGCGCATCGACATCCGCGTCGCCGCAAACACAGGTCAGGGTGTCGAGAATGATCGGCGGCGACTGCGCCGAGGTGCCGCCGTTGCAGATCTCGGAGGTCGGATCGTCGTCGAAGACGCCCAGAACGGTGTAACTTCCCGGCTGGCTGGCCTGGTAAGTCGAGGCAGTGGCGCCCGGGATTTGGCCACCGTTGAAGTACCACTGGAAAGAGTCGAAGCCGACGGTCGCCTCGGCGGTGAGCGTGATCGGGCTGGTAGCGCACAGGTCGGTGAGTCCGCTCGCCGAGATCCCGGGCGAATCGGCAAAGCCGCTGAAGAAGCCCGCCGAGCCGCGATCGCCAGCGCTGGTCACGAGCGAAACGTTGATGACGTTGTTGGAAACGATATCGACGTCACCGTCGACTTCCACCGAGTACGTGACCCAGTCCGTGTTGCCGGTTACCGGGATCGCGGTCCCCGGATCAACCGGACCGTTGAGATCCGTGATGGTCAAGGAAGCCCCGGCGCGGGCGATGATGCCCAGCGCGGAGGCGCCCACCAGATCGGCCTCGGGAATCACCACCTGGTCGGTCCCGTTACAACGCAGCGGCGGAATGAAGGCGATATCCATCGCGTTCGAAATGTTGCCGGAAGTGCTCTGGTACAGAAACGCCGGCTGCGACGTGGTGATGAACATGTTGCCGTTGGTGAAGTGAACGGCGGGAATGAAGAAGTAGTCGCCGGCGTTTATCGTGGCGAGCGCGGTAGCCGAGCCTCCGACGAAGATCTCCGTGTTGTCGTAAGCCGCGACGATACCGGGGCGTTCGAGCAGATCTGCGTAGCTGCCTCCCTTGCCCTCGATCACGATGAAGCTGGTGCCGAGACGCTCCACCGGCACGGCTTGGTCGATGCCGATGTCTTTTCGATTGCCTTCACGGTTGCCGCCTAGCCACGAGCCCGAGGTGAACGCGATGGGTTTGGTCGCCCTGACGCGCATTCCGTTCAGATCATTGGGGTCGTTCGAGAGATTGCTCGCCGGGCAATCGAAATTGTAGGCGACCACGTAGGACTCGCCCGAATTCAACGTGACCGATGGCGAGAACACCGGAGCGTTGCCTCTGGGGGCACACACTCCTTCCATCATCGACAGTCCGGCGTCGATGTCGTCGAACGTCACCTCGGTGCCGTCTTGGGTCGCCATCACCGAGATGAAATGGGCCTTGGTGTCCTGCTGATCGGTGTCGTTGGAGATGAGGTGTCCGGAACGGAACTCAGTGCCGAGTCCGAAAGTCCCCTTCGAAGTGAGCGTGAAGCCCTGCTCGGTTTCCTTGTGGCGTATGTTGACGAGGAATGGGGCTTCTCCGCGCAGCACCATCCCTTCGGTGTTGACCGTGTTGAGTTCCGGCTGATCGAGAACACCTAGCTGGCCGTAGCCGGCCCCGGGCAATTCGTAGAACTGGCTGGCGGCTCGGCTGAGCGCGACGAAAGTGTGGACCAGATTGCCGGCGCCGTCTTCGACCCTGACGTCGAACGGCGTCGTCTCCAAGGTGCTCACCAGAATGTAGTGCGAGCCCAGAGCCGCTCGCGCATAGAAGGGCGGGATATAGTGCAGCTCGTCCAACTGCGCGTACGCGTCGCTCGCAAGTACCGCCGACAGCATCGCGAACGCCGCCGCGAGAAAGACGCCGCCAAGAGACCGCGTTCGCGGTGACGAGATTCCAGGTGTCGCAGCCCCTGCGCTGCAAAGCGGCGCAAGCGCGGCATTACCGCCAGCCGTCTCGACGGGTCTGGAGTCGGCGCCAATGCTGCCTCTGCCGTCTTCGGACACCAAACGGAGATCGATCGCGTTCATATCGCACTCCTGTGCTCTGGCCGCCCTGCGGCGACACTGCCACCTCGACGCTCTACGCTCTGCTGCGGGCGATCGCCGTGGCGGACGTTGTCAACGAATATCGGACAGTCCCCTCTTCTCGATCAGTGACGTACCTCCGTCGATTCTCGCGCGCTTCCTCCTGTCCGGATCCGCCCCCTGGCATCCGGACGCCGCTGCGAGTTCATTGCCCGGAAACGAACCGGGATGGTACGGGCGCGAACAGTTGCGACCACCGACGACTTTCGATCGTGGCCTCGCGCCTCGCTACGCCCTTGTCTGAAAGTTGTCAACGAATCCGCGACACGCAGGATCTTCCCCATTCACGAGGCGCTCTTGCGGACTCCGGCGCGATCTTTCCTCTCTCGATCGCGCGGAATGGCCGGCCGCCCCGACGGCTCGATATACGCTGGGGACTCGGCGGCGAGAGCGTCTTCGTGGTCCGTCGGGAAACCGCTGCCGAGATCCTCTCGCGACCAGGGAGGTCCCGCGCCCTTCCCTTCGCGCGTGGGGAAATGTCATTGCGGAACGACACGGGCACGTCCTGCGTGCGTCCTTCCCTTCGCGCGTGGGGAAATGCCGAGCGCGAGCGCGACGACGTTACCGACCTGCGTCCTTCCCTTCGCGCGTGGGGAAATGCCCACGCCGAGGGCAATTGACGCGACGGCCGAGGCGGGCCCGATGGCCAACTGGTTGAAAAACGGAGGAAAGATCGCTGGCACGCCCGTTGCTCTCCGTACAGGCATGGATTCGACTCGCTACACGGAACGCCCGCAGCGACGAAGGGAGCACAGCACCATGCGCAACCACACTGAGACAAAGAACCCCCGGATACCCCAGAACTCGGCTTGCCGTTTCGCCGCCGCGTTGTTCCTGGCGCTGTCCTTCGCCGCCTCGACAGGATTTGCCGAGGAGACGGACGCGACGCAGCAGCAACAGTGCGGGCAGGACTGGAGCGCCAAAGAGTTGAGCGTCGTGCGCCCGGTGACCGTCAACCCCGAAGAGGTGGAGATGCTGCGCCGACTGCTCGGGCTTGCGGCAGCGCCGGCCCAGACGCTGCCGGGACCTGCCTCCGCCGGAGAACCGATCGCGGGTTGATGATGCAGCGCTCTCAGGTCTCGTAGTGGACGACGACAACCGGACGAAGGAACACTTCGCCGGCAACGCCTGCGGGGTGCCTACATGCGCGGCGGCGGATCAGCCGGCAGCGGCGGCGCCAACCAGATCGACCTTGTCGTAGATTTCGGCCAGCGCCAGCTCGCACTCGATCGACGGCAGGCGAAGCATCCCGTCGAGCCGGTCGGTCTCCGACAGCAACCATTGGTTGTCAGACTGACGCAGGTAGTGCTCGACGTGAACGGCGTCCTGCGCGATGAGCACGTACTCGGCCAACGACTCGAGCCTGCGATAGTGGGCGAACTTCTCGCCGCGATCGTACGCTTCGGTAGAGGGCGAAACCACCTCGATCAGCACGCTTGGGTTGACCAGCGTGTCGCGCTGTTCGTCGTCGAAGCGCGGCCCGCCGCAGACCACGACAATGTCGGGATAGGTGTAGAGTCCCGTCGGCGCCACCTTCACACGCATGTCGTTCGCGTATGTGCGGCACGGCCGTCCTTTGAGTTGTGTCCTCAACTCGCCGGCCGCATTCATCACGACGAGGTTGTGCCGTTCGCTGGCGCCACCCATCGCGAACATCTCACCGGCCAGGTACTGATGGCGCTCCGGATGGCTCCGCTCCAGCGCCAAGTACTCGTCAGTGGTACACCGTCTCGCGGCCTGCAACTGCATGGCGCTGCCTTATAGCACGGCTGCCTCAGCGGGCGAGTCGCTCCAGCCAGCTGCTTACGGCCCGTCGATGCGCTCTTGGAAGAGCACAACTGGCCGACCCATCGGTCCCGCCGCGAAGCATGGCGGACCACCGGTACCGGCGCTGGAGAGCGGTGCGCCTGCGCGCTGCGCCGGGGCGGCCCCGGCGCCAGGCATGGCGGACCGGCACCGGGGTTGACCAAGGTATGGCTGGTCGGCTAGAAATTGAGTCCAACTCAATTCGAGGCCAGCCGATGGAAACACCCCACCCCGACCGCGCTCCATCCTCTCTATACGAACGAGGCCGCGGCGCTCCCGCGCCCGGGGTCCCGCGGCGCCGCATCACCGGCCCGGGTAGCCACGCCGACTGGGCCTTTCCGTTTGCCGCGCCGGGCAAGCCCTCGCGCGACGAGGAGGGACGCCTGCCGGCGCGAACCGCCTACGCCTGGCCCTTCCGCCAGATCGACGCCGCCGCGCTGCCGAGCCGGGGCGTGGCCAGCCCGGTCCCTCTGGCGGAATTCAAGGCCACGGTTGCCGGCTGGGCCGACGACGTCGGCGTGATCTCGATCGACGACCCGGCCATCGCCCACGAAGTCGACGAGATCCGCTACGTGTATCCTCACGCGCGCTCGCTGGTGTGCCTGATCGGCGAAGAGAACAAGCCCTCGATGCAGTCTCGCTATCTGCCCTCGGCCAATCACGAACTGTACTCGTGCGAGGAACGCATCTTCGCGATGGGGCATCGCACCGTCGCATACATCCGCTCGCTTGGCGGAGAATCGCTGACGACCACGATCGGATGGCCTCAGGAGGTGAGCCAGCGCTGGGCCGACAAGATCTGGCCGCTCAGCCACAAACTGGTCGCGCAGGCCGCCGGCCTCGGCGTGATCGGCACCAGCCGCAACTTCCTGCACAGGAAATTCGGCGCCTACTGCCTGATCGACACCGTCGTCACCAACCTCGAATTCGAGCAACGCGACGCACCGATTACGTGGAATCCGTGCCTGTCGTGCAACCTGTGCATCGCTTCGTGTCCGACCGAAGCGATCAAGGCCGACGGCGATTTCGATTTCTTCGCTTGTTACAACCACACCTACCGCGACTCGATCCCCGGATTCCTCGACCTCGTCCACGATCTGTCCAAGGGCCGGCGCCGCCGCTTCTGGAAGCGCTGGAACAACGCCGAGCTGGCGGCGCTGTGGCAGGCGCTGGCATACAAGGTCGAGTACCGCTGCTTCAACTGCGTGGCGACTTGTCCGGCCGAGATCCACGGCCAGTTCCACGACGATCGTGCGGTGCGGCGCCTCTATCTGGATGAAACCTTGAAACCCCTCACGCAGACGCGCAGTCACGAAGACGAGCAGTTCGTCATCGACACGCCCTCGGCGCGCGAGCGCTACGGCATCGCTCCGGGAACCTGGCGGACCGCGTCCGACGCCGCCGGCCCGGTCTCGCGCACGGTGCGCCTGGTTCCGTTGCAGCGCGTGTGCTCGCTCGACGTCGACTCGATGATGCGCAACATGCCGCACTTCTTCCGCAGCCAGGAAGCGCTCGGCGAGGAGTTCACGACGCAGTTCGTGTTCAGCGGCGCCGGCGCCGGACAGTGGGTGCTCGAAGTCCAGCGCGGGCGCTGCCGGGTGCGCACCGGAATCGCGACCGCTCCCGACCTCACCGTGCGCTGCGAGGGACGCACCTTTCTGGAAATCCAGCAGGGAGTTCGCAGCGCGCCACTTGCGCTGCTGCTCGGCCGCGTGCGGCTGCACGGGCGCGCGCGATTGTTCCTGGTCTTTCCGCGCATCTTCGCGCTCGAGGGCGGCGAGCGCTGGTGGCATCGCGCGCTGTGGATGGCGCGCCGGCGGCTGCGCTCGCGCGCTCGAGGGTAGCAACAATGGACGGCGCCAGTCCTCCCGAAGCCGAACGTTCGGCGCCGCGGCGCCGCCGCTCGCGTGCCGCCGGCGAGGTGTGGCGCAAGGACCCCGAGGGGCGCCGCGGTCGTGTGCTGGACGCGGCCGCGCGGCTGTTTGGCGAGCACGGCTACGCCGGCGTCTCCACCAGCCAGATCGCGGCCGCGGCCGGCGTCGCCGAGGGCAGCGTGTTTCACTACTTCTCGTCCAAACAGGGCGTGCTGCAATCGCTCGGCGAGCGCTACGGCGCCGAGTTCGCCGCAGCGATGTTCGGCGGGGTCGATCCGGCGGCGGGACCCGCAGCGATCCGCGGCGGGGTCGATCCGGCGGCGGGACCCGAAGCGATCCGCGCCGTCATCGAGCGAGCCTTCGCGTTCGTGGCCGCGAGCTATCCCAGCTTCGGGCTGTTCCTGCTCAGCGACGACTCTTCGCACCCCGCGGCGGCACGTCTGGCCAACCGCCTGGCTGTCACGCGCGCCATCGCAGCGGTGCTGGAGGCCTGGCGGCGCGCCGGCGCGATTCGAAAGCTGGACTGCGAAGTGACCGCGGTACTGCTGTTTGGGCTGGTCGAGGCCGCGCTGCGGGCCTGCTTCGCCCACGAGCACGGCGCCCATCGCGAGCGATACGTCGAAGCGACCGTCGCAGCGGTGACGCGGATTCTGGAGCCGGCCGCCGCGCGGCAGGTGCGCGGTTCTGCGCGTTCGTCGTGACGCGAGGCCGGCGAGGCTCACCGTGCTCGGGAGGGCTCGGCGGCCGAGAAATGGCTGGACGGCGTAGCCGTAACGGCCTATATATGCACCTGTATGCCCGTTTAGACCGCATATATGAGGCCGTATTATGCGTTCGTCAGTTCTTGACGTCTTG
>JACRCR010000096.1 GCA_016218925.1 Deltaproteobacteria bacterium | reverse complement strand
GCCAGGCGCCGGCGCGTGGCCAGCGCGACTTCGCCGCTTCCCCGCAGCTCTTCGAGCACGCCGTCATAGTCGGCCGGCTCGACAACGACGGTCACGTCGGCGTGGTTCTTGGCAGCCGAGCGCACCATCGAAGGGCCGCCGATGTCGATGTTCTCGATCGCTTCTTCGTAGCTGCAGCCACGCGCGGTGACTTCGGCGAACGGGTAGAGGTTGACGCACACCAGATCGATCGGCTCGATCTTCTGCTCGGCGATCTGCGCGACGTGCGAAGGGTCGCCGCGCCGCGCGAGAATCCCGCCGTGTATTCGCGGGTGCAGTGTCTTTACGCGACCGTCCAGAATTTCCGGGGAACCGGTGTGCTCGCTGACGTCGACCACTCTCACGCCGGCTTCGCGGAGCGATCGCGCGGTGCCTCCGGTCGAGAGGATCTTGACGCCGAGTTCGGCCAGGCCGCGCGCGAAATCGACCAGACCCTGTTTGTCGCTGACACTCAGAAGCGCGGTACGCACCGCGCACTTGCCGTTGGCCATTTGCTGCTCTTCCTTGCGCGCTACCCGCGCTGTTCCTGGCGCACTGTCCGCGCTGTCCCCGCGCGCTGCGCGCGCTCGTCACTCGATGATCCGTTGCACCCGCTTGCCTACCCGCGTCACCAGCTCGTACGCGATCGTACCGGCGCGCGTTGCCATCTCTTCTACGCAGATGCCGCCACCCCACATGGTAGCGACGCCGCCGACGCGAACGCCCTCGATGCCGGTCACGTCGATCATCGTCTGGTCCATGCACACACGCCCCACCACCGGCGCCTCGCGTCCCTCCACCAACACGGTCCCCAGGTTACTCAGATGACGCGGATAACCGTCGGCATAACCGCAGCGCACCGTCGCTATCCGCGTCACCGCCTTGGTGCGGTAGGTGTGTCCGTAACTCACGCCTTCGCCCGCCGCGATGTCGGCGACCCGCACGATGCACGCCTCCAGCCGCATCACCGGCCGCAGCGCCGCGCGCCCTCGAAGTCCGGGGTCAGGGTGGATACCGTAGAGCATGATGCCGGGTCGCACCATGTCCAGGTGTGCTTCCTTTCTGGTGATGATGGCGGCGCTGTTGGCGAGGTGGCGCGGCAGCGCCAGCCCCGCCTCGCGCAGAGCCCGATCGGCGCCGAGCAGGCTCTCGAGCTGGCCCGCCGTAACTTCGCCGGTGACCGACTCGGCCTGGGCGAAGTGCGAGCAGATCGCAGCCGCGCGTACGCCCTTCAAGGCCCCGATGCGGCGAACGAAATCGACGACGGCGGCGGGGCTGATGCCGAGCCGGTGCATACCGGTGTCGATCTTGACGTGAACCGCCACCTCGCGACCCAGCGCCGTCGCTCGCGCCGCCAGAGCCTCGACCACCTCGATTTCCTGGGTGACCACTTCGGCGCCGGTCTCGACCACCGCCTCTGCGTCGCCGGGCACCATGCCGCCGAACAAGAGCAGGCGGCCGCGCGGCGAGGTCCTGCCCAGAAGCGGCGCGAGTTCGGCGGCTTCGACCCGCGTGGCCACTCCGAAAACCGAGCAACCCGCGCGCGCCAACGCATCGGCGCAACCGAGCGCGCCGTGCCCGTAGGCATCCGATTTGACCATCGCCAGGACGGTGACGCGATCGCCCACCAAGCGCTGTGCCTCGCGATAATTCGCGACCAAAGCGCCGCTGTCGATGCGAGCGACGGGAATGCTGGAGGGAGCCGCTCGTGCGGCCATGCAGCGTAGTAGCAAGGCACCCCGAAGTTGTAAAACCAGCCTCTCGGCGCTACTCAGGCGGTTGATGCGCGTGCACATCAACGGCGAAGACAAGCAGTTCGACGAAGGCTCGAGCGTGGCCGACGTGGTGGCGAGCCTCGGGCTGGCCGGTCGCCGCGTCGCTGTCGAATACAACCGCGAGGTGCTGCGCGCCGGCGATTGGGCCGCTACCCCGCTGCGCGAGAATGACGCGCTGGAGATTGTCCATTTCGTCGGAGGAGGCTGAGCGTGCAGAACGACATTTTCGACGTTTTCGAACTCGCCGGGCGCAGTTACCGGTCGCGACTGCTGGTGGGAACCGGCAAGTACGCCGACTTCGAGCAGACGCGGCTGGCAATCGAAGCGTCGGGAGCCGAGATCGTCACGGTGGCGGTGCGCCGCGTGAACATCACCGACCCGGGAAAGCCCAACCTGCTCGACCACGTCGACCCCAAGCGTTACACGATCCTGCCCAACACCGCCGGCTGCTATACCGCCGACGACGCCATCCGCACCTGCCGGCTGGCCCGCGAAGCCGGCATCGGCAACCTGGTCAAGCTCGAAGTGATCGGCGACGAGAAGACGCTGTTCCCGGACGTTGCGGCCACCATCGAAGCGGCCAAGGTGCTGGTCGCAGAAGGGTTCGACGTGCTGCCCTACATCACCGACGATCCGGTGGCGTGCAAGCGACTCGAAGACATCGGCTGCAAGGCCGTGATGCCGCTGGCCGCCCCGATCGGCTCCGGCCTGGGCATCCGCAACCCCTACAACATCCGCCTCATCCTCGAACAAAGCTCGGTTCCGGTGATCGTCGATGCCGGAGTCGGCACCGCCTCCGATGCCGCGGTGGCGCTGGAGATGGGCTGCACCGCAGTGCTGATGAACACCGCCATCGCCGGCGCCAAGGATCCGTTGCTGATGGCCCACGCAATGAAGCTCGGCGTCGAGGCCGGGCGCGCCGCCTACCGGGCCGGGCGCATGCCGAGGCGTCTGTATGCGACGGCCTCTTCGCCGCTGACCGATCTGCTCGGCTGAGACTCGGCGTTGCACGAGCCGGCAACGCCACACCCGCGTAAGTCTGCCCGGTCGCAGCTGCCGCGCCTGGCGCTGGTCACCGGCGACTTCGCCGACTCGGCCGACCTGCTGCGACGCACCCGGCTCGCCCTGGAAGGAGGCGTGCGCTGGGTGCAGCTGCGCGCCAAGCAGCTGTGCGCACGCGACCTGTACGCGGCCGCAGTCGCGCTACGGAGCCTGACGCGCGAGTTCGGCGCGACGTTCCTGGTCAATGATCGGATCGACGTCGCACTAGCCTGCAGGGCTGACGGCGTCCACCTGCCGAGCGCCGGCCTGAGCGCCGGCGACGCGCGCGCAGTGGTTGGCAAGAACTTGCTGATCGGGCTTTCGGTGCACTCACGCGAGGAGATCCAGGCCGCCGGCGGCAACGACCTCGACTACGTCCAGTTCGGCCCCGTCTACGACACGCCTTCGAAGCGGGCCTACGGCGCGCCGCAAGGCATCGCCGCGCTGGCGGCGGCGGCACGCCAAGCCCACCTCGCAGGGGTCCCTCTGATCGCGATCGGGGGCGCGGGGCCGTTGCAGGCCGCCGAAGTCGCCGCCGCGGGCGCCGACGCGGTGGCGGCCATCGGCGCGATCTGGGCTGCGCGCGACATCCGGCAAGCGGCGAGCCGGTTCGTCGAGGCGGCCCGGGCCGCCTTCGCTACCGGCGCCGCATGCGAGCCGGGAAGCTAGACGCTCAGGTAGATCTTCACGCCGCGCCGCAGCAGTGCCCCGAAGTGCTGGGCCAGGCTGCGCTCGGCCTCACCGCGAGCGACCCCATCGACATCGATACGCACCGCGTCGATCCCATACAGGGCCCTGTCCCTGAGCTGGTCGAGTTCGTAACCGTCGAAGTTCCCGGACAGGAACAGCGTTCCGCTTTCCGACGCGCTGGACTCCAGTCGCGCTCGAAAGGACGGGAATCTCTCGATGTCCGGTGTTGTCATGGTCGTCAGATCGGTCGTCATGTCGGTCAACGCTCCGCTCGCTTCCTGCTGCAGACCCTGTGCCACTGCTGTCCTTTCGGCCAAGAGGTCCGGTTGCATGCTGTTTCCATCTATCGCTGCCGCCGCACGATGCGCACTGTTTGATCAGTGCCTGTTTGGCAGGCGTAAGTTTTCGGTAAACGCGCCGACCATTTACGGCGCCCAGCCTCTGGGTGGCCTCCGGTCTTCGCCTCGTATAGCTAGACGCCGTGCTTAGCGCCGCGGGCTTGGCGGCCCTTCAAGAAGAACTGTCTCTGGAGCCTACCGATCAGTTCGAATTCCGGATCGATTTGGCGGCCCTGGGCCTGGATCCCGACCTTACGCAGATGCTGGTCGAGGCAGGTCCGCTCTGCTTTCTCGACTTCGAAGCCACCGGACTCGATCCGGCAAACGACGAACTGATCGAGGCGGGCGCGATTCTCGTCGAGCCCGGCCAGCGCACTGTACGCGTCTTCAATTCGTTCGTGCATACGACGCACGAGCTGACTCCTTTCATCAAGCGGCTGACAGGAATTTCTCAACAAAATGTCGCGAGCGCCCCGCCTCTGGGTGAAGTAGCCCCCGCGCTTGATCGGTTCATCGGCGCCGCGCCCGTGGTCGCGCACAACGCGGCCTTCGAGAAGAGCTGGCTCGCCCAGGGGATCAGTGGGCGCTTCGGCCGCCATGCCTTCATGGACACCGTCGAGTTGCTGGCGTTGGTCTACCCCGACAGCCCCAACATGAAACTCGACACGTTCTGCCGCGACAAGCTCGGTCGCGGCGAGCGCCACCGCGCGCTCGACGATGCGCTCGACATGCTGCGGGTGGTGGTCAACGTCCTGGGCGAGTCGCGGCGCGGCTCTCCGGCCCCTGCCAATGCCGCCGCGGCGCTGCTCCACTTCTACCCGGCCTCGCCGTGGCGCGAGCGCCTGGACGGCGCGGTCGGGTTCACGTTCGCCGAAGCCAGCCCCCGGGCCGCCTCAGCCGGCGCAGTCGCTGAGGATGTGTTCCTGGCCCCGGTGCCGTTCGATAGGTCGGCGATCGAGGCGCGGCTGCGCGACGTCGAGCAGGTCCGCCGGGTACTTCCTGGCTATGAGTTCCGGCCCGGGCAACTCGAGTTCTTCGGCCACGTCTTCGACTGCTTCGCCGGAGTGGACGGCAAGACGGTCGCGATCGGAGAGGCCGGCACCGGCATCGGCAAGACCCTGGCCTACCTTGCGGTCGCGATCCCCTTCGCGCGCCACCGGGGCACCCAGGTAGTCATCTCGACGTCGAGCAAGCTGCTGCAGACCCAGCTCCTGGAGAAAGACATCCCGGCCGCGGCGCGCCTGCTCGGCTACCCGGACCTGCGCTACACGGTCATGAAGGGCCGCGCCAACTACGTGTGCCGGCGCCGCCTCGATCGCTTCCTGACCTCGCGCCAGCGTCAAGCGCCTTCGCTCGATAACGACGAGGCTTTCGCGTCGGCTCTGCTGGCGGCGTTCTCGAGCAGCGCCAGCCACGGCGAGATCGACCGCATCCCCACCGTGCTCTACCAGATCAACCCGGTCTTCGAGCGCTGCGCCCGTGAAGTCACCAGCGCCGACGCCGACGAGTGCCGCCGCCAGACCTGCGAGACCACCGGCGGGCACTGCGTGTTCCGCAGCGCCCGCCACCGCTTGGAAGGCGCCGACATCGCGGTCGTCAATCACGACCTGCTGCTGCGCTGGCCGCCCGACTATCCGCCGCTTCGTCACCTGATCCTCGACGAGGCCCACGAGTTGGTCGACAAAGCCGACAGCGCCTACGCGCGCAGCGCCGAGGGCGTAGAACTGGCTCACCGCCTCGAAGAGATTCTCGGCATGCGCGGCTCGCCGCCGCTGGCCGACGACGACGAGACCCAGGTGCGCGCACGCCGCGCGCTCGCTTGCGTGGCCAAGGTCGGCGAGGCGGCTCGCGCGGTAGTGAAGAGCGAGGGAGTCGAACAGGCCTTTCAGTTCGGTCGCGACGAACTTCTGATCCCGCCCGGCGGTCCGGGGCCGGAGTGGAAGGAACTGACCGACGCCGCGCTCGAACTCGCTCGCGACATCAAGGCGCTGGCGCTGCGGTTCGCCACCGGCTCCGACGACGCCGACGCGCCCGGAGCGCGGCTTCGCGAGGTCCTGGAAGAGTCCGCGGCGGTGCTCGAACACGCGCTGCCCTATCCCAAGTCCGAGATGTACGTGTTCCGCCTGCGAGGCCTGGCGCGCACCAACGCCGCCTCGTGGCGTTTTCTGGCAACGCCGGTGCTGCCCGCCGACGACTTTCGCGAACACGTGCTGGAGATCGCCGAAACGTTGTTCGCCACCTCCGCCACGCTCGCAGTCAGCGGAGAGGACGACGGCGCGATGCGCGAGCTTTGCCTGGCGCGCGAGGCTGGGCCTCGCTATCGGATCTTTCCCGCGGTCCAGAGTCCCTTCGACTACCCGCGCAACCTGCAGATCCTGTTCCTGTCCGACGCAACCGATCAGGCAGCGCTGGTCGATCGCACCGCGCGCGCGACCGCGACTGTCGCGCGCAAGCTCGGCGGTCGCACGCTCGGCCTGTTCACCAGCCGCGACCGCATGATCCGCGTCGCTGACATCCTGGCCGGGCGCCTGGCCGACGACGGCATCACCGTCATGACTCCGGCCGCCGGCAACAGCGACCCGCACGAGCTGGTGCGCAGCTTCATGGACAGCCCACGCGCGGTGCTGCTGGGGGCGCGCGCGTTCTGGCAGGGCATCGACATTCCGGGCGAGGCCTGTCAGGCCGTGATCATCGAAAAGCTGCCGTTCGACGTGCCCGGCGATCCGTTGCTGCAACGACGGGCCGAAGTGCTGTTCGGCCGCGGCAGCCGCGCCTTCACCGACTACCAGTTGCCGCGCATGCTGCTGCGCCTGAAGCAGATGATGGGCCGCCTGATCCGCACGCCGACCGACTACGGAATGATCGTCGTCGTCGAGCCACGGGCGGACAAACCATACTTCCGCCGCATTCTGGAATCGCTGCCGACCGGCGCGGCACACCAGCGCGTGAGGCTCGATGAGCTCGGGCTGGCGGTGGATGACTTCCTGTTGCGGCACAAGTAGCGGCGCGCGGCGCCGGCGAGCAGAAGGGGTCACGGGCGGCGCTGACACAGCAGCGATCGAACGAGACCGGCATCTCAAGAAACCTTGCTTTGAGCAGGAGCTCCTAACGAAGCGCGCCTGGCGTCCCGGTTATGGATATCTTGTCGACAAATCCCAGGCCGGCGGTCGTCGTATTGATCGACTCGATCTTCAACTGGAAGGCCGGATTGTCGTTCGCACTCGCCGGTAGGGAGAACACCTTGGCCTCCCACACCAACGTATTTCCGTTGATACGCTCCAGCAGTCGCCAGACGGCTCCATCCCACCAGCTAAGATCCAGATATCGACCCGTTTGCCTGTTCTTCGTCATGCGGTTCCATTGCACCTTGATATCGCGATATCCACACAACGAGAGACTTAGCCGGAGGGAATCCTGCGCGTTGAACCGAGCCAGCGTGGCTCCGTCAACGAACGCGGAAGGCTGCCCCGCTGTAGTCCAGAGCTGGACCTCGTGGTTCGTCCACTCCGCTCCCAACGGCGATTCAAAGCCTTCAAAGAACGCAGCCTCGCGTGCAGGCAGTGTCGTCGTCGTGGTCGATGTCGTCGTAGGGGTTGGCAGCGTGGTCGTAGTGACCTCGAACGGAATGGTCTCCAACGAATCGATGTATATGTCGTTCTTCACAGCCGGGGCCACGGCGCCGCTCGCCTTGGGGCTCTTCGCCATAGCAACGCCGCTCGTCGACTACGCGACGGAAGCCAAACAATACTCCACCGACGTCGCCTGTGCGCTTCTCCTACTGTCGGCCTCCCGACCGTGGCTTCGCCCCGAAACGGACATGAGCACCGCATGGAGGATCGGGATCGTCGGTGCGGCGTGCCTATGGCTATCGTATCCGGCTCTATTCGTCTTGGCCGGCATCGGAGTGGTCGTTGCTGGACGAGCCGTGACTACCCCTGAGCTGCGTGCTCCTGCTGCCTTTGCCGGTCTTTGCTGGGGAATCTCGAGCGCGCTGATCTACATCATCTCCGTAAGAACGCTTGCTGCCAATGCCACGCTCCTGGAGTACTGGCGCAGCTCGTTCTGGCCTGTTGCAGAACCCGGAGCACTGAGATGGCCGCTTGACGCCCTCATGGCATTTGTCAGCGATGTCGCGGGCGTGCAACCGATATTTCTTGGCCTAGTCTTGGCCGCGTTGGGTTTTGCATGGCTGGCGTGGACGAGAAGCGGAACGGCAATCGTGCTCACAACTCCGCTCCTTCTGACGCTGTTCGCGTCCGCAATGGATGCTTATCCGTTCAGCGGGCGGTTACTGCTGTTCGCGACACCGTGCCTGTTCTTGACGATGGCCGCCGGGCTCACCGCAGGCATCCACGTGTGGCCCAAGCGTATCGCGCGTCTTTCGTGGCTGCCGACAGTAGCGGTCTCGTTGGCGGTCCTGTACGAGCCGAGCAAGGCAGCCATGAGCCGGCTCGTTGAGCCCCGTACCCCGGAGCACATCCGCCCTGCGATCGGGTATATGATGTCGCACCGTCGAAGCGACGACCACCTGTACGTGTACTATGGAGCCAAACCGGCCTTTCGCTTCTACGCTCGCTCACTTGCCGTGCCAAGCGGCGGGCTTACACTCGGTCGTGCTCATCGTGACGAGCCGCAGGCGTACCTTGCCGAGATCGATGCTGAGGGAACCACTCGCCGCCTGTGGTTACTGTTCTCGCACGAGTGCCCGTTCTGCCCAGTTCCGGAGACGAACGTGATTCTGAAAGGTCTCGACAAGCGCGGACGACGCCTAGATCAGTTCGAAACCACCGGCGCCGCGACCTATCTTTACGAGCTATCTGCGCGATGATCATGCGCGGTCCTGGCTGTTCCGAGGTCGCGCCTCACAAAGGCGGAACTCTCCTGCTCCGCCTCGCATTTCTTCTCGCGTTCGTCGTGGCGTCATGGGGCTACTACTTCAGGCTCGACCGGTACCCGCCTCACCTCGATTTCGATTCCGCCACTCTCGGGATCTTCGTGAACAACCTCACGTTCCATGGCAAGATCGACTATTTCTTCGACGAGTCGCCGTCGCAGCAGGACCGATATCGCATGTTCTGGGGCGCCTACTTCCTCGCGCCCGCGATCGCGCTGAGCGGTGTGCAGCGACTCGCCGATATCCCGCCCAGCGGCGTCGGCATGCTTCTCAAGGCGGTCACACTGCTGTGCGGGTTGTCCGGCTGCCTGTGTGCGGCAGCGATTTCGCGGCGAACTCGCGGATTCGGTCTGACCGAAGCTCTCTTCGTTGTCGGCTTTGCCTCGACGCTGCCACCGCTGCTGCTGTACTTGCGCACGGCAGTTCCGCATTTCCTGTTCTCCTTCCTGGCGTTCTGGTTTTCCCTCTACCTCCTGGTCCGTTTTCTCGAATCGAGAACGTTCTTCTGGAGCGTTGCGCTCGCGACTGTTCTTGCCATTTATGCACTCGTACCCTACGTCCCGCTGATGGTGCTGCCGCTGGCCGCGCTGTGGCTCTGCTGCCGCCGGCACTTGCTGCGTACTGTGCTTACAACGAGGGCTTCCTACGTTGCCGTACTTCTCTCGGTCGGACTAGCACTGGGTGTGCAATATGCGGTGGCCGTGCAATACGGCGGCTCCTGGGAGGTCTGGCGCTCGAAAGCTTCGCATTTTCTGGCGTCCCGCTCGCAGCACGCAGTCTCGACGCAGGACCTGAACCCTGCGGTAGTCATAAAGAAGTTGGAATTCCTCATCCATCAGCATTTTTGGTTTCAGCGCGATGATCTCGGCGATCCTAGCCGCGATGACAGCGTCTGGACGTTGCCGCAGCCGCACCTCGTCTGGCTGCTCCTGCTGCCGCTGCTTGGGGTCGGAATCTGGACAACGATTCGCACCCGAGATCCCGCTGGTGATGTCTTTCTCGCTGTTCTGACGTGCAGCTACCTGGTCGCACTGACGGTCAGCTCACCCGAGGGCCGCTACCTCATCACGGCGGTCCCCTGCTACGCCTATTTCCTTTGCGTGGGCGTCGAGCGGGTCGTGCGTGGTTCTGTTGTTCGCGTCCTAGGTCTGGCAGCAATCCTTGTCCTCTCCGCGGTGAACAGCTTCGTGCTGGTCCAGGGAGAGTACGAAAGATCGATGCTGCTGGCCTGGAAGCCGATGGCCGGCATGCCGCAGACGCTGGAGCTGATCCAGAACCAATATGGCAAGACGCTCGGGACGACGCAGACGCTCTACCTGAGTTGGCCGGGCCTCACTTATCCATCATGGCTGTACCTGCAGATGTTGGGAAACATGCAGGTGATGACGTTCGAGCCATCCGAAGCGGGTTCCGCTCTCGAGTCAGGTGCCCGCGCGTTCGCGGTGGCCGACGCCGCCAACGATGGTGCGCGAAAGGCGTGGGCCCAGAACGGCTTCCAACAGGTGGCACGTGTCAGAGATGACGCAACAGGGCGCGAACTCTTCCTGTTGGCACAGCAAACTGCGCAATGATTGGTGGCGAGGTTGCGGGCCTGTGCACCCAAGATCCCGAGGTCTCACGAGCAACTCGTCGAACTGGTAGTGCTCGCCGGCTGCTACCACCTCATTTCCTTCGCAACGAACGCGCTGCCGCCTCCCCTCGAAGCCTTCGGTGCGCGCTTTCCGCCGCGCCGCTGAAGTGGGGCCGCTACGTGCCGCTCTCCGGGATGGTGAACCGGAACACCGATCGGTTCGTCGTTCGTCTTCATGAGCGCGCGTGACTGGGCGCGATTCGGCGAGCTTCACCGCCTGGACGGCGTGTGGAACGGCAAGCGTATCCTGCCCGATGGTTGGGTGCGCTACGTGACGACGCCGACGCCGGCCGCGCCGCAGGGCAGCTACGGCGCGCACTGGTGGTTGAACGGCGGCGAGCCCGCCAATCCCGCGCAGCGGCCGTGGCCGATGCTACCGCGCGATGCGTACGCCGCACGCGGCCACAGCGGCCAGTACGTGCTGGTCATCCCGTCGGAGAAACTCGTCGTCGTGCGGCTGGGACTGTCGTTCCCCGACGACGGCAACGAACGAGCCGCAGAACTCGCCGCTGCCGTCATCGAAGCGCTGCGCTGAGGCGCGCCAGAATTGGGGCAAGCGGGGGGCGCTCAGTCCGTCGAATCAGGACGGAGCCCGCGAGCGTCTCCATCGTGACTTTGCAAGTCGCGAGAGTTCCCACCTCCCGCGATTGATCCGGCGTGACAACGACCCCATATTGATAACGTAGTCAGATGTGGGTGCCGCCCGAGCG
>JACRCR010000087.1 GCA_016218925.1 Deltaproteobacteria bacterium | reverse complement strand
TTGCGACAAGCGCAGCGCTTGTCGCAAGCCGCGACTTGACCCCTACCTGGCATGGGGTTATGGGGCGTTCATCATGGGAGAACGACGTCCCGACATGCGGAACGCGCCTATTCCTGTAACGCCCGCCGCAGCAACTACGACCATCGAGAAAGCCATCGACCTGCTGTTCTACCTGCACTCGGCCGCCGGAGCGCGCGGGGTCAGCGAGATCGGGCGCACGCTCGGCGTTCCGAAGTCGAGCGCGCACCGGTTGCTGGCGTCACTGGCGCGGCGCGGGCTGGTCGAACAGGACGACAACGGACGCTACCGGCCGGGCATCGCGCTGCTCGCGCTCGGCCTTGGCGCACTCGAGCGCGAACCGCTGGCCGCGGCCGCACGCCCAATCCTCGAGCGCGAATCCGAGGCCACCGGCGAAACCGCGTTCCTCACGGTGGCCAAGCGCGGTCGCATCTACGTGCTCGACAAGAGCGAAGGAGCTTCGTTCCTGCGTGTGGCGCCGAGTCTCGGCTCGGAGGTACCGGTACACGCCACCGCAGTGGGTACGCTTCACCTGGCCTTCGCACCCGAAACCGTCGTGCTCGGCAAGGAGCCGTGGCCCGGCTACACGCATGCGACGCCGGTCCGTCGCGCCGAACTCGAGCGCAGAGTCGAGCGCGCACGGCAGCGCGGCTGGACCGAGAATCGCGATGGCTGGATCCCGGGCCTCACCGTGGTGGCCGCGCCAGTGCTGCTCGGCTCGCGCATGCTCGGCTGCTTCGTGATCGCTGCGCCGACGTCGCGCGTGGACGACGCCGAGCTGGCGCGCCTGGCAAAGCGCGTGCGCCAGGCGGCCGGCGACATCGCGGCAAGGCTGCAACTGGATGGCAACGAACGCGGCGCGGCACAGAACTGAGCGACCCAGCGCGGATCGCGAGCGAAGAAAAGACCAGCACGAACCGCGAACGAAGAAACGACTCGGAGGATACCGCTATGAAGGTTTGGATCGACGGAGCGATCATCGACGGAAGCGAAGCCAGGATATCGGTGTTCGACCACGGCTTCCTGTACGGCGACGGGATCTTCGAAGGCATGCGCGCCTACAACGGGCGCATGTTCCGTCTCGACGACCACATGCGACGGCTCGGCGTCTCGGCGCGCGCGATCGGCCTGGAACTGCCGGGCGGCGCGGCGGCGATCCGCGACATCGTGCTGGAAACAGTGGCCTCTACCGGCGCGAGCGACGCTTACATCCGCCTGCTGGTCACCCGCGGCCAGGGTCCGCTCGGCGTCGATCCGACCACTTGCGAAAACCCGCGCGTGATCTGCATCGTCGACACCGTCGAGTTGTTCCCGGCCGACAAGGCCGCCAAGGGAGTCGATCTGGCCACCGCGAGCATGCGGCGTCCCGGCGCCGACGTGCTCGATCCGCGGGTGAAGAGCCTCAACTACCTCAACAACGTGATGGCGAAGCTGGAGGCGAAGCGACGTGGCGCCGACGACGCGCTGCTGCTCAACGCCGCCGGCAACGTCTCCGAAGCGAGCGGCGCCAACATCTTCGCGGTCTGTCGCGGCGTGCTGACCACGCCGGCCGTCACCGACGGCGTGCTCGAAGGCATCACGCGCATGACGGTTCTGGAACTGGCCGACGTGCTCGGCATCCCGGCGCGCGAGCGCACGATGGGAAGGATCGACCTGTTCGGCGCCAGCGAAGCGTTCCTCACCGGCTCGGGCGCTCGCATCGTGCCGGTGCGCTCGCTCGACACCGAGCAAATCGGCGAGGTGACTCCGGGACCGATCACCACGCGTCTGCGCGACGCGTTCTTCGAGTTCGCGCGGTCCAACGGAACGCCGATTCCGTATCCCGGGCGGGTCGCGGTGGCCTGAGCCGGCGCCGCATCGTCTCGATCAGTTCCCGAGACAGTCGCAACGACGAGACGTGCCAGGACTCCTCGGATGCGGACATTCCCTCACTGTCGTTGACACCTGGCCTGACACCTCGTATGTCAGGACCCATGAAGACGATCAACGCACTACAACTCCGGCAATCACTCGGAAAGGTTGTCGCTGCGCTCGAGAAGACAGGCGAGCCGATCCTGCTCGAACGCGGCCGGAAACCCGTCGGAGTGATCGTCTCGATACAGGACTTTCAGGAACGATTCGTCGAGAAGTCGGCCACGGCCGAGCGCAAGAAGATCTTCGACGAGATCGCTCGACTCGCGATCGCATCGCGAGATCGCACGCCGGTAGCCAAGATACTCCGAGAGCTTCGTGACAGTGACTGAGCCGCTCGTGATCCTCGACGCATCGGTGGTGGTTGCGTGGTTCCTCACCGATGAGCCTTCACGGGTTACCGCGCTTGCCTTGGGTGAAGCAGTCCGTGACAAACCACGGAACTACGTGGTCCCTCCTTTCTTCCACTCCGAGCTCGTACACGTCCTCGCGCGCCGATCCGCGAAGGACGCGCGCTTCGTCAAGAGCGCGATAGGATTGGTGCTCCGACTGGGGCTACGGACGGTCTCGCTATCCGAGTCCGCATTGCTCCGAACCGGACACTGGGCCTGTCGCGGCCTGAGCGGCTACGATGCAACCTACGTTGCGCTGGCGGAGGATCTCGGAGGCCGCTGGCTGACGTCGGATGAACGGGCCGCAAAGAAGGCGGGGCCCAAGTTCGCCAGGACTCTGGCTGACTGGGCGCGCAAAGGGCGGGCGTAGCCCACCTCGACTCCATCGCGGCGATCGAAAGTACGGCGGTCGCCGCCCCCAACCGGAGCGCATATCCCGTACACCGACCGGCCCGTGGCGGCCTGACCTGGGACACGGACAGGAATAGACAAGCGGAGGGAACGTCGGCGCGGCGGATGCGGCGAACGAGGCGACGAGGAGCCGCCAAGAAAGGACGATGAACGTCCACCATCTCGACATCGATGCGGCCTGCGAGGCGCTGGCAAGCAGCCCCGAAGGGCTCGCCGGCGCCGAGATCGAGCGGCGACGCGCCGAAGCCGGCCCAAACCGCATTCCGCGCCCCCCGCGGCCTTCGCTGCTCGCGGGCTTCCTCGGCGAGCTGACCAATTTCTTCGCCGCTATCTTGTGGCTGGCGGCAGCGCTGGCGATGTTCGCGCACTGGCAGGATCCGACCACCGGCATGGCGACGCTCAGCGGCGCGATCGTCGCCGTCATCCTGCTCAACGCCGTCTTCTCCTTCTGGCAGCAGTATCGCGCCGAGCGCGCGATGGAGGCACTCGAGAAACTGCTGCCAGAGCGTGTCCAGGTTGTGCGCGAGGGAAGCGTCTGCGAACTCGACGCAGGCGATCTGGTCCCCGGTGACGTCGTGCTTCTCGAAGACGGAGCACGCGTACCGGCCGACTGCCGCATCGTGGCCGCATTCGGACTGCGCGCGAACAACGCCAGCCTGACCGGCGAGTCGGTGCCGGTAGCGCTGGACGCGCGCGCCAGCTCGAGCGCGACCCTGCAACGCGCCACCAACGTGGCGTTCGCCGGAACCAACATCGTCTGCGGCCACGGCAAGGGCCTGGTCTTCGCGACCGGCACGCACACCCAGTTCGCTCGCATCGCCGAACTCGCCCAGAGCGCAGAGGCCGAGACTTCGCCGCTGCAGCGCGAGATCCTGCGCGTTACGCGTGTGGTGGCGGTGCTCGCCACCACGCTCGGCGTGGCTTTCTTCGTGCTCGGCTACCGCAGCGGTCTGCCGCTGTGGAGCGCGCTGCTGTTCGGCGTCGGTATCATCGTCGCCAACGTTCCCGAAGGCCTGCTGCCGACGGTGACGCTGGCGCTGGCGATGGGCTCGCGGCGGATGCTGGCGCGCAACGCCCTGATCCGCACGCTGCCCGCGGTCGAAACCCTCGGGGCCGCAACGGTGATCGTTACCGACAAGACCGGAACGTTGACCCAGAACCGCATGCGGGTGCGTAGCTTGTTCCTCGACGAGACGCTGCATGACTGTAACGAAGGCGATGGGCTGCTCGCGCTCGCGCTTAGCCAGCGCCTCTTCTTCGTCGCCTGCCTGGTCTGCGAGAACGTCCGCCGCAGCCGCGGCCCCAAAGCCGAGGAGTTGCTCGGTGACCCGATGGAAGTGGCGATCGTGGGCATGGCAAGAGCGGCGCTACCCGACTTCACCGACAGAGAGAGAATCGACGAAGTGCCGTTCGATTCGGATCGGCGCCGCCTCACCACGCTTCACCACCGAGATGGCGCGTACTTCGTCGCTACCAAAGGCGCACTCGAAGCGGTGCTTCCGCTTTGCACTCGCGTGGCTTCGACAGGAACCGCAGCGGCGTTGGACGACGATGCACGCCGGCGCTGGCGCGAGGCCGAGAGAAGGCTCGCGGCATCGGGTCTGCGCGTGCTCGCCGTCGCCTATCGCCAGGAGAGCGAGCGCCCCGCCCACGACGATCTCGAAGCATCGCTGGTGCTGGCCGGCTTGCTCGCGTTCGAAGACCCGCCGCGCCCCGAAGTACCCGCCGCGATAGCGAGCTGTCACCAGGCCGGAGTCCGCGTGCTGATGGCTACCGGCGATCACCCTGACACCGCTGTGGCGATCGCGCGGCAGATCGGGTTGGTCAGCATCTCGCCGTTGCTCGTCAGCGGCGAACAGATGCGCGGCATGACCGACGCCGAACTTGCCGGCGTCCTGCATTCTCCCGAACTCCTGTTCGCGCGCGTTGACGCCGACCAGAAGACCCGAGTCGTCCAGCTTCTGAAGAAACGCGGAGAGATCGTCGCCGTCACCGGCGACGGCGTCAACGATGCGCCGGCACTGCGCGCGGCCGATATCGGCATCGCGATGGGCATCGCCGGTACCGACGTGGCACGCGAGGCCAGCGACGTCGTACTTCTCGACGACAACTTCGCCACCATCGTGGCAGCGATCGAGGAAGGCCGCGCCGTCTACTCCAACATCCGCAAGTTCCTGACCTACATCCTGACTTCCAACATCCCCGAGGTGGTACCCTACCTCACGTTCGTCCTCGCTTCGGTCCCGCTGCCGCTGACCGTCCTGCAAATCCTCGCGGTCGATCTCGGTACCGACATCGTGCCGGCCCTCGCGCTTGGCTCCGAGCCGCCCGAGCCGGGGCTGATGCAGCGACCGCCGCGCGCGCGCAGCGATCGGCTGCTCTCGCCCGGTCTGCTGGTGCGTGCCTATCTGTTCCTCGGTTGCTTCGAAGCGGCAGCGGCGATGGCCGCCTATTTCTTCGTGCTGCGCAGCGGCGGCTGGCAGTGGGGCCAGAGTCTGGCCGCCACCGACCCGCTCTATCGAAGCGCGACCACCGCGTGCTTCGCCGGCATCGTCGTCGCCCAGGTGGCCAACGTGTTCCTGTGTCGCAGTGATCGCGCGTCGATCTTCAGCTATGGCGTCACCGGCAACTCGTTGCTGACCATCGGCGTCGCGGTCGAACTCGCGCTGCTCGGACTGCTCGCGTACACACCGGCCGGCAACGCCATCTTCCAGACTCACCCAATCGGGCTCGCGGCCATCGCTGCAGCGCTTCCCTTCGTGCTGTCGATGCTGCTCGGCGAAGAGGCAAGAAAGCTGATCGCGCGCCGCGCGGCGGCGCGGCTTCACTGACTTTCAGGCGCACTCGCCGGCCGCACGATAATCGGACGGGATTCAGAGACGCATATGGCGGTTCCACGCACCAGGCATATGGTAGTGGCGATCGGAGACGGTCACGGCGCTCAGGGAATGCGTAATGCGGAGACGGACGCCATGCGCGTGTCCTGGCCCGCGGTGAACGTGTTCATGCAACTATCGTCCGTGCAGGTCAGGCGATTCCGGCGTCGAACTCCAACTCGTCGTTGACGCGCGATTGCAGTCGTTCTCTCGTGGCCACGGTAGATACCGTCTGACTACAGGATCTCTCGGCCCGCCTTTCGGTTCACAAGACCGCGGAGCTTCGATAGTTCGTCCTGCGTCGGCTTCCAGTTGCTCAGGTGCTCGAGGCGACGCTTCGCGAACTTGTGCTCCGCGGCAACTACACCCGGCGGTGGCTTGGAGAGCTGCAGCCACCCGAATGCCGCCTCGGGAACCGCGGCGATGATCTCACGGAAGTGCTTGCGATCGAGCCTGCCATCCTCGAGCGCACGGTACTGGAAGAAGCCGACGCGCAACACCTCCACCGCACGGCGGTTCCTCAGGTTCACGATCACGTCTGCACAGCGCACGAAGCCGTCCGCGTCGGCCGGGAGCCGACCGGCCCCGGAGAGGAAATCTTCCAGTGCACGTTGTGCGACCGGGAGTAGTTCACCAGTTTGCGGTCGTAGAAATGACCACACGCTCGCACCCATGAGGACCATGATCGCTCACTTTGCCGAGCGTCGCCATCGCCTCGCTCGTGCAATCTACTGGCCGGTGGCTCGCCATTGGCCCGAGCCGAGCTGCGCCATCGGCTCAATGTCGAGAAGGATGGTGACCGGCAGCGGCCCACCAGCAGCAACGCCGCGACCGCGGCCAAGCCACCAAGTCCGGACGAGTGCCGCTGCGAGAACGCCTCCCTGACGCAAGTCGCCGCGTCGTTGCGTTTTTGCGCGCGGTCTTCGCGTCGCTTCGGCGACGCGCGTTCGCAGCTGACGCTCTGGTTTGTCCTCGCTGCGGCTCGCGCACGCGCATCATGGCTGCCATTCGTTCGCCAGATGCCGTTGCCGCAGTTCTTACTTGCGTCGGTCTGTCGG
>JACRCR010000086.1 GCA_016218925.1 Deltaproteobacteria bacterium | reverse complement strand
TACGCGCGTCTGCGGCCTTCCCGCTGCGCGAGCAGGGAAAGGTGATCGGGACATTGTCCCTCTATTCGAGCGAGACCGGCCTGTTCACCGAGGACGTGCTCGCCACGCTCGACGAAATGGCGAGCGACGTGGCGTTTGCGCTCGACAACCTTGCGCTCGATGCCGAACGCGCGCGTGCGGTCGAGGCGCTGCGCGAGAGCGAGGATCGCTACCGCGATCTGGTCGAGAACAGCCAGGACCTGATCTGCACACACGACATGCAAGGAGTCGTGCTGTCGGTCAACGCAGCCGCGGTCAGATCGACTGGCTATTCCCGCGAGGCACTGCTGGGGACGAGGGTGGCCGACTTTCTCGATTCCTCGTCGCGAGGGTTGTTCGGCGTTTACCTGACGGAGTTGCGGGATCGCGGTCGTGCACGCGGTGTCCTGCGGATGCGCACCGTTGCGGGCGAAGTCCGCGTGTGGGAGTACGACAACACGGTCCGATCCGAGGGAGCATCCGGCCCGATCGTGCGCGGCATGGCGCACGATATCACCGAGAGAGTGAACGTGGAGAGGCAGCGCCGGGCACTGGAAACACAACTGCGCGCGGCGCAGAAGATGGAAGCGCTGGGGACGCTCGCCGGCGGCATAGCGCACGACTTCAACAACATCCTCGGTGCCATCATCGGTAACGTCGAACTGGCGCGACAGGATGCCGGTTCGGGACATCCGGCGATCGAGAGCCTCGAGGAGATCCGCAAGGCGAGTTACCGCGCCAAAGACCTGGTGCAGCGAATTCTCGCGTTCGGTCGCCGGCAACAGCAGCCGCAAAGCGTCATCTCGCTGCGGCCGGTGGTCCAAGAGGCCGTCGCGCTGCTGCGTGCGATCCTTCCCTCTGGCATCGAGCTCGCCGTGGTTTTCGGCGCGGACACGCCTTCGGTGGTGGCAGATCCGACCGACATCCACCAGGTACTGATCAACCTTTGCACCAACGCATGGCAAGCTCTGGACGGGAAGTCGAGTCGCATCGACATCGGCGTCGACGGCGTCACGGTCGATGAGGAGACCGCGGGCGCCGACGCGGATCTGCGGCCGGGCCGCTTCGCGTGCCTGTCGGTGGTCGACGGCGGCGGCGGCATGGACGCCGCTACGCTCGAGCGCATCTTCGAGCCGTTCTTCACCACCAAGTCGGTCGGTAGCGGCACCGGGCTGGGCCTGTCGGTCGTGCACGGGATCGTCAACGCGCACGGCGGCAGCATCAAAGTGACCAGCGAGCCGGGTGCGGGCACGACGTTTCGTGTCTATCTCCCGGCGGCCCAAGTGCCAGCGTCGCCGATCGAACCGGCGGGTGCTCCGGCGCAGCCCGCGCCGGCGCCGGCCGGCAGCCGGCATGTGCTGTACGTGGACGACGAAGAGGCGCTCGTGTTCCTGGTTACTCGTACACTGGAACGCATGGGGTTCCGGGTCAGTGGCTACGCGAGGGCGGAGGACGCGGTGGCCGCCGTTCGCGCGGATCCCGACGGCTTCGATCTGGTCATTACCGATTTCAACATGCCGGGACTCTCCGGCCTGGAGGTTGCGCGCCAGTTGATAGGGCTGCGTCCGGACCTTCCGGTAGTGCTGGCGTCCGGGTACATCACCGAGGAACTGCGGGTGCAGGCACTCGACATCGGCGTACGTGAGATGATCTACAAGCCCAACACTGTCGACGAGTTGTGTGCGGTGGTCCAGCGCGTGGCCGGCGCTGCCCGGCGAGTGTAGAACGCGCGGGCTACACGACATTGAAGCTTTCGACGAATATCCACGCGATGCCCCAACCGGCACTCTCCTGCGGCGATGCAGCGCCGTTCGTCACCGTGCGCTTTCTTGCGTGGTGCCGATGACTACACGGCTTGGAATCGGGCTGATCGGCACCGGCAAGCATGGCATCCGCTACGCGCGTCACATCGTACGCGACCTGCCGGAGTTGCGCCTGGTCGCGATTGCGCGCCGCGACGTGGAGGTGGGAAGGTCGCAGGCCGCGGAACTCGGTTGCCGCGCCTGCGGCGACTACCGTGACCTCATCGCAGCGCCGGATGTAGACGCAGTCGTGGTCGTGGTTCCGCCAACTCTGCACTTGGAGGTCGTCGAAACGGCCGCCGCCGAGGGCAGGCCGATGCTGCTCGAGAAGCCCGCCGCGCCCAGCGTCGAAGCGGGACGGCGCATGTTGCTGGCGGTACGCAAGGCCGCGCTTCCGGTCATGGTAGCGCAGACCCTGCGCTACAACGGCGTCGTGCGGGTCTTGAGCGAGGCTCGTAGCCGCATCGGCCGCGTCCACGCGCTGCGTATCGCTCAGTACCTCGAGCCGTCACGTCCCGGATGGATCGACGACCCGGCGATCAGCGGCGGCGGCGTCGCGCTGCACACCGGCATCCACAGCTTCGACCTGGCCCGCCTCCTGAGCGGGCTCGAAGCCGAGAGCGTCTGTTGTGAGATGGCCCGGGTCGGCACCGAGAGAACCGAAGACAACTTCAGTGCCGTCGTTCGCATGAGCGGCGGCGTGCTCGCATCGGTCGCGGCCTCGCGAGCGACGGCGAGTCGCGGCGGAGCAATCGAGCTGGTCGGAGAGAGCGGCCAACTGATCGGCGATCATGCGCTGAATTTCGTGCGGATCGTTCAGGGCGCCATCTCGACCGAACTCAGCGTGCCGCCGCCGGTGTCGACGGTGCTCGCGACATTGAAGGATTTCGCGGCGGCGCTGCGCCGGGGCGGTCCGATGCCGATCCCACTCGAAGAGGGGCTGCGAGCCGTCGCGCTGGTGGCCGCATGTTATCGCGCGGCCGCTTCGCGCCGCGCCGAGCCGGTGGAGGCGGTCGAGTAGCGGGCTGGCGCGTCATTGAGTCTCTTTTCTATTGTCGGCTCGGCTGCTACGAATGCGGTCTGCCGAGTCGCCGCGTCGGAAGGACGTGGAACGGGCCGATCGGGGTCCGAGCGAGGGGGAACCCATGAGGGACACGAAGCAACCGGTGCCGGGCACGGCCGGGCGCCGTCCTTTCGCCGCCGGAGTCGTCTGCGGCGCCGCCACCGCGGCTGTCTATGCCGCCGCGAGCGCGGGGACCGGTAGGGCATCGTGAACGCGCGCATGGTGATGGCGGTGGCGATGCCGATCGTGGCCTGCGCGGTGCAGTGGCTGCTGTGGGACGCCATCCGGCCCTACGTCTGGTTCCTGTTTTTCCCCGCGGTGTTCTTCAGCGCCTGGATCGGTGGTCTCGCTGGCGGACTGCCGGCGACGACGATCGGCACGCTGCTGGTCTGGTACGTCTTCATGCCGCCGCAGTTTTCGTTCGCGTTGGACAATCCGGCGTCGGCGTTCTCGATCGTGATATTCGCCATCATGGGCGCGCTCTTCGCGTTCGTGTTCGAACGGCTGCGCCAGGCGCGGCAACGTACCGGCGAAGCGCTGGCGCAGGCCAACGCCGCCCGAGAGAAGATCACCGAGCTCTACCAGAAGACGCTCGAACTGGATGCGCTGAAGAGCCATTTCTTCGCCAACATCAGTCACGAACTGCGTACGCCGCTGACTTTGATCATGAGCCCTCTCATGAAGCGGCTTGCAACGCCAGATGTGCCGGAGGCGCACAGGCACGAAGACGAGATGATGCTGCGCAGTGCGCGGATCCTGTATCGTCACGTCGTCGACCTTCTCGATGTCGCCAAACTGGAGGGCGGCCATCTGACGGTGGATTACGCGCGCGTCGATCTGGGCGGTCTGGTAGGGGCGACGGCGTCGGAATTCGATCACATGGCGCGGGAACGAGGAATCGACTACCGGATTCACGCGGCGTCCCCGCTGCCAGCCGAGGCAGATGCCGAAAAGGTTCAACGCATCCTGCTCAACCTGCTATCGAACGCGTTCAAGTTCACACCGGACGGTGGCAGCATCCAAGTGCGGCTCGGCGAGGAGGCGGGGCAGGCGGTCATCGAGGTTTGCGACAGCGGTCCCGGCGTGCCCGCCGAGATGCGCACGGCAGTGTTCGAGCGCTTTCGCCAGGTGGACGATGGTTCTCAGCGTCGCTTCGGTGGAACCGGCCTGGGACTCGCGATCGTGAAAGAGTTCACCGAACTGCACCGCGGCAGTGCCAGCGTGGTGACGGCGCCCGGTGGTGGTGCGCTGTTCGTCGTCCGGCTGCCACTGCGCGCGCCGGCCGGCGCCGTCATTCAGAGCACGCCCGGCCGCGTCGACCCGGTCCTCAACAACCAGCCCGTGGACGAACGGCAGGCGCCTGCGCCCGCACCGGATGCCGGCGCAGGGGTGGACGCGAACGCTCCGCTGGTGCTGGTGGTCGAGGACAACGCCGACATGAACGCGTTCGTCGCCGACGCCTTGCGCGCGCATTACCGGGTCGCCTGCGCCTTCAACGGGCGTGAGGGGTTGGCCAGGGCGCTGGCGCTGCGTCCGGACCTGATTCTGTGCGACGTCATGATGCCGCACATGAGCGGCGACGAGATGGCGATGGAAGTTCGCCGGCACCCGTTGATGGCAGACGTACCGATCGTGATGCTCACCGCCAAAGCAGACGACGAACTGCGCGTGCGTCTGCTCGAGCACGGAGTGCAGGACTATCTCGACAAGCCCTTTTCGGTGGAGGAGATGCTCGCTCGAGTCGGCGCCTTGATCAAAGAGCGCAAACGCACGATCGGCAAGCTCACCCAGAGCGAGGCGCGGTTCGAGGCCACTTTCGAGCAGGCGGCAGTGGGCATCGCGCTGGTGGCGCTCGACGGTCATTGGCTGCGCGTCAACCGCAAACTGTCCCAGATCGTCGGCTATACCGGGCAGGAGCTGAACGCGCTGACCTTCCAGGACATCACTCATCCTGACGATCTCGACGCCGACATCGCGAGCGTGGGGCAGATACTGGCCGGGCAGATCGCGACATATTCGATGGAGAAGCGTTACTTCCGCAAGGACGGCAACATCGTCTGGATCAATCTCACGGTGGCGCTGGCGCGACACGAGGACGGAACCCCCGACTATTTCATCGCGGTGGTCGAAGACATCCAACGCCGCAAGGAAACCGAGGAGGCGCTGAAGGCCAGTGAGGCTGAGCTAAAAGCCGCGCAGCGTATGGCGGGGATCGGCAGTTGGAGCTGGTACATTCCTGGCGATGTGCACGTGTGGTCGGAGGAGATCTATCGCATCTTCGGCCGCGATCCGGCTACGCCTCCGGCCCTCTATCCAGCGGTCCAGCAGTACTTCACTGCACAGAGCTGGGAATATCTCGCCGCCGCCGTCGAGGCGGCCCTCGCTCACGGGGAGGCCTATCAGCGAGATGTCGAGGTCGTGCGCGCCGACGGCACCCACCGGTGGATCACCGCCCGTGGCGAAGCCTCGCGCGACGGTGAGGGAAAGGTAGTGGAACTGCACGGTACGGTGCAGGACATCACCGGGCGTAAGCACGCCGAAGACGCGATCCGCGCGCTGAACGAGGATCTGGAACGCCGGGTGGAAGTGCGCACTGCCGAGCTCGAACGGGCCGGCCGGCAGTTCGAGTCGTTCTCGTATTCGGTCTCTCACGACCTGCGCGCACCGCTGCGTACGATCAACGGATTCGCGAGTCTCTTGATGGAGACCGAACGCGACGCTCTGACGGCGCAAGGAAGAGAGTATCTCGATTGCGTCATGCGCAATACGACCAAGATGCAGCGGTTGATCGACGATATCCTGGCGTTTTCTCGGGTCTCACGTGTCGAGCTCAACAAGAGCAGTGTTGACATGGAATCGGTGGCGCAGGCAGCCTTGGGCGAGTTGGCCGGCGAGTATCCCAATACCAAAGTGTGCATCGGCGCGCTCGCGCCCGCCACCGGCGATGAAGCTTTGCTGAAGCAGGTTTTCGCCAACCTGATCGGCAACGCGCTGAAGTATTCCGCCAAGAAGGACGAGCCGCGGGTCGAAGTCCAGGCCACGCGAGAAGGCGGCGAGACGGTCTATTGCGTCGCCGACAACGGCGCGGGCTTCAACATGAGAAATGCCGAGTCGCTGTTCCGGGTGTTCCAGCGCTTGCACCGGGAGGAAGAATTCCCCGGTAGCGGCGTCGGCCTGGCGATCGTAAAGCAGATCGTCGAGCGCCATGGCGGCCGGATCTGGGCCGAGGCCGAGGTCGATGAGGGTGCGACCTTCCACTTCACGCTCGGGCCGGAGTAAGAACGGGGAGAGGCCGGCGCCGGCGCATGCACGAGCTACAGATCACCGAGAGCATACTCGGCGTGGTGCTGCGCCACGCCGCTCAGCACGACGTCCGCAAGGTGGTTCGCATCCACTTGCGGGTCGGCGAGTTGTCCGACCTGGTTGATGAGTGGATTCAGCACTACTTCGACTATCTGAGCCGCGGAACGCCGGCGGAAGGAGCGCAGTTGGCGATCGTGCGATCGCCGATCGTGGTCCGCTGCGCGGCGTGCGGCCGGTCGTTCGAAGTCGACAAGGACGATCTGGGCGCGGTAGCGTGCCCGGATTGCGCGGGCTCCCGGCTCGAACTGGTATCGGGCCGCGGATATTTCATCGAGAACATGGAGGTACTGTGAGCGACGAAGTCAGACTGATCGACGTGAAGGAGGACATCCAGGCCGACAACGCCCGCGTTGCCGAGCAGGTGCGCGAGCGCATGACAGCCGGCAAGACGTTCCTGCTCAACTTGATGTCGGCGCCCGGCTCCGGCAAGACGCGCACCATTCTTCGCACCATCGAAGAGCTTCGCGGCGGCCTGCGATTCGGCGTGATGGAGGCCGACATAGACTCGAAGGTAGATGCCGAGCTGATCGCCGCGCACGGCATCAGCGCCGTGCAACTGCGCACCGGCGGCTTCTGCCATCTCGATGCCTCGATGGTCACGCAGGGACTGGACGCGCTGGACCTGGGGTCTCTCGACGTCGTGATCATCGAGAACGTCGGCAACCTGGTCTGCCCGGCCGAGTTCGACACCGGCGCCGTCCGCAACGTGATGATACTGAGCGTGCCCGAGGGCGACGACAAGCCGCTCAAGTACCCGCTGATGTTCAGCGTCAGCGACGTGCTGCTGATCAACAAGATCGACTACCTGGGCCTCTCCGACTTCGACGTGGCGGCGGCCCGCGAGCGGGCTCGCCGGCTCAATCCGCGCATAGAGATCTTCGAGATCTCGGCCAAGACCGGCGAGGGCGTCGACGCGTGGGCCGCATGGCTCGGCAGCCAGGTGCGCGGCTTTCTGGACGGGTGAGCTGGACGCCTGAGATGGTTGCGCCGGCGGCCGAGGCGGCAGCGGTTCCAACGCGCCGGCCGCGCCGGCATCCGATGCGTCCGCGATCGGAACTTCCGGTCCGGTCGGGCGCTAGCCGGTTCGAAGGATGATGGCGCCGGCCCCGGCCGGGTGCCTTTTGTCATCTCCGTAACTGACGACAGTTGTTGAGACCCGACCGACCGTTCGGTAAGGAGCGATGTCGCGCGCCGCGGGTGGCGCGCTGGACGAGGAGATCCCCGATGGCAGCGACCAAAGGTCAGTGGGCAGACACGTACCGGCGCAAGTGGACCTGGGACAAGGTTACCTGGGGTAGCCATTCGGTGGACTGCTATCCGGGCGGCTGCCCGTGGCGGGTCTATGCCAAGGACGGCAAGATCCTGCGCGAAGAGCAGGCCGGCGTGTTCAAACCGATCGAAGCCGGCATCCCCGACATGAACCCGATGGGCTGCCAGAAGGGCGCTTGCTGGAGCGACTTGCTGGATGCTCCGGACCGCATCACCCAGCCGATGAAGCGCATCGGCGAGCGCGGCGAAGGCAAGTTCAAACCCGTTTCGTGGGACGAAGCGCTCGATGACATCGCCGATTCGATGCTGGACGCGATCAACGACCAGGGCCCCGAATCGATCATCACGTTGATGACGCCGGAGTTCGCCGCCAGCGCCGCCCGCTTGTTCAGCGATGCGCTCGGCACGCCGACCACCGACGGCAACGCGGAGTTTCAGGACTTCAGCCCCGGCTTTCACCTGACGTTCGGGCTGTTCAATCCGGTCTCGACGATGGACGACTGGTTCCTCGCCGAGCTGACGCTGATCTGGCACGCCAATCCGATCTACACCAACATCCACTGGTACCACTACGTCGCCGAGTCGCGCTACAACGGCGGTGAAGTCGTCACCATCGCGCCGGACTTCAGCCCCTCGGCGATCCACGCCGACTACCACATGCCGGTGCGCATCGGCACCGACGCGGCGCTCGCGCTGTCGATGTGCAAGGTGATCATCGACGCCGGGCTCTACGACAAGGAGTTCGTGCAGGAGCAGACCGATCTGGCGCTGCTGGTGCGCAAGGACAATGGGCGTTTTCTGCGAGGTACCGATCTGGCCGACGACGACCATCCCGAACAGTTCTTCTGGGCCAACGGTTACTCGCGCATCGTGATGCCGGCCCCGCGTCACACCCTGGCGGCCTCGGGGATCAATCCCGCTCTCGACGGCACCTACACGGTGATGCTGGCCGACGGCAACATGGTCGAGGTGGAGCCGGTGTTCGCGCGGCTGCGCCGCCACCTGGAGGCCTACACGCCGGAGAAGGCGAGCAAGATCTGCGACATCCACCCCGACAACATCCGCGACCTGGCGCGCAAGGTCGCCACCCGCAAGACCAAGGTGTTCATCGGCTGGAACTCGGGCAAGTACTACCACGGCGATCTGATGGAGCGCTCGATCGCGCTGCTGCTGGGACTCACCGGCAACTGGGGCAAGAAGGGCACCGGCACGCGTTCGTGGGCCGCTGCGGGCTGGGACGGCATGGCGTTCATGTCGGAGAAGGTCGTGCCGGGGCAGGAGTCCGCGCGCATGGCGCACCAGATGCGCACGCTGATGCGGCGCCAGCTCACGATGGACGATCCCACGCGCACGCTCGAGATGATCACCAACCACGTTTCGGCGATGAACCCGGAGCTCGGCGGCTTCGGCGCGATGATCCCGCCGGCGTTCCTGTGGTACTACCAGTACGGCTACAAAGAGCGCTGGAACGACCCTGACAACAACGACCCGTCAATGAAGCGCAGCTTCGACGAGTATGTGAACGAGGCGGTCGACAAGGGATGGTTCGGCCCGCACTGCTCGAGCGCCTACAAAGAAGTCGAGCCGCGGGTGCTGTTCGAGGCGGGCGGCAACATGCTGCGCCGCCAGCGGGGCGGCCAGAAGCTGCTGCTCGAAAAATTGTGGCCCAAGCTGAAGATGATCGTGTCGGTGGACGTGCGCCTGAACACCACCGGCATGTACTCCGACTACATCTTGCCGGCCGCGCAGCACTACGAGAAGCTCGGTCAGAGCATGCCGTCGGTGCATCACCTGAACTGGGTGCTCACCGACCGCGCAGTGGCGCCTCCGGGCAACGCGCTTCCCGAGCACGACATCGGCATCATGTTGCTGGAAGCCATCGAGCGTCGCGCCGGTGCGCGCGGCATGAAGAGCTTCAACGACCGCAAGGGCAACACCCGTTCGCTGAGCGGGCTGGCAGCCAAGTACACACTGGGCGGCCAGATCCGCGACGAGGAACACTTCTACGACGAGGCCGTGCGCGACAACGTCGTCTACGGCATCCTGCCCGAGGGCACCACGCTGGCCACCCTGCGCGAGACCGGCTACGTGCGCTGGACCGGCTGGGGACTGGTCGGCCACGGCGAAGCGCAGGCATCGACGATCAAGCCCGACGAAGTCCACAACCCGCTGCGCTGGCACACCGAAGACAAGGTCCCGTACGCCACACTCGTGCGCCGCGCGCAGTTCTACATCGATCACGAATGGTTCCTGGAAGCCGGCGAAGAATTGCCGACCCACAAGGACACTCCGGGTCACGGCGGCCCGGCGCGGCGCTTCCAGATGACCAGCGGACACAATCGCTGGTCGATCCACTCGATGAACATGCTCAGCCAGAAGCTGCTCAACACCCACCGCGGCGAGCCGTTCGTGTTCATCAACGACAAGGACGCCGCCGAACTCGGCATCGCCAACGGCGAGCAGGTGCGTCTGGTGAGCAACGTCGGCGAGACGATACTGCAGGCCAAGACCACGCCCTCGTGCGCGCGCAACCAGGTGATCGTCTACAACGGCTTCGAACCGCTGATGCACAAGAACTGGTACGGCCAGTCGGATGTCGAGCCCGGCCACGTAAAGCATCTCGGGTTTGCCTCGGGCTACGGTCATCTGACGTATCGCCCGACCGGCTGGCAGCCCATACCCGCCGACCGCGCGGTGCGGGTCGACGTGCAGAAGGTGAATTGAGGAGCCGAGCCCGGCGGCGAGAGGGGCTTTTTCGCGGCCTCTGAGCCGGGGCCGGGGCGATGCTTCAGATAGCCCTCTTCTCTTGCCTTTGTGCTACCCGGTTGTCGAAGTCGTAACGGAAAGATCTGGAAGTATCCCGCCGCAGCATCGTGTGGCATGCTCGCGGCCGCGCCGAGAACGCTTGCCGAACTCGTTCGCGAACGCTGTTGCGCCAGGCGCCGATCCTGCGAAGGCTGCGGTAGGAGCAGCCTGGCCAGAAGGTCGAGCCTGCGAGCGAGCCTGTTACCGAAGCCGCAGCGGATACTGCGCGTCTTCGTGGTCGTGGCCGTGGCAGCTC
>JACRCR010000085.1 GCA_016218925.1 Deltaproteobacteria bacterium | reverse complement strand
TTGTGGCGATGGTATCGACAACAACGTCGTCGAGCAGTGCGACGACGCCAACACCGCCGCGAACGACGGCTGCGGCCCCACCTGCCTGGTCGAGTTCTGCGGCGACACTCTCGTCAACGGCATCGAGGAGTGCGACGACGGCAACACCGCGGCCGACGACGGCTGCGGCCCCACCTGCCTGGTCGAGTTTTGCGGCGACACCGTCGTCAACGGCAGCGAGGAGTGCGATGACGGCAACACCGCGGCCGACGACGGCTGCGGCCCCACCTGCCTGGTCGAGTTCTGCGGCGACACACTCGTCAACGGCACCGAGCAGTGCGACGACGGCAACGCGGTAGCCGATGACGGCTGCGGCCCGACCTGCCTGATCGAGTATTGTGGCGAAGGTATCGACAACAACGTCGTAGAGCAGTGCGACGATGGCAATATCGCCGCGAACGACGGCTGCGGCCCCACCTGCCTGGTCGAGTTCTGCGGCGACACTCTCGTCAACGGCATCGAGGAATGCGACGACGGCAACACCGCGGCTGACGACGGCTGCGGCCCAACTTGTCTGCTCGAGTTCTGCGGCGACACCGTCGTCAGCGGCACTGAGCAGTGCGACGATGGCAACACGCTGGCCGACGACGGCTGCGGCCCAACCTGCCTGCTCGAATCGTGCGGCGACACCGTCGTCAACGGTACCGAGCAGTGTGACGATGGCAACACGCTGCCCGACGACGGCTGCGGCCCAACTTGTCTGCTCGAGTTCTGCGGCGACACCGTCGTCAACGGTACCGAGCAGTGCGACGATGGCAACACGATGCCCGACGATGGCTGCGGCCCCACCTGCCTGCTCGAGTCGTGCGGCGACTCCGTGGTCAACGGAACAGAGGAATGCGACGATGGCAACACCGCTCGTGATGACGGCTGCGGCGCCACCTGCGTGCTGGAGTTCTGTGGCGACGGCCTCGTCAACAATCTCGGTGAGGAGTGTGACGACACCAACACCGATCCCGGCGACGGCTGCGACTCGAACTGCGCAGTGGAAGCGGGATGGGAATGCGTCGGTGAACCGAGCGTCTGCACCGAGATCAACCCGAACATCGATCAGCTATTCCGAGGTACCTGGCCCGACATCGACGTCAGCAGCCAGTACATTCTCTTCGTTTCTCCCGAAGACCTTCACAACGACCAGCGCGTCGACGTGAACAACGCCGACGGCAACGAGGAGGTATTCGTTCTCGACCTCAACGCTCGGAAGAAGCACGGGCCGGGCGTGTGCCTGGGCGGCAGCAAGAGCGGCTCGTCGTGCGGCAGCTACCGCGACTGCCCGAGTTCGGGCCCCGTCAAGCTGAAACCCTGCGGGCGGTTGCTGCAACTGACCGACACCGTCGCGGGAGGCGCGCCGTATTCGCAGACCGTGGTGTCGAATCACGGCAGGCTCACGGCCTATGCCGACGCCAGCAGCGGAGTGGGCACCGTACCGACCTGGAATCGCAAAGCCTTCGAGACGACGTCACTGCCCGCGGCAATCGACGACATCGGTGAAGGCACCGTCCCGGCGATCGATACCGGCGGCAAGGTCGTGGCCGTCGAGTCCACCGCCAATCACACCGGCGAGAACGCCGACGGCAACTCGGAGATCTTCATCCACGACATGCGTACGGGGCAGTGGCGACAGGTCACCCACACGCAGGCGCCGGTTCAGAACCACCGGCCGCGGAGCGCCTACAACCGC
Source organism: Deltaproteobacteria bacterium (assembly GCA_016218925.1). GTDB lineage: Bacteria > Desulfobacterota > Binatia > UBA1149 > CAITLU01 > CAITLU01. The sequence goes on along the minus strand of JACRCR010000085.1, from coordinate 9,916 downwards.
AGGTTCGTGTTCGACTCCAATGGCGACATCAGCAACGTCAGCAGGCGAAACATCAAGAACCCGGATCTCAACCGGGAGATCTATCTGGTGCGGTTCGACCTGGAAAAGACCCGTATCATGCAACTCACCGATACCACCGGCGCGGATCTGGTAACCGGGTGCGCGGCAAGGTCGGGCAGTTGGGTGTACTTCAGCTCTAACGGCAATCTGCACAACGACGTGGGGCCGGCGGTGTCGAACGCCGACGGCAACGTGGAGCTTTTCCGTTGGCGCCAAGGCGGAGAATTCAACGGAAGGATCAAGCAGCTCACCGATTCGCCATCCGGAGAGAACGTCAATGCGGACTGCTCGCCGCGAGGACGACTGGTGGTCTTCGAATCCACTTCCGACCTGGACAACGACGGCTCATCGAACCGCAGGGTCTACGTTCAGAATGCGGGCTCGGGGAGGCGCCGCCTGCTCAGCCCGTCGCCCGACGGCGACAGCGTGCGCCCGCGCGTCTCGCGAAAGAAAGTGGTGTTCGCGTCGACGTCGAACCTGACCGAGTCCAACCCTGCGGGCGAGAGCGTGATCTACCTGTACGACCTCAGCGTCGGAGCGGACGAACTGATCGCGCCGTAGTCGCACCGCAGGAGTTCGCCTCCCGCGGCGCTGCACTGATAGTGTCCCGGCCGGAAGCACGTTTGCTGCCGGCCAGCCGCGAGCGTTCGCGCAGCAGGGAGAAAAGATGGATCGGGCAACGAACGGGTATCGGGTCTTTCGCGACAAGATCGCGGTCATCACCGGCGCAGCCTCCGGGCTCGGGCAAGGCTTTGCGATCGAGATCGGCAAGGCCGGCGGCATGGTCGTCGCGGCCGACATCAACTTCGAAGGCGTCGCGCAGACGGTGGCCACGATCGTCGCGGCAGGCGGCAAGGGCGAGGCCCACAGGCTCGACGTGCGCGACAGTCGTGCCGTCACCGCGCTCGTGGACGCTACCGTCGCCAATCACGGACGCCTCGATTACATCTTCAACAACGCCGGCATCGCGACGCTGGGCCTGACCGAGGAAATCCCGATCGAAAACTGGGACGAGATCATCGACATCAATCTGAAGGGTGTCGTCTATGGGACCGCGGCCGCCTACAGGCACATGGTCCGGCAGGGCAGCGGTCACATCGTCAACACTGCCTCTCTTGCCGGCCTGGTCCCGTCGCCGCTTCTGGCGCCGTACAGCACCGTCAAGTTCGGTGTCGTAGGCCTGAGCGACTCTCTGCGCGTGGAGGCCCAGCCCAAAGGCATCACCGTCACGGCCCTGTGCCCCGGCTTCATCGAGTCGGGAATCTACGGGGCCACCCGCAGCATCGGGAACTTCAACGAACAGATCCTGCGCGAGAACATCCCGGGGATCGTCCCACTGGACAAAGGCGTTCGGCAACTGCTCGACGGCGTGGTCCGCAAGAAGCGCATCGTGACGTTGCCGCTGTACGCGCACGTGATGATCTGGCTCTACAAGATCTTTCCGGGGCTCGCCCTCGAGCTCAGCGCAAAGCTCGCCGAGCGGCAGACCCAGACCGCCGCCGAGCGCGCCAAACGCGGTAACTGAGCGTTGGCTACGGAATGGAGTGGACGGCGCCGTCGGTCGCGTGAGCATCCACGTGCCCGGCAGCCAGTCACACTCGTCTTGCGCTGATTGGCCGATCGAGGAATGAAGCACCCATGCGACGCGTACTCATTGCCGGCTGCGGTTTCGTCGGGACAAAGCTCGGGCTCGAACTTGCGGCGGACGCAGACGAGGTGTGGGGCTTGTCCCCCTCGCCTGGCGATCTGCCCGCGGAGATCCATCCATTCGCGGCTGATGTCACCAAGCCGCAGACGCTGCGGGACCTGCCTGCCAGTCTCGACTTGGTGTTTTTCACCGTTGCGCCCGAGCGTCATGACGATGAAGGTTACGCCGGCGTCTACGTGGACGGACTGCGCAACCTCGTCGATGCGCTACGCGCGCAGGGGCAGCGACCCCGGCGCATGTTGTTCACCTCCAGCACCGCGGTGTACGCGCAGGGCGACGGTGAATGGGTAGACGAGACGTCGCCCGCGCAGCCGCAGAGTTTTTCGGGCCGGCGACTGCTCGAAGCCGAGAGCCTGCTGCGTGCCAGCCCGTTTCCGTCGGTGGTCGTGCGCTTGGCCGGCATCTACGGACCAGGCCGCGGACGCATGGTTTCGAGCGTCCGTGACGGAACCGCGACGTGTCCCGATGGCCCCGGCGTCTTCACCAATCGCATCCATCGCGACGACTGTGCGGGCGTCTTGCGGCACCTGGCCACCATTCCCGACCCGCTGCCGCTCTACCTCGCCGCCGACAACGAACCGGCCGACAACGCCACGGTCCTGCGCTGGTTGGCGGAGCAGCTCGACAAACCGGCGCCACCCACGCGACCGGCGGGCGAGCTACGCCCTTGGGAGCGCGCATCGAGCAAGCGCTGTCGTAACGGGCGGCTGATCGCGTCGGGGTACCGCCTGCGGTTCCCGACGTTTCGCGAGGGATATGGAGCGATCTTGCGGGAGGGTTAGGCGCGGCGTTGAACGGCGGCCTGGAGGGGCGGCGAGTTGGCCCGGGCGCGAGCCGTTCTCTAGCGCCACCATACGTCGATGCCCGGCGTGCGGATGAGAGGTCTTATCAACCCGAGCGCCGTGATAGACAGACCGAAACAAGACTCGCTGCCGCGTTCCGAAATGGCAGCCGGCTCTTTCAAGAACCGCAGCACGGCAAAGAGGCAGTCATGCGCAAACTGACCGCGGCAGTCGTACTTGGCCTGTTGATCTGTGGAGCGCCCGTCAGCTCATCGGCGCAAGCGCTTTCGCGCGAACATGTCCCCGAGCCACTACGCCCGTGGGTGGACTGGGTCCTGCACAAGCGTGAAAGCGATGCGTGCCCGTTCTTCCTCGGCAACGTCGTACGACGCTCGTGCAGTTGGCCGTCGCGTCTCGAACTCTCGGTTGCAGAAAGCGGCGGGCAGTTTTCCCAGGACTGGACGACGCTTTCCGCGGTCTGGGTGCCACTGCCGGGCGATGAACGAAGATGGCCCCAGAACGTGACGGTGGATGGCAAGCCCACGGTCGTCACGCCACGCAAAGGCATGCCGGGCATCGAAGTGCCAAAGGGCCGCTACACGGTGACCGGCGAATTCTCGTGGAGCACGCTGCCCGAAATGATCGCGGTTCCGCCGGAGACCGGGCTTCTCGCGCTGACCATCGGCGGCCAGCTCGTTCCGTTTCCGAACCGCGATGCGCAGGGCCGGGTCTGGCTGCAGAAGCGATCCACGGAAGAGACCGGCGAGAGCCGCGTCGACCTCACGGTCCAACGGCACGTTGCCGACGGGATTCCGCTGATCCTGACAACGCGCCTGCGGCTCAAGGTTTCGGGCCTGGGACGCGAAGTCGTACTGGGCAAGGCGTTGCCCGATCGCTTCGTGCCGATGTCGATCGACGGTGCGCTGCCCGCACGCATCGAGCAGGACGGGAGTCTTCTCGTTCAGGTGCGACCTGGAACGTGGAATTTCACGATACGAGCACGCCACGAGGGCCCTGCGGCCGCTCTTGGACGCACGGCCGCCGCCGAGCCCTGGCCAGCAGAGGAGGTATGGGTCTTCGCTGCACGACCGGAATTCCGCCTGGTGACCGTCGAAGGCGTGACCGCCGTCGATCCTCAACAGACCGAACTGCCCGGCGAGTGGAATGCGCTGCCTGCCTACCTGATGCGCACCGGCGACACGATGCGCTTCGACCAGAAGCGACGCGGCGACGGCGAGCCGGCACCGGATCACCTCACCCTCGAGCGCGAGTGGTGGCTCGATTTTGACGGCCAAGGATACACCGTGCACGACGCGATCGGCGGCAGCATGAATCGCAGTTGGCGTCTGGAGATCGCGCCTCGATGGCAACTCGGACGCATCGCACTTGCCGGCAAGGATCAGTTCATCACGCGAATGGCGAAGTCCGACGCCGTCGGCATCGAAATCCATCATGGCAGCGTACGAATCGACGCCGACAGCAGACTTGCCGGATCGGTGAGCGACGTTCCAGCCATCGGCTGGATGCAGGACTTTCACCAGGTGACGGCGAAGCTGCGACTTCCTCCCGGCTGGCGGTTGCTGCACGCCACTGGCGTTGACGATGTGACTCCGACGTGGGTTTCGCGCTGGACACTGCTTGATCTGTGCGTTGTCCTCATCGCCGTCTTTGGCACAGCGAGTCTGTGGGGTTGGCCGGCCGGTGTGGCTGCGTTGGCCGCACTCGGACTCAGTTACATCGAACCTGGTGCGCCTCGCTCGTCATGGCTTGCAGTGCTCGCAGCCGAAGTGCTCTGTCGCGTCGTTCCGGCCGGGACATTTCTGTCCTTGGTGCGAATCGCGCGTACGACCGCGATCATCGGCCTGGCGCTCGTCGCCGTTCCGTTCATGGTCGCGCAACTGCGGGTCGGCATGTATCCGGCTCTCGAGTATCCGTGGTCGACGGTCGGCGAAGTTGCCCAGGATCAGAAGAAGCCGAACGCGGCGGCGCCGCCGGCACCCGTCCAGGAGATGAACGAGCCGTCTGAAGGTGGCGCCTACGGCGAGGCGGTTGAACTTTATGCTTACGGCGAGCCTGAAGCTGAAGACGACGGCGAGCGCGCAGGTCAGGGATCCGGCTCTGCGTACCAGTACCAACGCTCGAGGATGGCCGTTGATCCAGCGGCGCAGGTCCAGACGGGGCCGGGTCTGCCACGTTGGGGTTGGAACACCGTCTCGCTGAGCTGGCGCGGGCCGGTCGAGGCCGACCAGAGGATTCGATTCTTCTACCTCGGCCCCAATGCCAATCTCGTCGCAGCGCTGCTGCGCGTGGCATTGGTCGCGTTGCTCGGCGTGTGCCTTTCAGGCTGGCGACCAAGAGCTCGCCGTTCCGCGGTTGGACGCACCATTGCGTCGTTCGCGTTGGTGCTTGTGGCGCAGGTGCCCGCACGGGCAGACGCCGAGATGCCGACCTACCAGACGCTCCAGCAACTGGCCGAACGGTTGCTCGCGCCGCCGGAGTGCGCGCCGACGTGCGCATCGAGTGCGCGCATGTCGCTCGAGATCACTCCCACGGCGGTGCGCGCCGTCGTCGATCTCGACGTTGCTGCCGAGAGCGCGGTTCCGCTTCCAGGCGTCGCGCAGCATTGGTTGCCAACTAGCGTGCGCGTCGATGGCGGCCCCGACGTCGCGCCGCTGCAGTTGTCTGATGGCACGCTGTGGTTGCTCGTCGCGCCGGGAAAACATGCCGTGACGATCGCGGGTCCGCTACCGGACCGCGACACCGTGCAGATTGCGCTGCCGTCGAAACCGCACCGCGTCGAGACGCACGCGCAAGGCTGGCAAGTCAGCGGCGTAGACAAAGACGGCATTGCCGAAGACAGCCTGCAGCTCACCCGCGTCCAGACCGCAGACCACGCCGCCAGTGCGGCGCTGCAACAGGAAACGCTGCCGCCGTTTGTCGGTATCCGGCGCACGATCACTTTCGGTCTTACGTGGCAAGTGGCAACTACCGTCACGCGCTCCACTCCGCCGGGTTCCGCCGTGGTTCTCGAAGTGCCGTTGCTTTCAGGCGAATCCGTGACGACACCGGGGATTCGCGTCGAAGACGGAAAGGCGCTGGTCAACATGGCCGCGCCGGCAACCGAGGTGCATTGGGAGTCGACGCTTGCCGAAGCCAGGCAACTGATTCTGCGTGCGCCGCAAGCGGTGTCGTGGACGGAGACCTGGGAAGTTGCAGCCAGCTCGATCTGGCACCTCGAAGCGGACGGCATTGCGGTGACTCACCAGACCGATCGCGGACAGGCGCGCGTGCGGACGTGGATTCCGTGGCCCGGCGAGACGGTGACGCTGGACATTACGCGGCCCGATGGAGTGCCCGGGCAAACCTTCACCATCGACAGAAGCGTTCTGGAGGTCAGCCCGGGGCTGCGCTCGAGCGATGTCTCGCTCGACGTCGATGTCCGCAGCAGTCGTGGAGCGCAGCATGCACTGACCCTGCCGCCGGACGCCGAGCTGCAATCGGTGACGATCAATGGAGTGGTGCAGTCGATCAGGCAGGAAGAGCGGCAAGTGGTCGTGCCGCTCGTCCCCGGTCACCAGAGCGTGCAGGTGAAGTGGCGCCAGAAGGGTGGAATCGCGATGCGATTTACGGCGCCGCTCGCGGATCTGGGCGTACCGAGCGTAAACGCCGACATTCGCATAGCGATGCCTGCCGACCGCTGGACGCTGCTGGCTTTCGGTCCTCGTGTCGGTCCGGCGGTGTTGTTCTGGAGCGTTCTCGGCGTCGTGCTGCTCCTTTCGTTCGGCCTGGCGCGTGTGCCGCTCACGCCGCTACGCACTCACCAATGGTTCCTGCTCGGAATCGGACTGAGCCAGTCGTCGATGCTACTGGCCATGATCGTGGTCGGGTGGCTTCTCGCCCTCGGCTGGCGGCGTGAGCACTGGGACCAACCGCGCGAACGGTTCAATCCGATGCAGGTACTGCTCGGCATGTGGACAATCGTAGCGCTGTTCGCACTCTACAACGCTGTCGCGCAGGGTCTGCTGGGCCTGCCCGAAATGCAGATTCGCGGCAACGGATCGGACGCCGGACTACTTCGCTGGTATCAGGATCGTGTCGCGACGATGCCGCGCGAAGCGTGGGTTCTTTCGGTACCGCTGCTCGTGTATCGCCTTGCCATGCTCGCGTGGGCCCTGTGGCTCGCGCAAGCGCTCCTTCGTTGGTTGCGCTGGGGCTGGGAATGCCTCTCCACCGGCGGACTCTGGCAAGCGGAGCCTCGCAAGGCGCAGGCGGCACCTCCTGCAAAGTAAGCCTCGTCAAGAGAATCTGTGGGCGTTCGCCGGCTCGGGCAGTTTTCCAAGCGCGTGACACCGCGCGACTTCCATAGTGCGGAAGGTGCGGAATCCGTACGATCTTCTCAGCGTCACCTTCGGTTCGTTGTTCGGAACCTCGACCGCAACGCCGGAAATGGTGCCTCGCGCCTGGAACCGGCCCAGGATCCGCTCGTGGTGCCGCGTATCGTGCGCGCCATCTTCTTCATCGTCTCGATGCGCGAGCGTAGCGCCTGGGTGCGACAGCCTTCGAGAAACCTACCGGCCGCGAGTGGGCGCACGTACGCGCGCAAGAGTTCCGAGTCCTTCTCGAGGAGGTCCGCCCGCACGGGTTTCTGGTTGCACTGGAGCAGGTCGCTCGGCTTGTCGCATGGTTCGATCCAGCGCCGTGACTGGCAGCCATAGGTCAGCACAAAAGTGGCATAATCGTGCGGTTTTTGGCGCTTTCCCGCTTGCGTAGGGCTGCGAGGTTCGCTATATGTTCGCCATGGATTCAGCCGCGTTGCCAGACTCTCAGCGAGCGGTTGCGACCACGCGATTGCGATTGCGCCGCCGCGACCCGTTCGACTCTGCGCGCAGCGCCCGCCGTTTCGCCTCGCGCGGCGGCTCCTATCAGATCGGTGGTCTGCTGGGCTGCGGCGCCGTCGCCGAGGCTTCGCAGACATACGGCGACGACCTCTTGCAGCGCGCTCGCCACCTCGATCGCGAACTCATGCAGCTTACCCATGACGACAGCGAGGCTCGTCGTGTGCTCGGCCGCCTGGCCGGCCGCTTCATCCAGGTGCGCGGCAGCGAGCGTCTGGGCTTTGCGCGGCTTGGCGACTACGGAGCCGAAAGGCTCGGCTGGTCGGGCCGCCAACTCCAGCAGATCGCGCAGGTGGCCACTGCGCTGGCGCGGCTACCACTGATAGAGAGCGCGTTTCGGCGCGGAACTTTGCGTTGGAGCAAGGCGCGTCTGCTGGCCTGCATCGCCTCGGCGTCGGACGAGGAGAAATGGCTCGCTGTGGCGGCCGCCACCGATGTCACAGCGCTGGCCGCGGTAACCAGCAGCGCCCGCGCCGCCGCGCGCGAGCAGCGGCGCCTGCCGGGCATTTCGTTCGCACCCGCGAGTTGCGGCCAGTTGCGCGATGAGCCTTCGAGCGGTGCAAGCGCCGGAGACTGCGGTTGCGGCGACGGCGCATGGACAGACCCGGCAGCGATCGACGAAGAGGATCACGACGAGCGCGTGCTGGTGAGCATACTGTGTTCCCAGCGCGCCAGGCGGATGTGGAACGATGCGCGTCGCTATGCACCGCGCATGGCCGGTCGCGTGCTCGCACAATGGGAGGTCGCCGAACTCGTTGCCGCCGAGGCAAGCTCTGCGCCCGGCCCGTGCGGCGAGCTGTGGCAGCAAGAGCCGTGGCTAGGCATCGCGCAGGCGCAGACGCGCGCCGAGCAGCGGCGGGCCAGCCGAGCGGGAGATGTTGCGGCCTCGCGCACCGGCGCGGCATCTGTGTTGGACCAGCCGACCGCCGGTCCTGCCGGCGCGACCACCATCGAAACTGCCGGCGAGCGCCGGCCCGACGCGAACATCATCGAAACCGCCGGCGCGTGTCGGCCCGACGCGAACACCATCGAAACCGCCGGCGAGCGCGGGCCCGACGCGACTACCATCGAAACCGCCGGTGCGTGTCGGCCCGACCAGTGTTCCCCGGATCCCGACCAGATCACATCGCCAATCGCGGAGGAACTCGCGCGGCTCGAAGAACTCGACGCGTTCGAGCTTGACGCGGCGATGCGACGAGTCCGCAGCGCGATGCAGCAGAGGCAGTCGCGCCTCGGGAGCGCGCTCGGTCTGTTCCTCGAGCTCGGGCTGCACGGCCAGCTCGGCTACGCCCGCGGCGCCGACTACATCCGCGAGCGACTGGGCATGTCAGAGCGTACCGCTCGCGAGCTGGTGCGAGTGGCGCAGGTTGCGCAGAGCAGATCATCCGTGCTGGCCTCGGCTTATGCAGGAGGCGAGTTGTCCTGGCTGCGCACGCTCGCGCTGCTTTCTGTGGTGCGGCCGTGGAATGCCTCCGCATGGGTGCAGCGCGCCGGCGAGGTTACGCTTCGCCGTCTGGCTGACGAAGTCGCCTGGGCCACCGAGCGCGCGGATCTCGATCCGCAGCTATTCGCGGCTATGCCGCCGGCCCCTGGACAGCGTCTGCACCTCGACGACGACGAGCGGCAGAAGTGTGCGCAAGGCACGCCCGCGGGCCAAGCTACCGCCAACCCCTGCGACACCGATCGGCAGTTCTGTGCGCGGGACACGCGCGCGGACAAGACTACCAACACCCCCGGCGACACCGACCGGCAGATCTGTGCGCAAGGCACGCGCGCGGACCAGGCTACCAACGACCCCGGCGACACCGATCGGCAGTTCTGTGCGCGGGACACGCCCGCGGACAAGACTACCAACGACCCCGGCGACACCGACCGGCAGTTCTGTGCGCAGGACACGAGCGCGGACCAGGCTACCAACGACCCCGACGACACCGATCGGCAGATCTGTGCGCGGGACACGCGCGCGGACAAGACTACAACCAACCTGGCCGACGAACTTTGGGGCATCACCGGTCGCATTCACGTCACATTCCTCGCGCCGCTGTCGGTCAGCGTGCTGTTTCGCACCGTGATGCAGAGCTTCGCCGCTCCCACCGAGCCGCGCTGGAAAGCATTTGAGCGAATGCTCGAGCGCGTGCTCGGCCAGTGGCGCAGTCAGCCGCGTCATCGCGACCCGGTCTTCGCACGCGACGGTCACCGTTGCAGCGCCCCCGGGTGCAGTTCGTTAGCGAATCTGCACGACCATCACATCGTCCCGCGTTCGGCCGGCGGGACCAACGAGCTTACCAATCGCACTACGCTGTGCGCCTGGCATCACCTGCGCGCAGTGCACGGCGGGTTGGCGCGCGCCACGGGCCAGGCTCCCGACGCCATCGACTGGGAACTGGGAATTGCCGCGGAGCGACCGCCGCTCATGCGCCTGCGCGGCGATCGCTACCTCGGCGAGCAGCCCGCAAGCCGTTGCGTGCCGT
>JACRCR010000082.1 GCA_016218925.1 Deltaproteobacteria bacterium | reverse complement strand
CTGCGCGAGTTCGCCGACCGCCCGCTGCCCGAAAGCCGGCCACGTGAACTCTCGTTGCCCACCGATTCCGGCAAGGTCATCGGCCTTTCCGGCGTACGCCGGTGCGGCAAGACCTTTCTCTTTTTCGACACTATCCGCCGCCTGCTGGCCCGCGGGGTGGATCGCCGCCGAATCATCTATCTCAATTTCGAGGACGATCGGCTCCAACCCGTCGCGCCGGCGGAGTTGGATCTGGTGCTGCGCAGCTTGCACGAAGTCTTCCCCGAAGCGGCGACCGGGCGGCTCTACTTGTTCCTCGACGAGGTCCAGAGCGCGCCGGGCTGGGAACGTTGGGTCCGGCGGTTGTGCGATACGCAGGACGTATCTGTCTTCGTCACAGGCTCTTCCTCGCGCCTGCTCACTCGCGATCTGTCGTCAGCGATGCGTGGGCGCAGCGTCACCTACGAAGTCTTCCCGCTTTGCTTTCGGGAGTTCCTGACGTTTCGCGGCGCGCGGCATGAGCCTTACGACGCCCGTAGCGAAAGTGCGACGCGCGCCGCGTTCGAGGACTATCTGCGTTGGGGCGGGTTTCCCGAAGTGGTGCTCGCCGAACCGGCGATGCGTCCCCTCATCCTGGAGGAATACGCCTCAGTCATGCTCCATCGCGATCTGGTGGAGCGAAACTCTCTGCGCAACGAGGTATTGATGCACGCCTTCTTGCGGCATTGCTTCCGCAACACGGCCACGCTGCTCAGCCTGAGCAAGCTGCACCGCGATTTCCGGTCTCAGGGATACGAAATCGCGCGGAACACCGTTTTCGAGTACGCGAGGTTGCTGACAGACGCGGGGTTGATCTTCCTGCTGCCGCGCCACGACGAATCCCTGCGCAAACAGGCCCGCAATCCGAAGAAGCTTCACGTGATCGATCCAGGGCTGATCAGTGCCTTCAAGGCTGGTGCCGACCGCGACGTGGGGCACAAGTTCGAAACCGCAGTGTTCCTCGAGTGTCGGCGCCGCGCCCGCGAGTGGTACTATCACGCCGGCACCAGCGAACTCGATCTCTGCGATGCGGAAGGCCGGATGTTCATCAACGCCTGCTGGAACCTGTCCGACCCCAGCACCGCCCAGCGACAAGAGGCCGCAATGGCGGCAGGTGCCAGGCTACTGCCTGAGGCCGAGGGCCTTCTGCTCTACCATGAGCATGCATCCGATACTGATCAACGGTTTCCCGAAGCGCAACCAGCCTGGCGATGGATGCTGGAGCCGGCAACCAAGGCAGCATGATGAAGATCGAAATCCGCAACGTCGCCAATGGAGTCGTGCTCAGGATCGAACCGCAACAGCCGGGCGACGAAGCCGAGGAGATCGTGTATCAGGAGCGTGACGACGACGAGGTCGAAGCGTTCGCCGATTGCTTGCGCTTTGTGTTGGAGCAGTACGGTCCCAGCACCAGCCGCTATTCCGCCAAGCGCATCCGCGTAGTGGTGGAACCCGGCGACAGGTATGAAACCCCCGCAGGCGACGCGCAACACTGACGCCGCGTTGAGGACGCTGCGGGATGTCGCGACCCGACGTCCGAGATCCTCGAACTGCGGCTGCGCGAGCGGGGGCGAGCCCTGCTGCGTCGCGCTCTCCCGTGACACCTGCGACGCAAATTCACCTGTCTTTTTGTACGGTTCACTATCCACAATCACCGCACGTGCGAGCCTGGCAGCGGGTCCCGCGTTTCCGTCCCGCGAGCTTCCGTGTAGAAGCGGGGCCACGCACCACGCCGCTGCGCAGGAGATAGCCGATGTCAGACCGAGTCACCGTCACGATGCACGGCGCGGTCGCCGATGTGCGACTGAGCCGTCCCGACAAACTGAACGCGCTGGACCTGGCGATGTTCGACGCCTTGCTCGATGCCGGCCGCCGCGTGAGCGCCGACCGCGGCGTGCGCGCCGTGGTTCTGTCGGGCGAGGGACGCGCGTTCTGCGCCGGGCTAGACTTCGCCAGCTTCCTGGCGATGGGCGACGCCTCCGCGCCACGCCGCAGCCTATTCGACGCCGACACCGCCGGAGCGGCCGGCGCGACCAGCCCCGCCAATCTCGCGCAACTGGCCGGCTACGTGTGGAAGGAAGTCCCGGTGCCGGTCATCGTCGCGATCCACGGTGTGTGCTACGGCGGCGGCCTTCAGATCGCCGCCGGTGGTGACATCCGCATCGTCCATCCCGAAGCGAAACTCTCGGTGCGCGAGATGGTGTGGGGCCTGATTCCCGACATGAGCGGCACGCGTACGCTGCGTCACCTGCTGCGCCAGGACGTGCTGAAGGAACTCACCTACACCGCGCGCATAGTAGCCGGCACCGAAGCGGTTACGCTCGGACTGGCCACGCGCTGCGACGCCGATCCTCACGGCGCCGCGATGGCGCTGGCCGAAGAGATCGCCGCCAAGTCGCCGCACGCCATTCGCGCTGCCAAGATGCTGCTGGAACGCGCCTACCTGATCGACGATGAACGCGAAGGGCTCAGGCTCGAAGAGACCTTGCAGCGCACGCTGATCGGCAGCCCCAACCAGCTCGAGGCCGTGCAGGCCAACATGCAAAAGCGCGCGCCGGCCTTCGCGGATCCCGAGTAGGCGCCGCCGCGCGGCTGCGGCAACGCTGGCGCGCGGCACTTCGGTCATCAGATGACGAAAACGATTTCACGCACCGAGCTGCGCAGCGGACCGATCGGCCGCTACGGCCTCGAAGAAGCCGAGCTTCCCAACGGTCACCGCATGCTGCTGGACGTGCTGCGCCATCCCGGCGCCGCCGCCGCGGTGGTATTCGCGAGTCCTTCGCGGCTGTTGCTGCTGCGCCAGTATCGCCACGCCGGCGGAGGCTGGTTGTGGGAAATCCCGGCCGGCAAGCTCGACCCGGGCGAACAGCCGCTGGCCTGCATCGAGCGCGAGATCGAGGAAGAGACCGGCTACCGCGCCGCGCGCGTCGAGTATCTCGGTGAGATCCTGACCGCCGCCGCCTACACCGACGAACGCATCCGGCTCTACCTGGCCGCCGACCTGATTCCCGGCACGATGGCCCACGGCCGCGGCGAGAACAT
>JACRCR010000081.1 GCA_016218925.1 Deltaproteobacteria bacterium | reverse complement strand
GTTTCATTACGATCGCGGTCCAATACCGGTTGCTCACTCGGACCGTGAAGCCCAGCGGGGTCTCTACCGCGAAAAGATCATCCCTCTCTCTCCCGGTATCCATATCTGCGCGGCAGAGTATCACGCGCCCTGCACGAGGCAGAACCCGCGGCGCGAGCAACAGGTACCCTCCTCGCTGGCGTTATCGCGCAAGCCGTTTGCGACCCACGCCCGCGCGGGGGCGCGGGCGTGCACCACGAGATCCGTCGCGCGCAGCGGTAGGCCGCGGGCGACCCTCGGCGTCACGGTACCGGAACGTTGATGCCTGACACGCCGATCATGGGTTCCTGCCGGCACGCGGTGTCGCCGGGCACCAGATCATCGTAGCCCGCGTTCACCACCGCCTGGTAAGCCGCCAGAGTCGCGCCACCGAGCGGACCCCACACCTCACCGCCGGTGACCTCGATCGACCGTCCGACACCCGGCGCGATCGTGCTGAAGAGGGCCGACACAGAGAGCTTCCCCACGCCGGTGCCGCTGTTGAGGTCGGCTGGGATCGCGACCTCGAAGGGAACGCTGGCAGCCGTGAAAGTTCCCTCGAGGATCGTCACGTACTCGGTTCCGTCGAGCACGCCGGTCATCTTGTACGAGGTACTGGTCGTGACCTTCGAGCCGCCTGCGTCGGTGACGCCCGCCAGCGTCGCCCGAGCCCTGCCTTCCCCGCAAATGGGAACGTAAAGCAAGAACCGCTAGACGTGCAAGTCCCTGCGGGCCGATGGCGGCAAACCGCGGTAGGGATGCTTGACGGAGCCGACCCTTTACCGTCGAGCAACGCGCGCAATCGCGTCAGGGCGAGCCGTCGCGGCGGACCAGTCGCAGCGTGAGTAGCGTGAGCACAACGACGGCCAGCACGAGCACGATCCAGAGCGCGAGGCGTGGCAACACGCGACCGCCGGCGATGCGGTGAGCAGCCGCTGCACCGCGGCTGAACGCTGGGTTTGGGCCGCCTGGCTCGGTCGTTGCGTCGACCGCCGACACGCCGAGCACCGTCGATCGCAGGCCGGCGATCTCGTACTGCGGGGCATCGGCGTCGGGATCACCGGCGAGCAGCCCGTACTCGCCGGGCGGAGCCGCGACGTACAGCTCGGAAAGAGGCGCGAGAGCACGAACGGCGCTCAAGGACAGCGGCGCCTCATCACCGTTCTCCACCACGAGCGCGAGTTCGGTAACGCGCGTGTCGCCGAACGCGACGCGCACGGATTCGCCCGCACTGGCCTCGCGCCGCAGCCGTCCGTCCGCAAGCCGATGTTCCGCGCCCTTCTCGTCGCGTCCCAGAAGCGTGAACGATCGGTCGGCGAAGCCGGCGTCGATCTCGAACTCGATTCCGCTTAGCCGCAGCGGCCGCCACCGAGGAATGAGGGCGTAGCGCGAACGGCGTCCCTCGTTCTTGGCCGGCGTGGTCTCGAGCGGCACGCTCGCAACGACGGCGTCGCGTTCCAGCAGGTACGCCCACTGCCGGCCGCCGGCATCGACGACCCGGAGGTCGGCCAGATCGGGCTGCGCCGCCACCAGATCCGCGACGTCGAGTCGCACGCGCGCGAGCCCCGTGCGCGAGAGCGGGATCGAGATTGGCCGCCGGTACGCGAAGACTTGCGGATCCAGAGCGGCGCCGGGCCGCATCGCGAAACCGAGCAGCGGCCGATCGTCGAACGCGGGGTTGGGTATCTGCTCGCCGATGCGCGCGGCGCTCGCCTGGCCGTCCAGCAGCTTTGCGAGCGTGGCGATGTCGTAGTGTGGCGCGCGGGCGCGGCCGCCCCCGAACAGCAACGTGCCGGTGGGACCTTCGGCTGCCGGGAGCGTCAAGACAATGGCTACCTCGCGCATCACCGCGCTCACGACGAGCGCGTCGAGAGCCGGACTGTCTTGATCGAGAATTTCCACTTCGAGCTGCTCGCCCTGCGCCGGTTGGACGGCGACCTCGAGCTCGGGCTCGGTGTCGTCGGCGTTGAGACGGCGAATCGTGCCCTGGCCGATCATCGTCATTCGTCCGGTCGGCAGCACGTCGCGCACGATCACCGAACGCGCCAGCGTCGGGGTGGCGGCGGAAATGCGAACTCTCTCCGGCACGATGCCGGGCGGGCGTGTGAGAACGAGGATCGTCCTGCCCGCCTCGTGGCGCCGCGAACGCTCGACCAGCGGCACGTCGACGCGCGCGGGTGGTGTGGCCTCCGTGGCGCGCTCGAGCCGGAACGTGGGTGAGAGGTAGGCATCGTCCTCGCCCTCGAGCGTGACCACGAACTGGCCCGGCTGCAGGCCCGGCAGTTCGACTTGCGTTCGTGCCCGGCTGCCGCCTGCCACGCGAAAGATCGAGCGTCCTTCCACCAGCGCTAGCGTCTCGCCCGCTTGACGCTGCTGCACCACCTCGACGCGTCGCACGAAGTCGCGAGGTCCGGTGCTCACGACCAAAGACCACGCACCGGTGGCGTCGAAGCGTTGCGGGGTGGCGAGCACGAACGATTCGCGCCGTAGTGCCGGCGCGTCCTCCCGCCGCCGTTCCTCCCGGAATACCTCGACGACGGTGACATCGACAGACTGCGACGTCGCGGTCGCGCCGCGGGCGACATCGACGAGAAATGGAACTTCACGCTGCTGCGCGTCCAGCAGCCGCAGGTCGGAAAGGTCCGGGCGGCACTGTGCGCGCACCGCCGGCGGCAGCGGCAGACGCACGAGTCCACCGGGCGCAGCCACGAAGACCGGTGCCTGCATCGGGAAGGCGCTCTGCAGCGCGCCGGGGTCGGCGGCGACGACGAGCGCCGCGTTCCACCACGCGGCCACCAGCGGCAAGAACAGGACCAGAGGACGAGCGATCATGTTTTCTCCTGGCCGGGAACCTCGCGGAACACGAAGCGCTGGTAGGCGAGCGACACCGCGAGCAACGAAATCGCCAACCCTACCAGCGACGCGACCCGATAAAGGTCGCGCAGCTCGCCGAGGTCGTGCAGGAAGACCTTCGCGTTCGTCACGATCAGCAGGCCGAGACTCACCCAGCGCAGCCCGATGCTGGCGCGCGCCATGCCGATGCCGAGCAGTATGAGCGCGTAAAGCGCCCAGACGATCGACGTCGTCAGATCGCGGGCCGGCAGGCGCTCGAAACTGAGCGTCAGCGTCTGACCGGTCGCGAACCAATCGGCGATCGCCAGGTTCAGCCAGACGAAGATCACGCCAAGCGCCGCCAGGCCGCAGCCGATGGCGCCAAGTGCGATCCCGCGATGATAGACGTTCTCGCGCTCCCAAGAGTTAGCGCGGACCAGTTCGAAGCGCCGCAGCACCTGCGCCGAACCGAGCAGTGCGGCCGCGGGCACGAGGTACGTGTACATCAGCCAGTTGACGATGCGCCAGGCGGGGCGTGGATAGTACATGAGGACCTCGACGTTGGTGACCAACCGCACTGTCACCGCGGCCAGCAGCAGCAACCCGAAGTACTTGAGCCCCACGTGGTCGAGCCGGGTCCACAAGTAGAGAACGGCCACGCCTTCGAGCGCCCAGCCGATGGTGATCCACGACTTCTCGAGTTGCAGCGGGATGGCGACACTCACGAAGCCGAGCGCCACGGCAGCCAGCCACGCGAGCGCCGGGGTACGCACCGGCTCTGCGCCGCGCAGGCTGTCGCGCGCCTTGAAGGCCGCGAGCAATGCCACCGCGCCGAGCATCAGCGGCAACACGCCGATGGCTGCGTCGCCAAACCGCTCCACGAACAAGCTACGCAGCGGCCAGAACCACAGCGGGCCGGCCAGCGCCGCGGCGTGCCACGCGAAACGGTCGGCGCGCAGCCGCGAACCGGCCATGAACGGCCACGCCGTGAACACCAGTACGCCCGCCGCTCCGGCCGCCAGACCGAGGTCGGCGTCGGCGGCGACGTGCCTGGTATCGGCGAAGGCGGCGTGCGCGACGGTCGTCATCACGACCGCCGCCAGAAGCCACGCTCCCGATGCGACGCGGGCGGACACGAGCGCCATCATCAGCCCGAGTGCGAGCGTCGTACCGAGAAACGCGGCAGGCGGTGCGTTGCTCACCGCAGACACACAGACGGCGGTCAAGAATCCCGCACACGCGCCGGCACCGTGCTCCGCCCACGGCGGACTGCCCTTTGCGCCACGCCAGAGCGCCACGGCCTGATAGGCCGCTGCGGCGGCCAGTGCGAGCGCCTGAAACGCGACGGGAGCGAGCGTGCCGCGCGGCCCGCCGTGGCTTGCGCTGAGCAGGCCCAGGAACAGCGCGACCAACACCGGTGAGACCAAGCCGAGCACGTCGCGCTCGGGAAGAGAGGCATGTCGAACGAGCGCGGCCGCGAGCAGCGTCAATCCGCCGACCCACGGCCACACCGTGTCGGGTGCGCGGGTCATGGCCAGCGCGAGCACGCCGCATTGGCCGACGGCTGCCAGCACGGCCGCAGCCGCCGGGCCTTCCCAGTCGCTGCGCCGGGATTCCAGTTCTACGAAGCCGTGGAACACAACGGCGAGCCCCACCGCAACTGCGATCAACTGCCAGGCAGGATCGAGGGGCGGCTGCGGCGCAGCACACCACAGGATCAGCACGCCCAAGCCCGCGGCCGCGGCGCCCAGAGACAACTCGTAGGCGTGTTGCGCGCGCGCGAGCCAGCCGGCCGCGACGCTGAGCAGGATCAGCAGCAGTCCGACCGGCAGCACGCTCGGCGCGAAGCGGACGTCGACAGCGAAGTAGAGCGCGAAGACGAAGGGGAGCAGGATCGCCGCGGCCTGTGTGATGCGCCACTCGGGTGCTTTCTCGCTCGCCGCGCGGCGGGTACCGGCGATGAACGCGAAGGCAAAGACGCCGAGGATGCCGAGCCCGAGCCACAGGCGCTCCGGTCCCATGCGCGAACCGATCCACCCTGCTTGATACAAGACGGTACCGAGCAAGCCGAGCATCGCGATCCGCGGCCAGCCGCGATTGGTGGCCAGGTAGATCAGGCAGGCGTCGAGCATCAACAAGTAGCCGAAAAGACCGAACGGCCGGTCCGTGCCACTCGCGAGCAGTAGCGGCGTCGCGAAGCCGCCCGCCAGCGCCAGGATCGCCGTGAGCTCCGTTTCGTGACGCCAGGCGAGCACACAGCCGCTGACCGTAACCGCCGCCATCAACACGAAGCCGGGGAGCAGGCCGATCAGTTCGTAGCGCACGCTCGCCGCCCAGAAAGCGGCGTAAAGCACCACCAGGCCGCCACCCGCCAGCGCGTTGGCGGTGCCCGCGTAGCGCCGTCGCAGTGCGAGTTCCGAACCCGCCACGCTCGCGATGCCTACCATCGTACCGAGCACGACGCGCAGCCAGGGCGGGAACAGCCCATGCTCGATCGAGTACTTGAAGAAGAGAAGCCCGGCCAGTCCGAGCGCGATCGCGCTCACGACCGCCGCGGCCCGCACACCGAGCAGCTTCTCCCAATCGATGTGCGGGCGTTCGATCTGCGGTTGTGGCGGGAGTCGCGGCAAAGGCGGCGCAGGCGGCGCAAGCGGACCCGCGGCGGCCGCAATGGCTGGCGGTATCGGCGCTGCGGGTGAGGACGGCGCGGGCACCGGGGCTGGCGCGCCTGTTGGAGGCTGAGCGAAAACCGGCGGCGCCGCCGCGACACGTGCAGGTTCCGGCGCTGCAGCACGCACCGGTTCCGCCGCCGCGGGCGCGAGCGCGACAGCCGTATCTGCCGGAGGCTCTTGCCGCAGGCGGCGCAATTCTCGCTCGAGCGCGCCGACTCGGCGTTGCAGACTCACCGTGCGCGCGAATGCGACGAAGGCCGCGATCGGCGCGATCAGCCCCACCAGCGCGAGCAACACGAAAAGAGTCCCCATGCTGTTTCACCCCTCCGCCGCGCGGCGGAAGCCGCACGGCCTCGGTAGCCTACGCCGTCTGACCCAGCACCACGCGCGCGAATTCGAGAAAATCGTCGAGGCGATCGGTGATGATCGAATCCTGGCGACGCTGGTCGGCGACGAGGTTGCGCTCGTCGCCGTCGTATTCTTCACACACGCGAGCGACGCAGCGTTCGATGATCGCCGCCTCGTTCAGGACGACGTCATCCACCGTAGACACGCCCCTCGCCGGCGATCCGATCCAGGATTCCGCGTCTTTCTTCGTTGAGCCTGGCGTAAGATGCGAAGACGTAGTCCTCGAAGACGTCTCGCCTCGTCCGATCGATGGTCGCGAGCGGTTTTCCGGTGGCCACGACCTGCATGCGCAAGACCGTCGGCGCGGCCGCAAGATCGACCAGGTCAACGTCACGGTGCAGCCTGGCCGCGAGCATCTCCTGAACGGAGAAGCGTCGTGCTGCATCGACCGGATGGTCCACCAGGAACGCGAGGTCGATGTCGCTCCCCGGTCGCGCGCTGCCGTCCACCGCGGAACCGAAACGGTACACCGCCGCGATCGCCGAGAACTCGCGGACCAGCACCTCAACGATGGCGTCGTCATCGATCACAGCGGCGCACGATACGGCACGACCTGTCACGAGGCAACGGCCTCGCCGATTGGCAGTACTGGATGAGCAGGAAGGGACGGTGACGCCGCCGAACTGGTCGGAGATCGCCGGTCTGGCGCGCCGGCGGCGGGCAGCGCCCGCGAACCTCCCGGCTCAGAGCCGCTCGACTCTGTAACCGTGGCGCGTCAGGAGAGTGACGACGCTGCCGTCGCCGATCAGGTGGCCGCTTCCGACCACGACGAAGGTCGTTCCTTGCC
This sequence comes from Deltaproteobacteria bacterium, assembly GCA_016218925.1. Taxonomy (GTDB): domain Bacteria; phylum Desulfobacterota; class Binatia; order UBA1149; family CAITLU01; genus CAITLU01. Next base: position 42,085 of record JACRCR010000081.1, on the reverse strand, counting down.
GGCCGAGGTACCGCTCGACGGCCGTCGCCATCGTCGCACTACGCTCGGTCATCATCCGCGAATAGAACGCCGGCGAAGTCTTGCGCATCGGCTCCAGCAGCTCGGCTTCGAGCCGCGCGACATCACCAGCCTTCCACGCGGCGATCGCGCGGCCGAGCTCCGGCGCGATTTCGTCGAAACGCTCGACCGCCTCGCGCAGCGCCGCGATCTGCTCGGGCTCGGACATGTCGCGGAGGACCGCAGCTTGCTGCGCGAAGACCTCGATGTGCTCCACTTTCTTTTGCCGCGCTCCCAGGCGGAAGTGCTCCTCCATGCCGTGCTCGGCATCGAAGCCTGCGCGCGCGAAGGCGACTGCCGTGAGCGCCAGCGCGGCATACCACGGTCGCGATCGAAGCATGGTGTCGCGCCGGAGACCGGACCCCGCCAGCAGCGCGTAGAGCTTGTTCATCACATCGCCGTCGACGTGCTGATCGAGCGACTGGCCGGGTGGATAGGTTCCGTACGCTTGCAGGAGACGTTGCTGCTGCACTTTGGCGATCGGGGAGACTTCACTCTCGAAGACTACCGTATCGGACACGTGAAACGCGTCCTCGACGCGCCGATGCAGTGGAAAGACGCTCGCGTCGGCGACATGCAACGAGCCGAAGAGATACACCGTCGCCGTCTTCGACTTGACGATCCAAAGCAGCGGCTCGCCGGATGTAGAACCAGGGGCGTCTCGCTTGACGCCGCGTGCGCCGGCCGCTGCCGTCGCGGTAACGCTCACGCCGTCGCTCGAGGCATCCAGGCTGGCCGCGGCACGCATCCGCGGCCCGACTTCGATGATCTTCGGCGGACGGGCGGTTGACTTGCCGTAGGGGACCGGCGCCGACCTGCCGGGAAGCCCCCATGCGTGCGTCCTGGGTCGGACCTTGACGGGTTTCGCCCAGGGGCACCCGCCGCTGGCGATCTCCGCCGAGGCCGTCAACGCGAGCACCGCCAGCAGCGGCACACACAGGGCTCGAATGACAGAACGACGCTTCACCGGACCACTCCGGCTGTGGATTGTAGCCGAGGACTCCGCGCTTGCCTCGCTCCTTCGTGAAGAAAGTGCGGATGCGATGGCAAGAACGCGATCCCGGCCACTACCCAAGCCATGCACTGGTCGGTCGAAAGACCCGGGACCGAGCCGCGCGCCGCGTGCAACCTTACCTAAGAACGAACGCGGGGCCAGGCGCGCGGCCTGCCCGAAAGATCGGCACTGGTGACCGAATGGGCGGCGCCGCGCCGGCATTGGTCCGGTCGTTCTCCGAAATACCGCTGCTTCGCGCTGGTGCCAGTCTTGCATGGTACGCGGGCAGGGACCGTAGGGGACGCGCTTGGCCTGGGTATTCGACGAGATGACGGGAAGCGGCGACGTGGTGCGCCCGCCCTACCGCGAAGTGCAGGCGTGGCTCGCCGCCCACCAGCCCGCCGGACTTCGCCAGAAGAGCGGCGAAGCAGAAGCGCTGTTTCGCCGGGCGGGGATCACCTTCGCCGTGTACGGCGAAGAGGGCAGCGACGAGCGCCTGATCCCGTTCGATATCGTCCCGCGCGTCCTCAGCGCGGGCGAGTGGCGGCGTCTGGCCGCCGGCATCGAGCAGCGCGTCCGTGCGCTCAACGCGTTCATGTTCGACATCTACCATCGCCAGGAGATCCTGCGCGCCGGACGCGTCCCGGAAGACCTGATCGTCCACAATTCGGCGTTCCTGCCCGAGATGCTCGGCGCCGACCCGCCGCGCGGGGTCTATTCGCACGTGATCGGAGTCGACATCGTGCGCACCGGCGAGAGCGAATTCTACGTGCTCGAGGACAATACGCGCACGCCCTCGGGCGTCTCCTACATGATCGAGAATCGGGAAACGATGATGCACATGTTCCCCGAGTTGTTCGCTCGCGTGCGCGTCGCGCCGGTCGACAGCTACCCCGACAGCCTGCTCGAGACACTGGAAAGCGTGGCGCCGCCGGGGTTGCAGCGCGACCCGGTGATCGTGCTGCTCACTCCCGGCCAGTTCAATAGCGCCTATTTCGAGCACTCCTTTCTCGCCGACGAGATGGGCATCGAACTGGTAGAAGGCCAGGACCTCGTGGTGGAGGACGGAGCGCTGTACATGAAAACCACGCGCGGACTCGAGCAGGTCGATGTGGTCTATCGCCGCATCGACGACGAGTTTCTCGACCCGCTCGTGTTCCGCCCCGACTCAGCCCTCGGAGTTGCAGGCCTCTTCGATGTGTACCGGGCCGGGCGGGTGGCCATCGTCAACGCGCCCGGAGCCGGGATTGCCGACGACAAGGCGATCTACAGCTACATCCCCGAGATCATCGAGTTCTACACCGGCCGTCCGCCGATCCTGAGGAACGTGCCGACCTACAACTGCCGCCGCCCCGACCACCTCCAATACGTGCTCGAACACCTGGCCGAACTGGTGGTGAAGGAAGTTCACGGCTCGGGCGGCTACGGCATGCTGATAGGACCGGCCGCCTCGCGCGGCGAACTCGATGCGTTTCGCGCCAAGCTCACCGCCCGCCCCCACAACTACATCGCGCAGCCGACGCTGGCGCTGTCGACTTGCCCCACGCTGGTGGAGGGAGAGATTGCGCCGCGTCACGTGGATCTGCGTCCGTTCGTTCTGGTCGGCGACCGTGTCCGTATGACGCCCGGCGGACTCACGCGGGTGGCGCTGCGAGAGGGTTCTTTGGTGGTCAATTCGAGCCAGGGCGGCGGCACCAAAGACACCTGGGTCATGCAGGACTGAGCACCAGACATGAAAGGCTCGGAAAGGTAGAGGCGCATGCTCGGACGAACTGCCAGCGATCTGTTCTGGCTCTCGCGCTACGTCGAGCGGGCCGAGAGCATGGCGCGGCTGATAGAGGTCGGCTACCGGATCGCGCTACGACCGCGCGAGGGTGACGGTCACCACGAAGAGTGGCGCTCGACACTGACCGCCGCCGGGTGCGAGTCCGGCTACTCTCAGAAGCACGCCTCGCTGGAAGCGCGCCACGTCGTGAATTACATGCTGTTCGAGCCCGACAATCCCTCGAGCGTGTGTTCATGCCTCGCGCGTGCGCGCCAGAACGCTCGTGCGCAGCGCACCGCCATGACCGCCGAGATGTGGCAGAGCCTCAATCAGATGTGGATCGACTTCAAGGATGTTCGGCCCGAGGTCGGCGAAGGCAACGAACTCCCCGAACTGCTCGGCTGGGTCAAGCAGCGCTCGGCGCTGTTCCGCGGCACGCTGCTCAACACGATCCTGCGCAACGACACTTTCTATTTCAACCAGCTCGGGACCTTCACCGAGCGGGCCGAGAACACCGCGCGCATCCTGAACGTGAAGTACTACGTGTTGCTGCCGCAGAACGAGATCGTAGGCGGCGGCACCGACAACCACCAGTGGTCGGCCATCCTGCGCTCGGTGTCGGCGCACCGAAGCTACCGCTGGGTCTACAAGGAGAGTTACCGGCCGGCGCGGATCGCCGAGTACCTGATACTCAACCGGCAGATGCCGCGCTCGCTGATGTCCTGCTATGACGAGATCACTTCGGCGCTGGATGATCTGGGACGACTGTACGGCAACAGCGCGCACTGTCACGCGCTGGCCGAAGATACCCGCAGTTGCCTCGCCTCGGGGCAGATCGGTCCCATCTTCCAGTGCGGCCTGCACGAGTTCCTGCTCGATTTCATTCGCCGCAACCACGCGCTGAGCGACGCGATCTCGCGCGACTACCACTTCTTCGAGTGAGATCCAGGGGGTTTTCGCCATGGCACGTCTGACGGTGCGGCACCGCACCCGCTACGCCTACTCGACGCCGGCGCGCTACTCCGTGCAAAGTCTGCGGCTCACGCCGCCGCGCTTTGATGGCCAGCGAGTGATCTCGTGGACTGTGTCGGCGCCCGGCATCCAGCGCGCGCTGATCTTCACCGACGCGTTCGACAACCAGGTGCACCAGTTGACTGTCACCGGCGCTCACGACGAGATCGAGGTCGAAGCCGCCGGTACCGTCGAAACGGAGGACCGTAACGGAGTCGTCAGCGGTCTCCCCGAATCGGTCCCACTGCGCGTCTACCTGAGGCAGACGCCGCGCACCGAACCCGACGCCGCCATGCGCGCCCTCGCCGGCGCCGTACGAGGCGACGGCATCATCGCACAACTCCACGATCTGATGGCTCGGGTCCGCGATGCGGTCGACTACGAGATCGGCGCGACCCATGCTCGTACCGGTGCGGCGCAGGCGCTGGCCGATGGGCGCGGCGTCTGCCAGGACCACGCGCACATCTTCATCTCCGCGGCACGGATCCGCGGCATTCCCGCGCGTTACGTCACCGGCTATCTGCTCGTCGAGCACGAGGTACGATCCTCCGCGCAGCACGCCTGGGCGGAGGCGAGAGTGGACGGTCTCGGCTGGCTCGGGTTCGACGTCGCCAATCGCATCTGCCCGACCCAGCAGTACGTGCGCCTTGCTTGCGGTCTGGACAGTTGCTACGCGGCCCCGGTTCGCGGATTCACCAGAGGCGGAGATGGCGAAAGTCTCGACGTACAGGTCGAAGTGCAACAACAGTCGGCCCAGCAATAGACTCGGCCGGGCTGACCGGGGGACTCGATGACATACTGCGCCGCACTACGGCTCGACGAGGGGTTGGTGTTCGCTGCCGACACGCGAACCAACGCCGGCATCGACAATGTGGCCACCTTCCGCAAACTGCACCACTGGTGCAGCGCCGGCGACCGCGTACTGGTGCTGCTGACCGCGGGGAATCTTTCCATCACGCAGTCGGTCGTCAGTCTGCTGAACGAGCAGATCGAGGCGAGCGCGGCAACGCAGGCGCCGAGCCTGATGTCGGTGCCCTCTCTCTACCGTGCGGCGCGGCTGGTGGGCGACGCCGTGCGCGAAGTGCGGCGAGTGGACGGCCCGGCTCTGGAAGCGGGCCATCTCGGGTTCTCCGCGTCGTGCCTGCTCGGGGGCCAGATCGGCACGGAGCCGCCGAGCCTCTTCCAGATCTATCCCGAAGGGAACTTCATCGAGGCGAACGAGGACACCGCGTTCTTGCAGATCGGCGAGCACAAGTACGGCAAGCCGATTCTCGACCGCGTCGCGCGCCCGTCGATGGGGCTCGGCGAAGCGGCAAAGCTGCTGCTGCTGTCATTCGACTCCACGCTGCGCTCGAACCTCTCGGTCGGCATGCCCATCGATCTGTTGATCTACGCGCGCGACTCTCTCGACATCCGACACGAGCGGCGGATCGGCCAGGACGACGAGTATTTCCGCTATCTGGCATCGGCGTGGTCCAACGCGCTGCGGGAAGCTTTCGGCAAGATAGAGGAATTCGAGACCTGAGACGGCCGGCGAGGCCGCCGACTCCCGCCTCGCGCGACCCCGCGGCAGCGGCCAGCGCGCCTCGAAATCGTCAGACAGTGGCGACCCCTCACTCGCCAAGGACGCGCACCTCTTCGGTGAGGCGGCGTACGCGCGCCGACAGGTTGCGCGCGAAGTTCTCGAGCAGCTTCACCTTGATGTCGGGGTGGGTGGCGGTCAGGCGATCGAAGTCGTCCAGCGCGAGCACGCAACACTCGACCGCACTGTCGGCGCGAACCGTGGCCGAGCGCGGTCGCCTCTCGACGATGGCCATTTCTCCGAACAGCATCCCGGGCGTGCAAGTTGTCAGGCGCCGCACGCCGCCGGCGGGAAGATCCACCAGGACGCTCGCTTCGCCTTCGGTGAGAAAGAACAGCGAGGTCGCCTCTTCGCCGCGCCGCAGGATCGTCTCGCCCGCTCGGTAGCGCCGCCGCTTCAGCACGTCGCGCAGCACCTCGATGCGGGCGGGCGCCAACCCCTCGCATATCTCGAAATCCTCGAGCGCGACGCGAGCGCGGCCCGGTTCGTCGGGGCACCACTGTGCAAGCACCTGGTCCTCGCACACCTCCAGGGCGGTGTCGGTGCTCGGCAGCGATTGCAGAGACAGGCTCGGGCTGGCGGTGATCGTTTCGTCGAACCACGCCTCGAGGCCCGGCAATGACGCGAGCTCGGTCAGAATCACTTCGCGATACCGGTGTCGCACGCTCTCGAGAAAGGTCGTCCAAAGACCCAGCGCGGGCGCGTCGGCGCTGAAGACGCGGCGGAAGTCGACGATCAGGTGCGTGATGAACTCGGGCAGCGCCAGTACATCGCGGATCACGCGCTCGATCGTGAACAGCGTCAGCTCGCCCTGCAATTCGAAAACCGCGATGCGTTTGCCGTGCTCCGCCAGTGCCCTCTGCTCGGCCAAGCGGCGGATGCGTTTGGAGGCCACCGACGAGGCGTCATAGCGAAGCCTCACCACCGACCTGCCGGCCGGCGTGGCGTGGAATAGATGGAGGCGAAAATCCTCCGAGAGATCGTTGAAGACACGGATCCCGCGCACGCTGTTACCGCGCGCGTCGAGCGGAGGCGAGAACGCCGAGACACCCATCTGACCCGGCAACACGCCGATGATGCCGCCGCCGACCCCGCTCTTGGATGGCATCCCGACGCGATAGATCCATTCGCCCGCGTAGTCGTACATGCCGCAGGTGGCCATCACGGCCAGGATCTGCGGAACGTGCTGCCGGGCGATCGCGACCCGTCCGGTAACAGGGCAGACACCGGCGTTGGCCAGGGTCGCCGCCATCACCGCCAGGTCGCGCCCGCTAACCAGGATCGAGCATTGCCGGAAGTAGACGTCGAGGACGGGTTCGGGATCGGACGCGAGGATGCCGAAGTTGCGCAGCATGTAGCCGATCGCGAAGTTGCGGAAGCCGGTGGCTTTCTCGGAGCGGTAGACGTCCTCGTCAATGGTCAGCTCGCGCCCCGCGCAGGCGGAGAACAGCGCCAGAATGCGCGCCATCCTCTCCTCGGCATCCGCGCCCGCGACGAGTCCGGTGGAGGCGATCGCGCCGGCGTTGATCATTGGATTGTAGGGCCGGCCGGTATCGGTGTAGAGGCTGATCGAGTTGAAGGCCTCGCCGGTCGGCTCGACGCCGATCTTGGCCAGTACCCGATCGCGCCCGTTGTCCTGGAGGGCCAGCGCGTAGACGAAGGGCTTGGAGATCGACTGGATCGTGAAGAGGCGCTCGGTGTCGCCGGCCTCGTAGACTTCGCCGTCGATCGTGGCCAGCGCAACGCCGAACCAGTTCGGGTCGGCCTTGGTCAGTTCGGGGATGTACGAGGCCGGTGCGCCTTCCGAGCACGCCGCGTGGCGTTCATGGAGGTCCCGCAGGTAGGCGGCCAGCGGGTGTCCGACCGGACGGCTCGACCCGGGGCGGGTATCGCCGAGTCGGTCGGAAAAGGACGAAGCGGTTGCCGCTGACATTGCGTCGGTGCGCGCCCGGGCGTTGTGGCGGCCACGCGCCCCGGGCTTGAAGCAAGCGCTGGGCCAGCGGCTGGCGCCCGCAACCCGGCGCAGCGACCGAGGCGCGCCCCGCGCGGTTTTCAGGTTCCGGCGCTGGCCTGTGCCGCGCGGACTGGCGCATGGCGTTGACCTCAGCTACCGGTTCGGTCTAGGTAGACAGCCTGCACCGCAGGCAATGCCCGAAACCCGGGCAGCGCGTCGACATCGGCGCGGAATGGGAACGCCGAGAGTTCGGCCCCTGACCGGGACTTTCCGCCGGCAACGGCGCCTGGAACGAGAGATGCACCAAGACGCGCGCGGCCGGCCGTAGCCTCGCGACGACTTTCAAGGGGGACTCCCATGCGCAAGCTCAGTTTGGTTGTTCTGGTTCTTTCGCTGCTAGGCGCCCAGGTGGCTTCGGCGGCGGACCCTATCGGCTACGTGAAGACAGCGACCGGCACGACGACGGTCGTGCGCGCTGGAGCGACTCGCCCCATCAAGGTCGGCGATGCCCTCTACGAAAACGACACATTGAAGACCGGGCTCGAGTCGAGTCTCGGCGTCACGATGAAGGACGGTACCACCCTGTCGGCCGGTCCCGAGACCGAGTTGCTTCTCGACGAGTACGCCTACGCCCCTCAGAACAACGAGCTCGGCTTCGCGGCACGCGTCAGCCAGGGCACCCTCGACTTCGTGTCTGGAATGCTGGGCAAGCTGGCCCCGGAATCGGTGTCGGTCGAGACGCCCACCGGTGTGATCGGAATGCGAGGCACCCACTTCGTCGTACGCGTCGAACCCGGCCAGAAGTTCCCCGACGGGACCTCCGCCAGGCGCGCAGGCAAAGAGGGCTGATCGGTGAAGCGTACCATTCTCGCCCTGGCGTTGGTGCTGTTCGCCGGCGCCTGCGCCCCGAAGAACTACGTCGTCCTGCTCGAAAATCCCGAGGGCGGTTCGGGCAAGGTGCTGGTCGCCACCAACGAGGGCCAGCAGGTCCTCGACGAGCCGGGAACCGCCACTGCCATCGACAAGACCACGCGTGCGCCGAGTTCGCCGTGGGTGCTCGGCGTCGAGAAGATTCAGGAAGTCTTCGCGCGCGCGTTCACGGCGCGCCCCGAGCCCTTCAAGCGGTTCACGATCTACTTCGTCCGCAACAAGGTCCAGGTCGATCCTGCTTCGCAGGCCGACTTCGACCAGATGCTTTCCGAGGCGCGCAAGCGCCCCGGCGCGGACGCGACGGTGGCGGGCCACGCCGACCGTACCGGCCCCGATGCGCGCAACGACGGGATCTCGCTGCTGCGCGCCTACAAGATGCGCGACGCGCTGGTGACGGCGGGGATTCCGATCGAACGCATCGAACTCAGCGAGTACGGCGAGACGCGGCCGGCGGTACCGACCGCCGACGACGTTCCCGAGCTTCGCAACCGTCGCGTCGAAGTGACGATTCGCTGACTCCGATCACTTCTCGGTAAAGACCACGAGCGTGCCTCGCTCGCCTCGTTGAAGGCGGGCGAGGTGGAATGCCGCCAGACCGTCCGACGGATGGTCCTTCACCAGATCCTCGAACACCTGCGTCGCGTCCGTCTCGCCCGCGCGCATCTTCTCGAAAGCCGCGCGGTAACCGGCGACTCGCGCGGACCCCGCCTCCTCGGCCGTCAGCGCTTCGAAAACGTCGACACCCTTCGTCTTGCCCTTGAGCACCAGGGTTCCGGCTGGCCGCCCGACGACGCTCGGACAGCCGGCGACGGTGGCGGCGCTCACGCAGATGCGCGTTCCCAGGTGACGGTTGGCGGTCTCCAGACGGGCTGTCGTGTTGATCGGGTCGCCGAGCGCACGGTAGTCGAAGTGAGAGCTTCCCCCGAAGTTTCCGACCACGACCTCGCCGGTGTGAACGCCTATGCGCGTCAGGCCGAATGGGATGTCACGCTCCAGGCATCGCGCCGAGTAGGCGTTCGCGAACGCGTCCATCGCCAGCGCGCAAGCCATCGCCCTCCTGGCATGGTCGGGCTGTTCTACCGGCGCCGAGAACAACACCGCGACCGCGTCGCCGACGATGCGGTCGAGCGTGCCGTCGTGCTCGAACGCGATGCTCACCATGCCGTCGAGGTACCCGTTGATGACCTCGGTGAGCTGCTGCGGATCCATGCCTTCGACCAGCGTCGTGAATCCCGCGACGTCGGTAAGCACGAACGAGCATTCGCGGCGCTCACCGCTCAGACGCAGCTCGGAAGGATTGCGGATCAGATGCTCGACGAGATTGGGCGAGAGGTAGTTGGCGAAGACCCCTCGGATCCAGCGGCCTTCGCTCTCGGCGGCGAGCTGGCGCGGCACCGTGTACACGATGAAGATCGCCGCCAGGATCAGCCCCGGAAAGACAGGATCGGCCAGGATCGAATGACTTCGCCACGCATAGACGGCCCCGGCGGCGATCACGACCACGCCGGTGGCGGTAGCGATCGCCGCAGGCAGCGCCCGCGAACGGATCCCGAAGCCCAGCATCACCAGCCAGCCGAGGACGATGACGAGAGTCTCGAGTCCCTGTACCCACAGTGGGCGTAGCGCGAAGGCGCCGAGCAGACATTGCTCGGTGAGTTGCGCGTGGATTTCGACGCCGGGGACGATCTTGCCGAGCGTTCCGAAGCGCAGGTCCTGGAGGCCAGTGGCCGAAGACCCGATGTAGACGATGCTCTGCGGCGGGATGAGGTCTGCCGCCTCGCCCGCTATGACCTTCCAGGCCGGCACGTAGCGTTCGGCCACGGGGTCGGTCAGATACACCAGCATGCGGCCGAAGCTGTCGCTGGGAAGCGTGTACTTTCCGGCCCTCACGCCCGACAGAGCGGCGCGGCCATTGGCGCCCTGGTCGGCCAGCAGCGTGTAGCTCGCCGCGCCGCTCGCGATACGCAGCGTTTCGGCGATCAGGCTCGGATACAGAACGCCGCCCTGTTCGACGACCAGAGGAACGCGGCGGACTACGCCGTCGCGGTCGGGGCTGAAGTTGACGGCGCCGTTGCCGGCGGCCGCCTCCTGGAGAATCGGCAGCGAGGTGACCGAACCCTTGTAGTGGCTGGCCGCCACGGTTCCCTGGGCACCGGCGCGCACGAAGCGGCCTTTCTGGACCGGAGACGTTCCACCCGGGTCCTCGGTAAGCGCGAACGCCGCCACCACCTTGCCGCGGCCGAACTCCTCGGCCAGCGCGGTGTCGTGGTCCGGAAGCTTGCGCAGCGCTGCGGCGACTTCCGGCTTGTCCTTCCACTCGGTGGCCAGCCAACCCGGCGAGGTGCGATCCTTCTCGGCGAAGATGAAATCGAACGCGATGGCGGAAACGCCGAGCGCGCGAAGATCGGCAACGAGTTCGGCCACCCGCGTGCGCGGCCACGGCCACTGCCCGAGTCGGGCCAGCGTGGCTTCGTCGATGTCGACGATCCGCACCGGAGCAGGTTCGTAAGCGCGCGGCAGCGAACGTTGGTACGCGTCGAACACCGCGTTGTGGATGTCGCTGACGAACCACGGTTCGGTGAATTCGGCCCAGATGCCGAGCACCATCATTGCCGCCGACGCCACGAAGCCGATTCGCCGCAGCGTATCGGCGGTTCGCCCGGTGCTGTGATCGTTCGCGGTCGCGCTGCTTGGCCTGGCCATCGGGTGCTCGGGTTACGAAGACCGCAGCAGTCGTCCGATGCGGGAGCCGGGCGCGGCACCGCAACGGCGCCGACGCCGACGGCTACCGCCTATCGGCGCTCCAGAGGCTTCCCGGCTACGGCACCGAGTTTCTTCATGAAGCCCGTCAGGTTCAGCAGCGCTGCGGCCTTGGATCCGAAGCGATAGCCGAAGTCGCTTTCGGGGCTCTCCTGGCGCTTGGCATCTGCCGCAACCGCCTCGCGCGATTGCGCTCGGATCTGTTCGAGTTTCGCCAGTTCCTCGGCCGATGGAGCCGGATTGGGCAGGTCGGCCGGCATCGCCTCGAAGTCGACGACGTGAAACCACAGGAACTGCTCGGCCGGCGCAACGTCGAGCGTGACCAGATGCGAACCGCCCGCCTGATTGCCTTCGACTTCGTCGTCGTCGACGGCAACGGTGACCGCGACCATCGGCTGCCCCAGAACGGGTGACTTCAACGACGACTGCGGCGCCGACTTCGCCGCTTGCCAGATCGCGCGGATCTCGTCCTCCTGAAAGTGACCGTAGGCTTCGGTCAACGTGATCCCCACGCCGTGGCCGTCCTTGCATTCCCAGGTATCGAAGTCGCCGCGGGCAACCGCGGCCAGGGTCGTTCGACACTGCGGACACAGGTAGTCGAGGTCGCTCATCTACTACGCTCCACTCTGGCGATTGGCCGAATTCCATGACCGGACTCGGCGGGGTGCGGGCTTTGACGGTCCAGCCGCGGGTTCGCCGCGACGGGGACGGCCCTTGGTCGACATGATCTCCAAGGCTTCCAGGTAGCAAGAAACGCGAGCCCGCGCGATCCTTCGGGTGTCTGGCGGGAAGAGCCCGCCGAAGGCACCCGCTCGGCGCCGAGCCGTGTCCCGAAGGCGCCGCGTGAGCATTCTGGTGTCCGGTCCAGTTTACTCATGAGCAAAGTGGACTATACTCCAAGACGTGAACGCCCGGACCCGCTACCTCGAGCCGATCATCGAATCGGTGCTCCCGCGCAAGATGGTTTTCCTGGGCGGCCCGCGCCAGGTCGGCAAGACGACACTCGCGCTGGGCTTCCTTGGCGAGGCCGCTGACGAGACGCATCCCGGCTATCTGAACTGGGACGATCCGCTCACCGCGGCGCGCCTGCGCCGCTTCGAACTGCCCGCGGGCGAGCCGATCCTGGTCCTGGACGAGATCCACAAGTACGCGCGCTGGCGCGGGTTGATCAAGGGGCTCTTCGATACCGAGAAGTCTCGGCGTCGGATCCTCGTCACCGGTTCGGCGCGCCTGGACCACTATCGCAAGGGCGGAGATTCCCTGGTCGGTCGCTATCGCTACCTGCGCCTCCACCCGTTCTCGTTGATGGAACTCAACGAGTCGCCGAGCGAGGACGATGTCGAGTCTCTGCTGCGCTTCGGAGGCTTCCCCGAGCCCTTCCTGCTGCAAGACGAACGCGAGCTTCGCATCTGGCAACGTGATCGTGTGTCACGCGTCGTGACCGCGGACCTGCGCGATCTCGAGCACGTGCGCGAAATCTCGCTCGTCGAGCACTTGGTGGAATTGCTGCCCAGTCGCGTGGGATCGCCGCTGTCGGTCAAGAGCCTTCGTGAGGATCTGGCAGTGGACCACAAGACGGTGGAGCGATGGCTCGTCATCCTCGAGAACCTGTACCTGTGCTTCCGCATCTCGCCGTTCGGGAGCCCGCGGATTCGCGCCGTCAAGAAGGAGCGCAAGCTCTACCTGTGGGACTGGTCGATGACGCCCGCCGGCGGCGCCCGCTTCGAAAACCTCGTCGCCAGCCAGCTCCTCAAGTACTGCCACTTCGTCGAGGACACCGAAGGCCACACGATGGAGCTTCGCTTCCTGCGTGATACCGACAAGCGCGAGGTCGACTTCGTCGTCGTAAAGGACCGCGAGCCGCTGTTCGCGGTCGAGTGCAAGACCGGCGAGCGGGGCGTGAGCCCGGCGATCGGCTATTTCGCCGAGCGCACGTCGATCCCGCGCTTCTACCAGGTGCACCTGGGCGAGCGTCATTTCGAAAAAGGCGCGGCAACGGTGCTGCCGTTCCGCAGGTTCTGTCGAGAACTCGCGTTGCCTTGAGCCGTCTGGCGCGTCGCCGGAGCGAGATGCTCGGGTCGCGACCCGCTCTCGCCACACGGCGGCGACGCGGAAGGCTCGCCGCTGCTCGGACTCGACTCGCCGCGACGTGCCAGAGCATCACCTGGCCAGCTCGGCGTAGAACTCGGCCGTGATGCGTCTGAGAAAATCGCGCACCAGCGGGCTCCGCACCGCTGCCTCGACGTGCGGCCACAGCAGTTCGGCGCAGGCGTCGAGATCCGGCCGGCCGGTCGCGCCGATCCGTTCCAGCCACTGACGGAAGGTGGAGTCGCCCTGCCCCTCGACGAACTTCTCGAGCGCACGACGCAGCCCCTCGCCGCGGCGGTCGCGCTGGAGCACTGCGAGAACGACGTGCTCGACAGCGATCCCACCCGCCCCGGAGGCTTTCTCGTCGATCCCGCCGAGCAGTTCCCCCAGCGACTGAGAGTACAGGAACGCAACCAGGTTCTTGCGCAGTTCGATGAACCTCGGATCCCCGCTCCTGGTGATGAAGAGTTCGGAGAGCTCACCGGTGGCCCGTCGCGAGAAGGCAGCAAGGAACTTGCGGATCTCCGGTTCCAGGCGCCGGTCGAACTCGGCCCTCATCGCCTCCATCGAGGTGAGGATCAGGCCGCCGCCGAACGGCATCCGCTTGAGGATGGCCGGCAGGCCCCAGTCGGCGAAGAAGGGATTGACGCTGGTGTTGAACTGCGTGAGCGCCTCGTAGAGCGTGTCGTCGATCGCATCCTCGATGGCCTGCTGTTCGAAGATCTTGCGTACCAGCGCCTCGGGGATGAGATCGTCTCTGTCGAGCAGGGCATCGATGGCGTGCCGGGCCTTGGCGGGCACGTAGTCGCCCACGCGCGTGCCATCGGCCTTCAGGGATGCAAGCACCTCGCGGTGTACGTCGCGCACCAGCGGTGCGAAGAACGTGCGAACGGCGTCGGCGGTCAGAATCCTGTGCAGACCGGCGGCGATCACCGCGGGTTCGAGCACGTCGCGGATCCGCACGCCGAGCAGTTCCTGGTATCCGTCGCGGAAAGCCTGGATCCAGTCCTCACGCGCCTGGCGCGAGACGAGGCGCTCCTCGAGGAAGGCTATGTGCCGGCGCTCGAGATCCTCGAGCGTCTTTCGGGACAGGGTCGGTGCGGCCATGAGGACGCTATTGATAGCATGGACGACTTGGCGCGTCCTTCAACAACCGCCAGCAGGATCGCGATGCCCTGCCAGTAGTTGTATGAATCGCGCCCATGCGGCGTGTGTCCATGCTCGCCTTCTCGGCCGCGCTGGCGCTCGGGATCCTGCTTCCCTCGCTGCGCGCGAGCCTTGCCGGGCCGGTAGATGACCCGCTGTTGCTCGAGGAACTCGAAAAAGCCCTCGACCTTCGCATGCGCGAGGACTTCGACCGCGTGCTCGACGCGCGCGATCCCGGCGAGCTGATCGAACACGCAACGCTCACCGACGTGGACTTCGACCACCGCACGCTCGGCATCGATACCCTGTTCATCGTCGGCGACGAGTTGTTCGGGTACCTGTTCCGCCCCGAGAACGGTTGGGGGCGTGGCGGCGCCGACCCTGGCGCGCTCGATTACACGCCGAGGCTGCGCCGTGTCCACGACGGGCGCGCGGGAGGGCCGGACGCGTTCGGCTGCTTCAGTTGTCATTCCAAGGGCGGCCCCGATGGAGCCGGCACGCAGAGCCAGAATGCGCTGCTCAGAGGCGACGGCGCCGCCACCGGCAGCGCCGACCAGCGCAACGCTCCGCATCTTCTCGGCATGGGCCCGATCGCGCTGCTCGCAAAAGAGATGAGCGCCGCGCTTCACGCCCAGGCGGCAAGCGCGAGCGCCGCGGCCAAAGCCGGCGGACACCGCGTGGAGCAGGCACTCGGCGCCAAGGGCGTCTGGTTCGGCCGCATCGCGGTAGATGCCGACGGCACGGTCGACTACGCGGGCGTTGAAGGAGTCGATCGGGATCTTACGATTCGTCCGTTCGGTTGGAAGGGACATCAGGCGACGCTGCGCGACATGGCCGAGGAGTCGTTGCAGATACATCAAGGCCTGCTCTCCAAACGCATCCAGTTGGAAGTACGCGACGGCGCGCTCGACTCCGGTCCGTATGGAGAAGGCACCTGGGACGACATCGACGAAGACGGAGTATCGCTCGAGATCGACTCCGGAATGCTGACTACGGTCGTAGGTTATCTGGCACAGCTGGAAGTGCCGGTGGTTCGTCCGCCTCGCGATCCCGCCCTTCTCGATGCTTTCGCCGCCGGCAGCGCCAGCTTCGCGGCTATCGGTTGCGGCGGGTGTCACGTCCCCGTTCTCGAACTGGAAAATCCCGAGCTGGACGCGACCGAACCGGCCGAGCCGGGCCGCGCACCTTTCGTCATCAACGTCGCCAAGGACGGCGATGGCCCCAAGGTCGATCCCAAGTACGCCGCGGACGACACCGCCTACCTCGTCAACCTCTTCAGCGATCTGAGGCGCCACGACATGGGAGAGGGGTTGGCGACGCCTTCCGCTCAGGGGAACATCGCGGCGCGGGTCTTCCTTACGCGTCCGCTCTGGGGCCTGGCCGAAACCGCGCCGTACCTGCACGACGGCCGTGCCCCGACACTGCACGACGCGATAGTCCTGCACGGCGGCGAGGCTGCCGGTGCGCGCGACGCTTATCTCGCACTCGACGAGCACGGACGCGCCGGTGTGCGCGTCTTCCTGGCGTCGCTGTCGCGACAGCCCAAGTTGTTCGCGCCGTGACTCGCGCAAGCACGACCGGGGCCATGCTGGGTCCGTGCCTGTTTCTGGCGATCTCCATGCTCGCCGCGTGCGAGCGTTCAGATACCAGGCCGCCGCAGTGGCGCGCCGACTGCGCGGCCGTGTCGCGTCCCGAACCGCTCAGTCTCGAAGCGGCGCGCGCGGCGCACGGCCTGGCCGAGCGCCGGCACGAAATTCGCCAGCGAGAAGCTGCGGCACCCGGCTCTTTCCTGAGAGGCGTGCACGCCGCTCTCGATCACACCCGCATCGCCGCCGGAGAGATCTGCGCGTCAGAGCTGGCAGATCTCGGAGAACTGCTGTTCGAGCACGAGTACGGCTTCGCCGATGGACTGGGCGGCGGCGATGCGTCCACGGCTGCGGCCGGTCCGTTTCGCCGCGTGCACGACGGACTGTTTGGCGGACCCGAGACCATTTCCTGTCCGTCGTGCCACTGGGTAGGCGGCCCGGCCGGAGCCGGAGCCGAAACCGACAACGCTTTCCTGCAGGGCGATGGCGAGCACACTGCAAGCGGCGACCAGCGCAACCCGCCGGCACTGGTGGCGCCGGGAGTGGTGGAAGCGGTGGCCCGCGAGATGAGCCGCGCGCTGCAGCAGCAACGCGCCGCCCTCGTGACTGACGCTGCACGCGCGGGCGCCGCGCGCGAAGTGTCGCTGCACGCCAACGGTGTCGACTTCGGTGTGTTGCGCGCGAGCGCCAGCGGCGAACTCGATGCCTCGGATGTCGCCGGCATCGATCCGGACCTGGTGGTGAAACCGTTCGGGTGGAAAGGAACGCTGGCCGACTTCGCAGACTTCTCTGCCGAAGCGCTCCAGGTCCACATCGGAATCCAGAGCGACGAACTGCTCCACGGCGGATCGCGCGAACTGGTCGGCGACGGTGGCGATGCCAGCGACCCCGACGCCGACGGCCGGCGCACCGAACTGGGCCGCGGCCCCTTTGCGGCGATGAGCGTGCACCTGGCATTGCTCGAACTTCCGATCGTCGAACCGCTGATCCAGGACCGCCGCATCGGACCGGCGGCGCAGGGTCTGCTGGCACCGACCACGACGAGCTTCGTCGACGACTTCCAGCGCGGTCGCGCTCAGTTCCACGCGCTGGGCTGCGCGCGCTGCCACCAGCCGATGATGGTTCTTCGCAGTGCGATGCTGGAACTGGACGGATTGCCGCCGATCGACCTGCCCCGGCAGATGCGACAGCCGGCGCTGCGCTACGACGCCGACCTCGGCGGCTACGGCGTGTGGCTGTTCAGCGATCTGCGGCGCCACGACATGGGACCGGAAAACCGCGCGCGCCACGTGCAAAACGGTGTCGGCGTCCAGGAGTATCTGACCCCGCGGCTGTGGGGCGTCGCCGACTCGGCGCCTTATCTGCACGACGGCCGCGCTCCGAGCCTCGACTACGCGATCGCCGGACACGGTGGAGAAGGCGCAGCGGCGCGCGCCGCCTACGCGGCTCTGCCCTGGCAGGACAAAGGCGCGCTGCGCGTCTACCTGATGTCGCTGCGGCGCGCGCCGTCGGTGATCGTGCCCTGAAGCTGGCCGCGCCTGAGCACATAGAGGTCGAGGACGCCGACGCCTGCGTGTCCATCTACCGGATGGCGCAGCGAGCCGATCAGCAAGGCCGGACGGCCGAGCTGCTCAGGATCGGGCGCGCGGCGGATATGCCATCCGAACCAGCAGTCGGCCTGGTCGCCGAAGAACTCGGCGATAACCGCGCCGCTGCGTCCCGAGCGTAGCTCGACGCGGCCGGCTTTCTCGGCCTTGTCGGCCTTGTCGCGCCGGTGCCACGGCGCGCCGATGGCGACATCGTCGATCCCGTCCGCATCGAGATCGCCGGCAGCCACTACCATGCGCCCGAACAACTCTCCGGGCTGCTTGCCCGACCAGTGCCCGAGTTCCTTGCCGGTGGCGCCCGAGTAGATGAACACCTCACCTGGCAAGGCACGGGTGGCATCGTCGGTGCGCGGCGCGGCCACGGCAATCTCCCCTTTGCCATCGCCGTCCAGATCTCCGAGCGCCGCCACTACTTCGCCGAAACCGCTCAGAGCGCCGCTCCCGTTCCAGTGGTAGAGCTGCCTGCCGCTCGCCGACGACAAGACGTGAGCCCCACCGCTCACCGCGCGAGCACCGTCCATTTCAAACGGCGCGCCGGCGATCAAGTCCGCGCGCCCATCGCCGTCCAGATCGCCCAGACGCGCGACGAACCATCCAAACGAGCGCACTTGCTGCGGCGGCTCGTAGGTCTGCAGCAAGGCGCCGTCCTTGTTGCTGAGCAGGTAGACGCGACCGCCATCCAGCGACGGCGCGCCGACGAATAGATCGCTGCGCGCGTCGCCGTTCTGATCGCCGGCCGGCGACAGATCCCAGCCGAAGTTCTCGGCCTGTGCTCCAGGCCCGCTGCGATTCCAGAACTCCTCGCCGGAAACGGCGGAACGAGCGACCAGCACGCCCTTGGGAAGGTCGTTCACCCTGGCGTTCGGCGCCGCGATGACAACCCCCGCTGCGCCGGCAGGTCCGAGGTCGGCAACCGGCAGTACCCAGTGTCCGAAGAGGCCGTCGGGGAGATCGCCATCCCACTCTCGCAGCTTTCGGGTCGCTCCCGCGCTGGCGCCCGACCAGCCCGCCCACGCCGCGGCACTGCCGTTCTGGTAGGTCTCGCGGCGAAGCTTGAAGCGCGCGCCCGCGGCAACGTCGGCGTTGCCATCGCCGTCCAGATCGAGCGGCTCGCCGAAACGGAAACCCAACTCGCCACCTGGGGCGTCGCCGGCGATGCGCCGCGCAAGGCACCAGCCGCTAGCGGGCACGGAACAGGGCTCGATCGCCAGCGCAGGCGCCACGCGCCAAGCGGCTGCGATGCACAACCAGAAGAGCCAGACGCGACCGGAGCGCGTGCATGGGCGGCGGCGCCGCCACGTTCGTACCGACAACGCCGTCTTCTTCAGTGACAGCAGCCCACCCAGCTCGATCCCGAACAGAACGCGCCGTCGGGCTGCCCCACTTGCAGCGTTCCGAGCGCGCCAGTCCCGTTGTCGAGACTGACCTTCTCGCCGAAGTGGCCGGTGTGCGCCGTTGCGTAGTCCCACGGAATCGTCGTGTGACACTGCAAGTTGTCGGGCTCGAGCGAGTTGATGGCCCAGAACGAAGTGACGGTCTGGTTGCCAGGAGTGCTCTTCAAGCCGAGCAGATCTCCCGACGTCTCGGCAGCCTGCAACTCCGCATAGGTACAGGTATGGGATCCTGGGAAGTTGCTGCTGCACGCGGCGTCGGAGCCGGTCAGGCCGAGCGTCGCATTGTAGTTGAAGCGGCCGGTGGTCGCGTTGAGCGCGCCCAGCAGCACCTGCGCCGGCGGCGTCAGCGTAGTCGTCGTAGTGGTCGTGGTCGTGACGGTGGGATCGCAAACCGACGGCTCGGCATCGCACGGCGCGTCGGCGCACGCCGCCTGCGTGAAGATCTTGACGGTGTCCTTTGACGGAGCACTGCACCTCATGCAGTAGCGAGTGGTGGTCCCCGTCTGCACGATCACGTTCACTGCGTCTTGCGGAGCGTCGTCGGCCAAGGTGAACGCAACCCCCGACTTGATCTTGACCAGCAGCTTGCCGTCGCCGATCTGCAGCGACCTCTTGGCGACCTTGTCGTTGTACTTCCACTTCGAGCCGGTGTCCTTCCAGTTGGCTCCCGGATGCAACACCACACAGATGTCATCCGTGGTGCTGTAGGCATGAACCGACGCTCCGTTGGTTCCCGGGTCGCCGGCGTCGGCGTAGTGCACTGCCGCCGGGTCGGTACCGTCGGTCGACGAGACCTGCAGTTGTCGCTTGGCCGCGTTAGCGTTGTCCTTGACGACGAGTTTCTTGGTTGTAATGGAAGTGTCGGCAGCTTGCGCGCCGTACGGTGCGGCGCAGACCGCCGCGAGGCCGGTCGCCGCAACTACTGAGAGCCAGACTTTGGACATGGATGCTCCCGGTGAGAATCGACCGGCCTCTCTTCGCCGCCGGTTTCTCATTCGCCACGGGGATCTTGTCCGAAGCCGCGTCGCGCTGTCAAGATTCAAAGCGCGAGCGCGACCGCCTGCGACACGCATTGACGACGCGGCGCTCTTGCGTCGTCACTCGATGAGCGCTCGCTCATCGGCGTCGCGGGACGATGATAAATCAGTCAACGGTCGCGCGGTGATCGCGAGACGTTCCCGCGCACCGACGGCGCGTCGCTCAGGCTTTCGGTCCCATCTGCGAGAAGACCTGGACCATCATGCCGTGGAGCAGGTTCACCGCTTTGAGCGGGCGGATCATGACCTTGAAGTCGTCGATCTTGCCGTCGGCGTTCCAGTGGAACATGTCGA
This sequence comes from Deltaproteobacteria bacterium, assembly GCA_016218925.1. Lineage (GTDB taxonomy): Bacteria > Desulfobacterota > Binatia > UBA1149 > CAITLU01 > CAITLU01. Next base: position 21,880 of record JACRCR010000081.1, on the reverse strand, counting down.
TGCCGTTGATGTGGACCCCGCCGATCTCGCATTCGAACTCGAGCACCGCGTCGCTGGGCCCGACGACCTCGCGCACGTAGTGGAAATCCGAGGAGAGAAGCACCTGCGCGGCCGCAGTCAGGTAGGTCGTGACGAGAGCCTTGCCGTGCTGCGCGGTGTGCAGCACGGGAGAGTGAAAGACCGCGTCTTCGGCCAGCATCGCGTCGAGGCGCGAGAGATCGTCGGAGGCGAGCAAGGCGTGCCAGTCGGCAACGACGTCATTGTGCATTGAAGTGCTCCTCGAGTGTGCGCCGCGTCAGCCGATGCGCTCGAAGCCGACCAGGCCGCCACCGTCGATGACGATGGTGTTGCCGGTCACCCAGCCGCTGCGACGGTCGTCGGCCAGATACAGCGCAGCCTCGGCGACGTCGACCACTTCGCCCAGACGCTTGAGCGGGTAGGTCCTGGCCACCACATCGCCGCGCCCTTCTTCCCACAGCACCCTGGCGAAGTCGGTCTTGATCAGCCCCGGAGCGATCGCGTTGACGCGAACCTTGGGACCGAGCTCGGCGGCGAGCTGCCGGGTCAGGTGCAGCAGCGCACTCTTGGTGATGTCGTAGACGCCCAGCAGCGTGTTGGTGGTCAGGCCACCGACACTCGAGATGTTGACGATCGCGCCGCCGTGCTCCTTCATCCAGCGCCGCCACGCCAACTGAGTCCACAGCAGCGGCGCGGTCAGATTGACCTGCAGCGTCTTCTCCCAGCGCGGCAGATCGACGTCGATGGTCGGGCCCGCGTACGGGTTGGTGGCCGCGTTGTTGACCAGGATGTCCAGGCGCCCCAGGCGCTCGAGTGTCGCGCCGACGACGCGCTCGGCGTCCTCGACACGGCCGATATTGCCGGCTTCGAAGTGCACACCGGCGCCGAGTTCCTTGGCAGTGGCCGCGCAGCTCTCGGCACTGCGCGAGCTGATCATCACCTGCGCGCCGGCCGCGGCAAACGCCGCAGCGATTCCCTTGCCGATTCCCCTGGAGCCCCCGGTCACGAGGGCGACCTTTCCTTGCAGTGATTTCTCCATCCTCGCCTTTCAGCAGGAGTTGCCCGCGGAGTCGACCGCTCGACCGGCTCCGGCAGCGTTTGCCTGCCGCGGCATCTCACCGGTTCGTGCGGCCGGTTCGCTGCGCGGACCGGCCGGCGCCGCCCTATTGCGACCGGTGCCGCCAACGACGAAACGGGGCAATTTGCCCACCCTGCTCCGCCGGGTTAAACACAACGATTCCTCTGCTCGCAAGACTGGGGGAAAGCGGAGAACAAGCAGTGTCTGACCCCGTAGTGACCATGGAAAAGATCGTCAACCTCTGCAAACGGCGGGGGTTCGTCTTCCAGTCTTCAGAGATCTACGGCGGCCTCAACAGTTGCTACGACTACGGCCCCCTCGGCGTCGAGCTCAAGCGCAATGTAAAGGAAGCCTGGTGGCGCGACACCGTCACTACCCGCCCCGACGTCGTCGGCGTGGACTGCTCGATCCTGATGCACCCGCGCGTGTGGGAGGCCTCGGGCCACGTGGCCAGCTTCTCCGACCCGATGGTCGACTGTAAGCTCTGCAAAGGCCGCTTTCGCGCCGACCACATCGACCAGCTTCGCTGCCCCAAGCAGCCGAGCAAGAAGCCCGGCGAGTGCGACGGCGAACTGACCGAACCGCGCAGCTTCAACCTGATGTTCAAGACCCACATGGGTCCCGTCGAAGACAGCGGTGCGGCGATCTATCTCAGACCCGAGACCGCCCAGGGCATCTTCGTCAACTTCGTCAACGTGGTTAACTCGGCACGCATGAAGCCCCCCTTCGGCATCGCGCAGATGGGCAAGAGCTTCCGCAACGAGATCACCCCCGGGAATTTCCTGTTCCGCACCCGCGAGTTCGAGCAGATGGAGCTCGAGTTTTTCGTGCCTCCCGGCAGCGATGACGGCTGGTATGCCTACTGGCAGCAGCGTCGCATGCAGTGGTACACCGACTACGGCATCAAAGCCGACCGGCTGCGCCTCCGTGCCCACGCCAGCGACGAGCTTGCCCACTACGCCAAGGGCTGCGCCGACGTCGAGTACCAGTTTCCGATCGGCTGGCAGGAACTCGAAGGCATCGCCAATCGCACCGATTACGACCTCAAACAGCACATCGAGTACTCCGGCAAGGACCTCTCGTTCTTCGACGAGCAGTCCAAGGAGCGCTTCGTGCCGTACGTGATCGAACCGTCGGCCGGCGCCGACCGCGGCACGCTGGCCTTCCTGGTCGACTCCTACGACGAGGACGGCCCCGACAACGACCGCCGCGCGGTGCTGCGACTGCATCCGGCGCTGGCGCCGGTCAAACTCGCGATCTTCCCGCTGATGAAGCGCGACGGGCTGGGCGAGAAAGCGATGGAGATCGCCGACTCGCTACGCGCGCACTTCGCGGTGGCCTACGACCAGTCGGGCTCGATCGGACGCCGCTACCGTCGCCAGGACGAGATCGGCACTCCGCTGGGCGTCACGGTCGACTACGACACGATGAAGGACGGCACGGTGACCCTGCGCGACCGCGACACGATGGCGCAAGAACGCGTGCCGATCGACAGTCTCTACGAGATCGTACGCGCCAAGGTCGCGCCGCCGGTCAATCGCGCGGCTCTGAGGCCTCCCGCCTGAGAGCCAGGCGTGCGGCGTGGAATGACCCGCACGTCATTGCTTCTTTCGATGACGCCAACACCGAGCACGAGGCATTTCGCAATGAGTCCCAGCATCAGCAAGAAGAAGACGAACCACAAGAGCGCCGCAGCCAAGTCTGAGGCCGCCAGGAGCGCACCTGCCAGGAAGGGCGCCGCCACGCCATCGAAGAAGGCCACTACCTCGGCCAAACGGGTCTTCTTCTTCGGCGACGGCCGCGCCGACGGCAACGCAACGATGAAGAATCTGCTCGGCGGCAAAGGTGCCAATCTCGCCGAGATGGCCGGCATCGGATTGCCGGTACCTCCGGGCTTCACGATCACGACCGAGGTCTGCGCCGCCTACGACGCCAAGACCGGCTCGTATCCGAAGGGCCTGGACGGCGAGGTTTCCGCCGCGCTGGCCAGGCTCGAAAAGGCGATGGGCAAACGCTTTGGAGATGCCGCCAACCCGCTGCTGGTGTCGGTACGCTCGGGAGCCCGCGCCTCGATGCCCGGCATGATGGACACGGTGCTGAACCTCGGGCTGAACGACAAGACCGTGGAGGGGCTGGCCAAGGCCTCAGGCAACGAGCGCTTCGCGTGGGACAGCTACCGCCGTTTCGTGCAGATGTACGGCGACGTCGTGATGGGACTCAAGCCCGAGTCGGCCAAAGAGACCGATCCCTTCGAAGCGATCATCGAAAAGAAGAAGGAAAAGCTGCGCATCCACCTCGACACCGAGCTCACCGCCGAGCACCTCAAAGAGCTGGTAGCCGAGTTCAAGGCCGCGGTACGCAAGCACGCCGGGCGTCCGTTCCCGACCGATCCGAATGAGCAACTGTGGGGCGCCATCGGCGCGGTGTTCCGTTCGTGGACCAACGAGCGCGCCAACGTCTACCGCAAGCTCAACAACATCCCCGAGTCCTGGGGCACCGCGGTCAACGTGCAGGCGATGGTGTTCGGCAACTCGGGAAGCGACAGTGCCACCGGCGTCGCTTTCACGCGCGATCCCTCCACCGGCGAGAAGCGCTTCTTCGGCGAGTTTCTGGTCAACGCCCAGGGCGAAGACGTAGTAGCCGGTACGCGCACGCCGCAGCAGATCCTGAAGGTCTCCTCGCAGGCCTGGGCTCGCGAGAACGAAATCAACGAGAAAACCCGCGCCGCGCGCTTCCCTTCGCTCGAAGAAGTGATGCCCGAGTGCAGCAAGCAGCTCCTCAAAGCGGCGGCGACTCTCGAGAACCACTACCGCGACATGCAGGACCTCGAGTTCACGATCGAGAACGGTCGCCTGTGGATGCTGCAGACCCGCAACGGCAAGCGCACCGCGACCAGTGCCGTGCGCATCGCCGTCGAGATGGAGAAGGAAGGCCTGATCGATCGCAACACCGCCGTCCTGCGCGTGGCTCCCGAGCAGATCGACCAGCTCCTGCACCCGACCATCGACGCGAAAGCTCCGAAGACCCTGTTCGCCAAGGGCCTCGGCGCCTCGCCGGGCGCCGCCTCGGGCAGGGTGGTCTTCTCGGCCGAAGATGCGGTGGCCGCCAACGCCAACGGCGACAAGGTCATCCTGGTTCGCATCGAAACCTCGCCTGAAGACATCGCCGGCATGGACGCGTCGCTGGGTATCCTCACCGCCAAGGGTGGCCGCACCTCGCACGCGGCGGTGGTCGCGCGCGGCATGGGCAAGTGCTGCGTGGTGGGCTGCGAAGTGCTGCGCGTCGACTACAAGGCCGAACACATGACGGCCAACGGCAAGACCATCAAGGCCGGCGAGTGGATCACGATGGATGGCGCCACCGGTGCCGTCTACGTCGGCCAGGTCCCGACCAACGCGGCCAAGCTATCGGGCGACTTCGCCAAGCTGATGAAGTGGGCCGACCAGGCCCGGCGCCTGCACGTACGCACCAACGCCGACACGCCCCATGACGCCGAAGTCGCGCGCGCGTTCGGTGCCGAGGGCATCGGTCTGTGCCGCACCGAGCACATGTTCTTCCTCGGTGATCGCATCGACGCGGTGCGCGAAATGATCCTGGCCACCACGCTCGAAGCGCGCGAGACGGCGCTCGCCAAACTGCTGCCGTACCAGCGCAAGGACTTCGCCGGGATCTTCAAGGCCATGAACGGGCTGCCGGTGACGATCCGTCTGCTCGATCCTCCGCTGCACGAGTTCCTTCCGCACACCGACGCCGAGTACGCCGACCTCGCACAAAAGACCGGCATCAAGAAGTCGACGCTCGAGCAGACCGGCGCGGCTCTACACGAGTTCAACCCGATGCTCGGACACCGCGGCTGCCGGCTGGCGATCACCTACCCGGAAATCTACGCGATGCAGACCCGCGCCATCATCGAGGCTGCGCTCGAAGTCGCCGCCAAGGGCGTCAAGGTGCACCCCGAGATCATGATCCCGCTGGTCGCCACCGCGCGCGAGCTGGCCACGCTGCGCAAGCTGGTAACCGACACCGCCGATGCCGTCCTGGCCAAGAAAAAGAAGAAACTCAGCTACACGGTCGGCACCATGATCGAAGTGCCGCGCGCCGCGATCACCGCCGACGAGATCGCCGGCTGCGCCGACTTCTTCTCGTTCGGCACCAACGACCTGACGCAGATGGGATTCGGACTCTCGCGCGACGATGCCGGACGCTTCCTGCCCGAATACGTCAATCGCGGGGTGATCGACGACGATCCGTTCGTGACCATCGACCAGGGCGGCGTCGGCCTGCTGATCAAGATCGCCGCAGAGAAGGGCCGCAGCATCAAGCCCGGACTCAAGCTCGGCATTTGTGGTGAGCACGGCGGCGATCCTCGTTCGGTCGCCTTCTGTCACAAGATCGGCCTCGACTACGTCTCGTGCTCGCCCTACCGCGTTCCGGTAGCCAGGCTGGCGGCGGCTCACGCGGCACTGGCGAAGTAGGCTCGACGAGCGAACCGGGAGCGAGCGTCGCAGGCGATGTCATCGGGACGAAAGATCGGCAACTGGCACGAGCGCGCCGCCGAAATGGTCGACGTCGTGGGCAGCGAAGCCGCGCAGCGCGCCGGCGAACGCGCCGAGAAGTACGCCGCCGACCAGACCGGCGCCGCCGCCAAGAGTCACGACAAGGGTTCCGAGCGTGTCGCCGCCAAGGCGCCGCGACCCGATGCGGGCGGTGAGCCGACGCTCGCGCGCGTCCACGTCGAAGGCACCACCCGCGTTATCGGGATTCTCGGCGACCCGGTCGAACACACGCTCTCGCCGCGCATGCACAACGCTGCCTACGCGGCGCTCGGCCTCGACTTCGTCTACGTGCCGTTTCACGCTCCGCGCAAACGCCTTCGCGAGGCGGTGCACGCGCTCGACAGCCTCGGTATCGCCGGCCTCAACGTCACGGTTCCGTACAAGGAGGAGGCGGCGAAACTGGTGGAGCGCCTCACCGATACCGCCAAAGCGATCGGCGCGGTCAACACCATATATCGCGATGGCGGCAAGATCGTCGGCGACAACACCGACGCGGAAGGCTTCCACCAGGCGCTGGTGGCCAATGAGTTTCGCGTGCGCGCCAGACGCGTGCTGGTGATCGGCGCCGGCGGCAGCGCGCGCGCGGTGCTGCATGCGCTGGTCAAACACGGTGCGGCCGACATCGTCATCGCCAACCGCACCGTTGCCAAGGCCAGGAAGCTGGCCCGCCAGTTCGCCGCCGGCCGCGGTCCGATCCGCGTTGCCGACCTCGACATCCTCGACAATTTCGACTTCCTTCCCAGCCGCCAACTCGTGATCAACTGCACCCCGGTGGGTCTGAAGGGCGGCGCTTTCCTGGACTACTCGGTCGAGAACACGCCCGCCGACTGCCTGCACTTCGACCTCGCCTACCGCAGCGGTCTCACCCCGTTCCTCGAAGCCGCGCGCAAGGCCGGGCGACCCGTGCTCGACGGTCGCCACATGCTGGTGCACCAGGGCGCCGCGGCGTTTCGTCACTTCACCGGCAAGAAAGCACCGGTCGAGGTGATGCTCAGGGCCGTCGGGCTCTGAGGGCGCGCACGCACCGAGCGGGCAGCCCGCGTCCAACGCCTTGCCGGCGAAGGGTCCCGGCCGGCGCCCTTGACAGTTTTCTAGAATTCCTATTCTAATACCCCGGCGGCACCCGCCGGGTCGTGTCGGCAAAGGCGCGAGGCCGGGTGGTCCCGGCAGTGGAGCAGCCCAACGACCGAGGCCACGCGCCGGCTCCCGCGCAACCAAGAGTGTCGCAGCAGATCGGGACTGAAGGAGAGACGATGGGACGTCCTGCGCAACATGCCGAAGCCACCATCCTGGAGTGTGCCAAGCAGTTGTCGGCCGAGATCGGACCGCAGAACCTCACCATCGCATCCGTCGCCGAGCGCGCCGGCGCTCCGGTCGGCTCCATCTATCATCGGTACGCGTCGCGCGACGAGATACTCGCAACCGTGTGGCTCGACCTCGTGGAGGCGTTCCAGGAAAGTTTCCTTGCGCCGCTCAGCGGCGACGACGACCCGGTCGAAGCCGGCTTGGCAGCCGTGTCCTTCACCTGCCGATGGGTCCGGCGCCATCCGTGCGAAGCGCGCCTCATGCTGGTGCACCGCCGCGAAGACTTCGCGTCCGAGCGCTGGTCGAAGAGTCACCGGCAACGCGCCGAACGTCTCACGGCTCAGGGAGCCGCGGGGCTGCGCGGCTACGCGGCCCGGCTGCTAGGGCGCGCCGGCGCGGCAGAGCTGCGCAGCGTCCGCTTCATGCTCGTCGACCTGCCCACCGCCGCGCTCAGGCGCGACATCGAAGCCGGCGTCGTACCGTCCAAGAGCCTCGAAGCGTTGCTGCTGGACACCTGCGGCTACGCACTGAGACGCAACCGCGCGCAAGCACCGCGCGCGAAATAGGTGTCCAAAGGAATCCACCCACAGAATCGAGCGAGGTCGATCATGTCGCAAACATTGCACCACGAAGCATTCTTTCGCAGGCCGCGTGCCGAGGTATTCGAGTTCATCACGACCACCGGACACTGGCCGAAGTGGCACCCGGCCACCCAAGCGGTCACCGGACAGACGCTGAAGCCGGGGCAGCCCGGCGACGAATCCGAGGAAAAGGTGCTGACGGCAGGGTACTTCCCGGGCCACGTCAGGTGGCGGGTCGTCAGCAGCGTGCCGCCGGAGAGCTGGAGCATCGTCACGACAGAAATCGACTTGCCACTACTCTCGGGTGCGAACGTGCGGCTCGAGTATCAACTCAGAGAGGAAGGCCGCGGTACGCGCCTGCTGCGAACGTTCTGCTACGAGTTGCCGTGGCACTTGTGGCTGTTCGACAAGCTGTACTTCCGAGCCAAGATGGAGAGCGAATCGGTGGAAGGGCTGCGGCGCCTGACTGCGCTGGTCGACGCCGCGTTGGCCGAGGCCGCCTGAGTGGCGCCGCCTGCGACTGTCCGGCCCGGCAAGACCCGGCGTCGACTTCACCTCCACGGATCCGCTGCGCCGAAGTCCGCTTCCTGGCGCAGCTCGTCGATCACATGCACCGTCGCCGGGCCGGCACTCTGCTGCTTAGCGCTCCCGCCCCCGTGACGTCTTTCGCGGACTCGGGCGGTTCCGGCCGGAGCCCGCGCCGCCGGTCCCAACGCGCGTAGCCCGGCGGGCGGCCGACACATCCGAAACGTGTCTGGGCTGGCCGACGCCGCTGGCGGCGAGGCGTTCTCCGGACGATCTCTCTCGTACATCGCGCATTTGACCCGGCGTCGCAGGTCGGTAACAGAGTAGGCCTTCGCCAAGGACCGGTACCGCCGGGCGGGGCGAGACCGACCCGAGAGAGGCTGCCGCGTCCCGGGCGAGTCAGCCCGCCCTTTCGCGGCGTGGACTTCATGGCGCAATGAATTGACCGTGCAGGCGACCGGCCCGCGACGCGCGCACAGGAGCCAGCCGCTGGCGTGAGCCCCGGAAAGAGGAACCGTATGAACTTCCAGATAAAGGTGGACCCCGCGACTTCGCAGAAGTACATCGCTACTTCGGTCAAGGGCAGGTCTCTGCTGATGAACCCGTTCATCAACAAGGGCACGGCGTTCACGGCAGAGGAGCGGAACGAACTGGATCTGCGAGGACTGCTCCCACCCGTGATCTGCACGATCGACGAGCATCTCCAGCGCGTCTACGAGAATTTCCGGGCCAGCGGAACGCCGATCGAGAAGTTCATCTATCTGGCCAGCCTGCAGGACCGCAACGAAACGCTGTTCTTCCGCCTGCTGCACGAGCGGATCGACGAGATGCTTCCCATCGTCTATACGCCGGTCGTCGGCGAGGCTTGCCAGCGATATTCCCACATCTACCGGCGCGGCCGCGGGCTATACATAAGCTACGACCAGCGCGACCACATAGAGAAGGTGCTCGCGAACTTCCGGACGCCGGACCCGTCGGTGATCGTGGTGACCGACGGCGAGCGCATCCTGGGACTGGGCGATCAAGGCATCGGCGGAATGGGCATCCCGATCGGCAAGCTGTGTCTGTACACGACCTGCGCCGGCATCGCTCCGTACAACACGCTCCCGATCATCCTCGATGTGGGAACCAACAACGAAGAGCTCCTCAAAGACCCACTCTATCTGGGCCTGCGTCAGAGACGCGTGACGGGCGACGACTATCAGAACTTCGTCGACAAGTTCATCGCTGCGGTGAAGAAGATGTTCCCCAACGTGCTGTTGCAGTGGGAGGACTTCCTCAAGGCCAACGCGATCAAGCAACTGCACCGCTTCCGAGACCAACTCTCGTCGTTCAACGACGACATCCAGGGAACCGCCGCCGTGGTGCTGTCGAGCATCTACGGCGGGCTGCGCCTGACCGGCCAGCCGATTCGCGATCAGCGGCTGGTCTTCGCCGGAGCCGGCGCATCCGGGCAAGGCATCGCCGACCTGTTCGTTTCCTCGCTCGTCGAAGGCGGATTGCCCGTCGATGAGGCCCGGCGCCGAATCTGGACGGTGGACTCGAAAGGTCTCGTTACTCGCGACCGCTCGGGCTTGGAGGATTTCAAGGCCGCGCACGCGCGCGACGTTGACGAATTGGCCACCTGGCAGTGCAAAGATCGCGGGCGGATCACGCTCGAGGAGACGATCGCGAACGTGAGGCCGACGATTCTGATCGGCGTGTCGGCCACTCCGGGCACGTTCACCGAAGCCGCGATCAAACTGATGGCCAAGCTCAACGAACGCCCGTTGATCCTGCCGCTCTCCAACCCCACCTCCAAGTGCGAATGCACGGCGGAACAAGCCATCCGCTGGACGGATGGCCGCGGCATCGTCGCCACCGGCAGCCCGTTCGATCCGGTCCAGTACAACGGCAAGACGTACCGCATCGGCCAGTGCAACAACGCCTACATTTTCCCCGGCGTGGGTCTCGGGGTCTGCGTCGCAGGAGCCAGGAGAGTCAGTGACGGCATGTTCCTGGCGGCGGCCAAGGCTCTGGCCGAACAGGTCACAAGCGAAGATTTCGCCGAGTCGTCGGTGTTCCCCAAGTTATCGCGGATCCGCGAGTGCTCGCATGCGGTCGCCTGCGCCGTGGCGCGGCGAGCGGTGGCGGACGGACACGCCGACGCGGACGTGCTGGTGGACCTGGAGGAGAAAGTCACGCGCGCGATGTGGTTCCCGGAGTACCTGCCGGTTCGCTACGAACCGTAGCCGGGAAAACCGGGCACGGCGCTAGGAAGCGGCGGCGCCCAGAGTGAAGAAGAAGGTCGTTCCTTTGGCAACGGCCGAGTGGGCCCAGATTCTCCCACCGTGACGCTCGATCGCGCGCTGGACTGTCGCCAGCCCGATTCCCGACCCTTCGAACTCTTCGTGCCCGTGCAAGCGGGTAAAGAGCCGGAAGAGCTTGTCGTAGTAACGCATGTCGAAACCGACGCCGTTGTCGCGGACGTAGTAGACGGCCTCGCCGCCGCCGTCATCCATCCCGAACTCGACGTAGGACGGCGTGCGGTCTCTGCTGAACTTGAGCGCATTGTCGACCAGGTTCTCGATCGCCACGCGCAGCAGACCGCTGTCGCCGCTCGCCCAGACGTCATCCTGTATTATCCACCTCACCTCACGGTCCGGCGCGGTCGCCTGCAGATCGTTGGAGAGAGAGCGAACGATCGCGCTCAGATTGACCGATTCTCGTGCGAGGTCCGCGCGGGTCACTCGACCGAGCCTGAGCATCGAATCGATCATCGATCCCATGTGCTGTGTCGCTGCACACATGCGGTCCACGTAGGCGCAGCCTCGCTGCCCGAGCGCTTCGGCATATTCCTCACGCAGGGCCGTGCTGAACCCGTTGATGTGGCGCAGTGGCGCGCGCAAGTCGTGCGAGACGGTGTAGCTCATCGATTGCAGTTCCTTGACCACGCGCTCGAGTTCCCGCGTCCTTCCTTCGAGCTCGTAGGTGCGTTCGGCCACGCGCCGTTCCAACTCTACGTTCAGTTCCTGCAGTGTCTGGTCCGAGCGATGCCTGGCCATTTCCTCGGCGCCGCCAGCCAGCCGGGTACGTTCGAGTTCGTAGGTAATGACCACGGAAGCGCCCAGAAACAGTGTCTCGATCAGCATGACGGCCGGTTCACCTCCCGCCAGACTCACAGCGCCGTCGACGACACAGCCGTTGGCCACGGTGGCCGCCAGTTCGATCACGGCGAGCAGAGCCTGATCGCCAGGTCGCCAGGGTACGACGGCAGCGCAAGCCATCGGGAACGTGGTGCAGAACGCGACCGCCGTGACGGTGCGTCCTCCGATCGCCGCTGCCGACGCTACCAGCACGGAGTCGACGCAGCTCGAGGCCAGCATCAGCGCCCTGGCCGCGCCCGGCGAGGTCACCTTGCGGATGCCGGCGATCGTCGCGACTTGCACCAGACACAACGTCACCAGCACGCCGTACTCTACACCCGGCAGAGCAGCTCCGAATGCGAGCGTCGTGACCATCAGCGCAGCGGTGCCGGCGAGCAGCAAACGCGCTCCGACGACCACTCGCATCGCGAAGGTAGGCTGCCACCGTTCGGCGACGTACTGACGAAGCGCGGCACGCGGGGAACGCGCGTCCTTGGCCTTGGTCAAGCGAGCGTGGTCGGGCGAGAACGAGTCGATCCCCCGAGCTTGCCCGTTCGCGGCGACTGTCGCTTCGGCTGGCGGTCCCTGGCGGTCGGTCGACATGCGGCCCTCTCCGTGAATCCGACGCATACGAAGGTGCGTCGTGGAAATCTACCGAAACAGCATTCGCGAGCCGCCAGACCCGCGACGCATCTACACTGTGGGCCGATGTTGCACCGGCGGCGAAGCTATGACGAATGGCGCAACGGCTGCAATGCGCACACACTGCGATCTGACGATGCGTCGGGCGATCCGAATCCTCCCGGCCGATCCTGATCGGCGGTGACAGCCCCCCTGTGACCGCCACCACCCTGAGCGCTACTCATTACACACGAGAACAGCGCCTACGGAAGTGAGAGCGGTCACTTTTTTGTTTTGCTTCAACAAGAAAGATCGCTGGTACCGCGCGCGCCCGAACCGATCGCCGTCCCTCATCTGGCCGGAATCGGCCAGGCGCCGCGTTGCCAAACGCCGATGCGATCGTCGAACACCGCACCGAAGTACACGCGTCCTTCGAATTCCGCCGCCGATGCCACTGCTCCGACCACCGCGCCGTCGTGGTGCATCAGCAACTCGGCCTTCAGATCGACCGGATCCAGCTCGAACAACGACCATCCGGTGCGGCACGGCAGGCGACCGAGCACACACAGCAGGAACGACGCGCCGTCGGTGTGCGTGGCGACCAGGATCTTTCCGTGAAGACCCAGCGAGAGGTTGTCCGGATTGCCGCCAATCGTCACGGAAAGCGCGCGGGCATCGCCCGGCGCGCCGCTGCGCGGCACTCGTCGAACCAGGCCCGAGCCGGTTTCCGCGTAGAAGACAGCCGCCGCGTCCGGCGAGACCAGCACACCGTTGGGCGCAGGCGCCACCGTACCGGGTAGATGTCGCCAGCCCGTCCCGGGGCGCCACTCCATGACATCGCCGGTGCTGCGGCCCAGTCCGCTGGCCAGCGTGTAGTAGAGGCCTCGCCACCCCGCCATCGCCGGCATGTAGTTGGAGACGACGAGTTCCGACTCGGCGGCGATGCTGAGATCATTTGCGACCACTGCGGGCGGCAGCGGGACGCAGCCACGCCACGACAGCGTGGCAGCGTCGCCGGCCCCGGCGAGATCGAAAAGTTCGACCGCCTCTCGCTCACCGTGGCCGACCACGGCGACGCGAACGATGCCCGGGGTCTTCGTCGCAGCGGAGGCGATCCCATGAGGCGCGAAGCGGTCCGCCGACGGAGGCTCGGTGCACGACGGATCCCCGATGGCGGGCGTCGCCGCGACGTCGCGGCCCCGATCCTCAGTCGGCCACAGGCGCAGCGGAATCGCGGCCGGCTGCGCCGCAGTATCGAGCGGGATCGCCGCCAGAGATCCCCCGCCGGCGCCGCGCCGCATCTGACTGACGAGCAGCAGTCGCGCGGTCGTTACCACCTCGACGTCCTCGGGGTTGGCGAACCCGCAGATCGAACCGAGTGCCCCCGGCGGCGGCTCCGGGTCGCAGGCGCCTCGCGGCTGGCCGGCGCATCCCGCCGCAAGCAGCGCGAACGCCCACGCGAACGAGACCACTTGGCGCAGGCGGCGGCGGAGCGTAGCGGCACTCGGAAGCGTCGCGGCCTTGCCACCGGCAGGCCCGAACCCACGCTGATCACCGACAACTGTCACCGCGCGTCCTTCGTCCTCGGCTCGATGTACGCGGCTAGGTAGGCGAGTTGCAGATGCTTGAGTTCCTCGACGAGAGAGCGCGCCTGCGCCGGCGGCTCGATCAGCGCCAGATCGAGCACGCTCACCGCCGTCTCGATCAGTACGCGAGCCGCCACCGTCAGCCGGGTGCGCGACATCGCGACACCGCGCCGCGCCAGCGCCGCCGCGAGCTGGCGCGCGAGTCGCTCATTGTCCCGGCGCTCGAGCATCTCCAACTCGGGAAGCGCGCGCATCGCGCGACGGATGGCCAGTCCGCCCTGCGTCCTGTGGATGCCATCGACGAAGGAGTCGACGTACGCCGACCACAGCGCACGCCAGTCGGCTTGCGGATCCGACAGACCACGAAAGCCGTCGAACCAGCGGTCCCACTCTTCGGCAAGGCGCTCGGCCAAGGCCGTGATGATCGCCAATTTGTTCGGGAAGTAGCGGTAGACGGTACGCACCCGCACCTGGGCCCGATCGGCGAGAACGTTGGTGTTGAACGCTTCCAGACCGACCTCCTCTATCAAGGCCGCCGCGGTGTCGAGAATCAGTTCGACGGTCTTCTTGGCGCGTTCCTGAACCGGTTGCCGGCGCGGCGCGAGGTGCTCGCCGAGAGGTGTGCGCGCGCGCGACCCTGCGCGGGGAGGTGCCATGGCGTGACCCTAGCCGCTGCGCCGTTGACAGTCCAGCCATAAGGGAGTAAACACTCCCTTACCGAGCGGCCCGACCGGCCGCGTCGGAGGAGGCAGACAGCGATGGCGACAGGACCCGACCGGCACGAACAGTACGCGTGGCATGACGCGGAATGTCGGGCCGGCTACGCGCCGCCGCCGCAACGATGCGCGGCCAGGATCTCGCGCCGCATCAGGAAGGCGCGGTCGCCAGAACCATCCCGCCGCTGCAACACATGAGGTGAAGAACATGACCATCGGACCGTTGTCGCAATACGAAGAAACCTCGTTCTGGGCGCACAGCTACGGACAGTACAGCCCGAACGCACCGCTGGCCGGCGACAGGAGCGTCGACGTCGCGATCATCGGCGGTGGCTTCACCGGACTGAGTACCGCGCTCGAGTTCAAGCGCGACAATCCCGGCGCCACCGTCGCGGTTCTGGAAGCCGCGGTGGTCGGATACGGCGCCAGCGGCCGCAACGGCGGCTTCAACATGAAGCTCTTCGGTCTGGAGCCCGAGATCACCAAGCTGCGCTGGGGCCGCCAGAGAACCATCGACGCGCACCGCTACGCGCTGCGCGCCGTCAGGTGGGTCAAAGATCTGATCGAACAGAACCAGCTCGACTCCGACTACCGCCACACCGGGATGCTACGGGTCAGTTACAGCCCGTCACAGCTTCAGCGGCTCGAGCACACCCATCACCTGATGCGCGACCTCGGCATCGACGGCGACATATCGTTCTTCACACGCGAACAACTGCGCGGCGAATTCCGCACCGACCGCTACCTCGGCGCCATCTACGAACGCGAGACCGGTATCTTGAATCCGTGCAAGCATGTCCGCGAGCTGAAACGACTCGCGGTGACCGCGGGTGTCGACGTCTACGAACAGAGCCCGGTCGACCTGATCTCGCGGCCGGCGGGAAAGATCCGCTTGCAGACGCGCGGCGGCACGCTCACGGCCGCCAAGCTGGTCGTAGCCACCAACGCGTACACCAGCGCCCTTCAGGGTCTTCCCAGGCTGCGTTCGCGGCAGCTTCCGATGTGGACATTCCAGGTTGTGACGGCGCCGCTCAGCGCCGCGCAATGGGAGAGCATCGGCTGGAACAACCAGCAGTCGTTCGAGGACAACCGCCAACTGGTCCACTACTTCAGGCCCACCGTCGACGGGCGCATCACGATGGGAGGAGGCGATATCACGACTCCTTCCGGCAAAGGCTTCGACCATGACAGCGAGCCGCGCATCTGGGCGCACTGCGAGGAGCATCTCAAGTGGATCTTCCCGCAACTGCGCGACGTCCCGATCCAGTACCGCTGGGGCGGCCCCGTCTCGGTCAACGTCGACATGACGCCCGAGATCGGCCTGCTAGGCGACGACCGCGTGATCTATTCGACCGGCTGCATCGGCCACGGCGTGTCGCTCACCCATCTGAACGGGCGGCTCATTGCCGACCTGCTCGGCGGGCGCAAGACCGAGCTGAGCGACTTCTGGATCGTCAATCGCAAAGCCGTCCCGTGGCCACCCGAGCCCTTGTCGTTCATCGGGCGCCACGTCCTGCACAAGGGGCTTCAGCTCTGGGACTATCTCGAGGAACGCAAGATAGGTCGCGACCAGCGCCACGGGTGATCTGGGGCGCCGCCGATCGCGTTTCTGCGCCACGCTAGAAGTCGCGTTCGAGTCGGAAGCCTTCGAAGATCTTCTTGGCCGCGTCGCACTCCTCGCGACTCATGAAGGTGGAGCGATCGTAGGCCGGCGAGTCGCCCAGGCTCTGCGCTTTCGCGCACCATAGCGGGTTGTACGGCAGCAGTGCGATGCGATCGACGCCGCGCTCGCGCAACCAGGCGGCGATGCTTCTCAGATTCGCGTGCGTGGCCGTCACCTCGGGCACCAGCGGCACGCGCACGAGGAACTCCACCGCCGCACTCGAGGCGAGCCTCTCGAGGTTGGCCTTGATTCGGTCGTTGGGGCGCCCGGTGAACTTCTCGTGAAGCTCGGCCGATTCGATCTTCATGTCGACGTAAACCAGGTCGACGTGCGGCAGCAGCGTGTCGGCGAACCGTTTCCACGAGAAATCGCCACATGTTTCCACCAGGACGTGGACGCCTCTTTCACGCAGCCCCTTCGCCACCGCCGCGGTATAGTTCATCGCCATCGTCGGTTCGCCGCCCGACAGTGTCACCCCTCCCCCCGAGTTGTCGTAGAACGGCTTGTCTAGCAGCAGCGTCTCGACCAGATCCTCGGGCTCGTAGTAGCTCCCGACAATCGACAGCGCGTCCGACGGGCACTCGTCAGTACAGTCTCCGCACAGCGTGCAGAGCTCGCGGTCGATGGCGCCGCGGCCGCCCGCGGCGATCGCGTCCTCCTTGCAGACCTCGGCGCAGGCACCGCAGCCGACGCACTGGCCCGCGCGGAACATCAGCTCGTCGCCGGCGCGCGTGCACTCGGGGTTGTGACACCACACGCAGCACAACGGGCAGCCCTTGAAGAAGACCACCGAACGGATTCCGGGTCCGTCGTCCAGGCTATTGCGCTTGATCTCGGCAACCAGCGGGCGTCGTTTTTCCATCAGTGCTTCAACGCGTGCTCGTTGCGTTCGATCAGTTCCTGCTGCAACTCGCGGTTGAGCTCCACGAAATAGGCGTTGTAGCCGGAAATGCGCACCATCAGGTTCCTGTAGGCCTCGGGATGCTCGATCGCGTCGCGCAGCGTTTCGGTTGAAACGACGTTGAACTGCATCTGCATGCCGCCGGACTCCAGATAGGTCCTCGCGTAGGCGGTCATGACATCGAGCGCCTGCTCGGGAGAATCGTGCGGATCCGGCACCACCTTGACGTTGAACGCGATGTTGTTCGGCATCTTGAGCGGGTCGAGGCCGGCGACGCTTTGGATGTTCTGAAGCAAGGTGTCTTTGGCGCCGGGCTCCGGCGTTATCCCGGGAGTGAACGGCTTGTACTTGCGCCGGCCGCTCGGCAGCGCTCCCGAAAGCGTGCCGAACGCCACGTGGTTCGACATCGACCAGTAGCCGGTCGTGTAATGCCCCCCGCGGTAGTGCGGAAAACCCTGGTACAGGTCGTAGATCCAGTCGATCAGGCGCTGCGCGATCCGCTGAGCCTCCGCGTTTCCCGACCCGAAACGCGGAACCTTGTTGAGCATCCTCGCGTGCAGCGTCTCGTAACCCTCGAAGTTCTTCTCGAGGGCGTCGAGCAGCGTCGCGAAGTCGACACGCTTCTCGTCGAACACCAGATGCTTGATCGCCATCAACGAATCGACGACATCGGCCAGGCCGATCAGCGCGATCCCCGACGAATTGTACCGGGCGCCGCCGAAAACGACGTCGCGACCGCTGCTCATGCAGCCGTCGAGCAGACTCGACAGGAACGGCGTCGGGCGCACGAAGCGGTGGGTCTCGCCGAACAGGTTGTTGCACTCGATCGACCGTTGGGCGACGTAGCGAAACTGCTCGAGGTAGGCCCGGTAGAACCCGTCGAAGGTGTCGAAGCCGGCGACGGTGCCGGTGTGGGGCCCGATCTGTTCGCGACACAGCGGGTGGTAGCCGTCGTGGAGCGCCATCTCCAACGGCGCTACCATCGAGAGCATCATCGAGTTGGTGTGGCCGAAATGACGTCCGCTGCTGGTCGGCTCGACGCACCCGGTCGCGCTCCAGTCGCGCGCGTGCTCGATCGCGAACCCTTGTCCCTGCATGGCCGCGATCACGGCCTTGTCGTTGTGCAGCGACGGCGTCGATCCGGTAAGCGCGTTGACCTCACAGAGCCGGCGCAGGTACTCCACCGAGTTGACGTCGGGGTGCCAGCGCGCGTTGAGGTTCGGATCTCGCAGGCGCAGCATCTCGGCCACCTTCAAGATGATGTAGGTCATGTCGGTGACGTTGTTCGAACCGTCCTCGAGCACGCCTCCGATCGTGATGGCCTGGTCAGAGCTCGATCCGCCGAACAGCTTGTTGCCGAGGTCGGCAACCATCGGCAGATGGTCGGTGCAGCGCAGGAAGAAACAGCCGATCAGTTCGACCGCACGGCGGATCGTCGCGCGCCTGGCTTCGTCATCGGCGCACCTGCGCATGTCAGCCAGGAAGTAGGGCTGCAGCCACTTGTCGACTCTTCCGATCGACAGGCCCGCGTTGGTGTTCTCCATGTGGCACGCGACCCACGTGATCCACATGCTGTTGGCGGCCTCCTCGAGCGTCTCGGCCGGACCGGCCGGCACCTTCGCGCAGATCCGCGCGAGATTCTCCAGCTCTGCCTTGCGCGCGGGGTCGGTTTCGGCCGCCGCCAGGCGCGCGGCTTCCTCACTGAGGTGCGTCGCGTAGGCGATCACGCCCTCGCAGCAAAGCCGCACCGCACAGAAGAAGTTCCTCTTGCCTTCGTCGTCCGCACTCGCCTCGGCCGCGCCTGCCTGCGCAGCGATGGCGCCGAGCCCCTTGCCCAGCACCGACGGAAAATCCGGGATCGTGTGCGAAAGCGAGTGCGCCTTCCACTGGAAGTACAAGACGAAACGTTCGTCGAGCTTGAGGCACTCCGGATTGCCGGCGTTGGTGCGCGCGACCTCGCGCAGATTGCGCGCCTGCCAGTACGGAAAGATGTCCTCGGTCAGCAGACGCCGGTCTTGTTCGTCGATGATGTACGGATTGAGATCGCGCACGTGCATCGTGTAGAGCTCGGGCCATATCAGCACGCCGCCGAGGTCGGGGTAGACGACGACCCCGATCTCCTTGTCAGTCGTCGTTCCGGCTATCAGATCGCCCTTGCGGATTCGCGGCTGGCGGTTCTCCATCAGGTACTTGTAGGCCTGCGCCTGACGCAGCACCGGGTCGCGGTCCTTGCCGTCGCGGGTCTTCTCGAAACCGTGTCGCTTGAAATGTTCGGTCAGCAGCCGCGGCCGCTCGGTGGAAATCCGCGGACGCGTCGAGAATGCGTCGGCCAGGAAGCCCCGCAGGCGCGGGAAATCCTCGATCGTCCACTCGGAGAACGAAGGATCGTCGAGATACTCGACCGCATCGCTCTTGCGCGACGCGAGTGCTCGGACCGGTGCGGCGAGCGAACTCTTGTAGAGGAAGTCGTGCCTGGGATTCTGGTCGGGCTGCTTCTTGGCGGTCAGGCGCTCGAGCAGGTAGGAGACGCGCGCCACCACCGACATGTTCCCCTCGAAAGAGAGTTCGTTGCGCAGCAACATCTCCATCGATTCGGCCGGCTTGGCCACCAGCATCTTCTTGAGCGCGGCGCGGTCGCGCAGAACGAACGTCGCATCGGCGCCGGCGATCGCGCCGCGTCCGGATCGGATGCGTCCTTTGGCAACGACCATGTGGCGCTGCAGCGATCCGTCGCGCGTTCGAAAGACGACCTTGGCGTTCCACGGCTCCGAGCCGCTGCCCACATCGTGGTAGAGGTTGGCGCGAAACTTCCGGTCCAGCGCCGCGCGGGCTCCCAGACCTTTGAGGACCGCATCCATCAGAACCGGCGTCAGCGTCTCGCTCAGGACTTGCGATCGTGCCGTCATGCTTTCCTCCCCGCGGCTATCCAGCTCCGCGCCGAGACCTCGACCCTGGTCGCGAGAACGCCCCGGTCGCCGTGCATCCCGGGCGGTTAACATCCGTGTTAACCAGCGTGCAGGGTAGCGCGGCGCCCGGGCTTTGCAAAGCGTGAAGAAGTGCCGGCCGACTCAGGTGCCGCGCGGGCTGCGGCGCCTGGATTCTCTCGGCGCACGCGCGGCGCCGGCTCGCGAAGCGGCGGGCGAACCGGGCGGACGCGGCAAGGCCGGCACCGCTTCACCGTCGACGGCGAGAGTCGCTCGCAGGATGCGCGAAAGTACCGCCTTTCGCCGCTCGAACTCCCGCACCCCGACGCGCTTCTCCGCCAGGAAAGAATCGGCGACGTTCTCGCACGCGGCGACCAGCGCACGCAGCACCAGCGGATCCACTTCGTCGCGTCCTGCGGCGTGCATTTCGGCCTGCAGCCGCTCGACTACGGCGTCGAGAACTCCGCTGCGGTGACTGTGCAGGCGTGAGTTGGGCACGCGTGCTTCGGTATCGAGCACGCGCCCGATCGGACCGAGCTCGGCGCGCCAGCGCAGGACCGCTTCCATCGCCTTGTCGAGCTTCTCGGTCGCGTCGTGCGCCGCGGCGGTCGCGGCGACCAGTTCGCCGAGGATCTGGGCGTGGTGAATTCTCGACAACTCTTCGAAAACCGCGTCCTTGCCTTCGAAGAACTTGTAGAAGGTAGGGCGCGAAACGTCGGCGGCGACCAGGATGTCTTCGACGCGCGCCGCAGCGCAGCCTTTGCTGCTGAAAGCCTTGGCCGCGCCCGCAAGGATGCGCTCACGCGTGGACGGGGGAGCGGACACGGCCAGCGATGATGGATTCGGCGTCGCGTCCGATCAAGCCGCCGCGCCGGCGCGATCGCCGGGTCTCGGTTCATCGCTGTGCCGAAGCAAGGTCCCCGGGGCGTAGAGCCCCGGCTCCTGCCGTCCCGGTGCTGACCGGACGCACGATTCGTGATAGGCGCCGGACGTGTCGGGATCCCCGCAGCGGTTACGCGAAGATTTCGAGCGCATCGTCGCGCTGGTTCTCGTGTCCCTGCTGGCCTTTGCGGTCTTCTTGATCCTGTCGCCATTCCTCGGTGCGATCGCGTGGGCGGCGGTCCTCGCCGTGACGGTGCGGCCCGGCTATGTCGCACTGCGCGAAGCGCTCGGAAACCGGCCTCGCCTGGCCGCGCTCGCCGTCAGCCTCGCGCTCGGCGCCGCGTTGATCGCCCCGCTGGCGGTGCTGGTCGGCTCGTTGACCGACAACGTGCGCGATGTCGCCGACATTGCGCACGACCTCACCGAGGCCGGAACCCTGCCCGGCCCTCCGCAGTGGATCGCCGGTGTGCCGCTTGCCGGCCGCTACGTCGACGCGGCTTGGAAGAAGGCGGCCGCCGACTCGGCAGGACTGCTCGACTCGCTCAGACCCCGAATCGAAAGCGGCGCCGCGTGGATTCTCGGCCAAGGCGCGCGCCTGAGCCTGGCAGTGCTCGAGTTTCTGCTCGCGGTGGGCATCACCGGCGTGCTCTGTGTGCATGGCGAAGCAGCCGCGGAAGTCGCGGCGCGGGCGGCTTCTCGGCTCGGGGGACCCGGCGCGCCGGCACTGCTGGCCACGGCGGCATCGACCGTACGCGGCGTCGCTGCCGGTGTGATCGGCACCGCGATCATCCAGGCGCTGCTCTCGGCGATCGGCTTCTGGCTCGCGGGCATCCCCGGTGTACCGTTGCTTGCGATGCTGTGTTTCGTGATCGCACTGGCCCAGGTCGGCACCGGCCTGGTGTGGATCCCCGCGGCGATCTGGCTCGGTTACAAAGGAGCGACGGCCGCGCTCGTCTTCACGATCGTGTGGAACCTCGGCGTCAACGTCTCCGACAACGTGATCAAGCCGTGGCTGATCGGACGCGGCAGTCCGCTGCCGCTGGCGGTGATCTTTCTCGGCGTGCTCGGAGGCCTGCTCGCCTGGGGTTTCCTCGGCATGTTCCTGGGCGCGACGCTGCTGGCGGTGGCCTACGAACTGTTCCGGGACTGGGTCGAAGAGCAGCCAGCCGGGCCCGATCCTCGATGAAATCGGACCTCGCCCCGGCCGTCTCGCGCGTCCGTCCCCATGCATTCCCGGCGCGGTCCGGCTAGACTTTGCGCCTCACAACACCTGTTCACCGATCCAGGACCGTCGACCCGAACCGACGCTTGCGTGACCCACTATGCTCGACCAGTACCTGAACGACAGTCATCGTGCCTACCGCGAAACTTGCCTGCGCTTTGCCGAACGTGAGATCCG
>JACRCR010000084.1 GCA_016218925.1 Deltaproteobacteria bacterium | reverse complement strand
TCCGAGGCTGCATCGTTGGAACCGGGCGCGAGCCTCAGCAGCGCGTCGACCACGTGCAACGCGAAAGTTTCCGGATCGCCCGGAAGGTGCTTGGGTGCGATGATCATGTGGATCAAGACGTGCGCCACGCCGTTGAGCGCAAGCGCGGCCTCGGTTGCGGTGAGCCGTCCCGGCGCTGCGCGGTCCTTGTCGATACTGGCAGCCACGATTCGCGTGAGCTTCTCCTCGAGCGCGAGGAAGCGAGGCCAGACGTCGGCGCGCAGCGATCCGCTCCACTCGAGCCAGATCCTGGCCAGTTCGGGTTCGCTGCGCGCGATCAGGATGAAGCCGCGGGCGTGTTCGCGCATCGCCTGCTGCGGCGAACATCCGTCCCGGCGGTGTGAGCGCCGCGCCAGCGTCAGAAAGCGCCGCTCGACCTGGGTCAGCACGGCATCCACCAGCGCCTGGCGGGTCGGGAAATATTTGAAGACGGTCGGCACCGACACGCGGGCTCGCGTTGCCACCTGCGCGTGGCCGGCGCGGCCGAGCCCCTCGTCGGCAAACGCCACCAGCGCGCACTGGAGCAGTTGGACGCGACGTTGCGTCCGACCGAGTCGCTGCGCCACGCCCCGCGACTCGCACGACGCCGTCCGGTCGGGGTCCTCAGCCCTTGGTGATAATCTTGTTACCACAGGTGACAGACTTATTACTCCCCGGACACGCGGTCGTCAACTCGAAGACGCGCGGACCAGCGGCC
This sequence comes from Deltaproteobacteria bacterium, assembly GCA_016218925.1. Lineage (GTDB taxonomy): Bacteria > Desulfobacterota > Binatia > UBA1149 > CAITLU01 > CAITLU01. Next base: position 14,256 of record JACRCR010000084.1, on the reverse strand, counting down.
GCCGACGACGACGGCCGCTCCGGACAGTCGCGACACGGGCCCGACAGGCGCATGCCATCGCTCCGGCGGCGTTGCCGGCGGCGCAACGCGCGCCGGCCGGTTAGACGAGCACCGACATACGTGCCAGATAGCCGCTCGAACGCGGCAGATTTCGCACGGTTCGCGAGGAGAGCCATGAGCTTTACACAGATCGCCTACGAGAAACGCGGATGCGCCGCGGTCATCCGGTTCAACCGGCCCGAGGTGCGCAACTGCATCGGCCCGACGACGCACCGGGAACTGGTCGAGGCCTGGACACGGTTTCGCGACGACACCGAGGCCAAGGTCGCCGTCATCACCGGCACCGGCGACAAGGCCTTCTGCGCCGGCGGCGATCTGAAGTCCGAGGGGGGCCTGGTGCCGGCAACGCCCGAAGAGATCGCCGCCCACAACCGAGGCGAGCGCCCCGGGATCCTAGGCCCCAGCCGCTGGACCGACATCTACAAACCGATCATCGCCGCGGTAAACGGCGTGGCATACGCCGGCGGACTCGAGTGGGCGTGCTTCGCCGACATCCGCATCGCAGAAGAGCACGCGACCTTCGGCGTGACATGCCGGCGCTGGAACATCGGTCTTGCCGATGGTGGCACGCAGCGACTGCCGCGCATCATCGGGATGGGCCGCGCGATGGAACTGATCATCACCGGTCGCGTGATCGACGCGCGTGAGGCCGAGCGGATCGGGCTGGTCAACGAAGTCGTCCCCACCGGCAAGTCGCTCGAGCGCGCGCTGGAACTGGCCGAATTCGTCGGACGCCTTCCGCAGCCGGCGATCAACACCGACAAGGAAGCGGCGGTGCGCGGTTTCGGGCTGCCGCTGGCCGAAGGACTGCGAATCGAGGCCGAGTGCTTCAACCGCTCGATTTTCGATTCGGCTACCGCCGAAGGCTTGCGCCAGTTTCGCGAGCGCGACCATCCCGACCGCCGGCGCGACCAGACGCCGCGCACGCCGGGGCTCGCGCGCGACGGCGGGCCTGACAGCAGCAGCAGCCTCTGAGCACGCCGCCCGGCGCGAGTGACCGAGCGGCGAGAAACAGCGCGCCGGTGTAACTGACGCGCAGACCGACGCACGCGCGGCGAGCGCCCGAGCAACGGACAGCGCGCATCACGCGCAGGCGTGATCGGCGGCGGTGTGCACCGCAGGCGCGGCAACGGCGCGTCTGCGTGCCCGGTAGAGGCCGAACACTCCGGGGATCACGAGCTTGTCTTCGAGCTCGAGCCCGTCCGCATCCAGTTCGTACTCCAGACCCGCCAGCGTGAAGCCTTGCTGAGGATGTCCCCACGCGAAGACGCGATCCCATCCGCGCAGCAGCGTGCCGTCGGGCTCCTCGACGAGCAGTATTCCTCCGGGCCGCAGCAGACGGCGGCACTGCGCGACTGCCGCCCGCCACGACTCGACGTGATGCAGGATGCCGAAGATGACGACGAAGTCCGCACACTCGTCGGCGAGTTCGCCGGCGTCGGTGGCGTCGGCGACCAGGAAGCTGGCATTGGCCAGTCCGCGCCGCCTGGCGATGTCGATCTGCTCGGGCATCACGTCGAAACCCACGTAGCTGGCGGGGCCGAGCGACGACACCAGCGCGGCGCCGTAGCCGGAGCCGCAGCCGACCTCGACGACGTCCTTGCCGGCGCAGTCGCCGAGCCCCATGCGTTTGAAGAGCGGCCACTCCACGCAGCGCTGCAGAACGCGCCGCGCGCGGCTGTTCATCGCGTCGAATTCGGCATCACTGAGTCTCATGGCTCACACCTCGCGCCGCGGCACCAATGCCTTCCGGACCGATCGCCGGCCTCGCGCGCAACCTTCCCACCAACGGAACGAAACGCCCGGCACGGGCCGCGTAGTCGAGATACGCGTCGCCGTGCAATGCGATCAGATGACCTTCCTCGAACGCGACCTGCACGCGCAGTGAGAGCGCGGTCACGACCAGGACCGCGACGCTCCACCACTGCGCACACAGCACCGCAACCCCGGCCAGCGACAGCAGCAGACCGGTGAAAATCGGATTCCGGATGAAGCGAAAGATCCCGCCGGTGACCAGATCCGTCGGCCTGTCGTCGATACCGATCCGCCAGGAAGCCCCCATCTGCCGCTGCGCGAGCACCGTGAGCGCGGCGCCGCAAAGCAACGCGAGCCATCCAGCGAGTCGAACGGGCGCCGGCAGTGGCCACACTCCGAGTGCGGCGCGGCCGACCACAGCCTGGACAGCCGCCAGCGCGACCAGCCCGGCGAACAAAGTTCCGGTGAGAAATCCGAGCAGGCGCTGCGCGGGCGCCGACTCGCGGTCGAACACGATCGGCCAGACGCCGTGGCGTCGCCACACACGCAGCGTCGGCCACGCGAAGGCGAGCGCCACGTAGCCGCCGATGACAACTGCGAACAAGAGATCTTCCATCGCGCACCTCCTTGCTGGACACGCCACCGTAATATGAGTAAAAGCTCGGATTGTGTCTACTCGCATTCCAAAGGCTGCGCGGCCGCGTCGTGCCGGCGCTCTCGAGCTGAGAAAACAGCCAGCGCAGCAGCGTTCGCGCACCACGATAGAGGACGTCCTGACCGCGGCGGCTCAGGTTTTCGAGGCTCACGGCTACGCAGCGGGGACCACCAATCGCATCGCCGAGCGCGCCGGGGTCTCGATCGGAACGCTTTACCAGTACTTTCCCAACAAGGAGGCACTGGCCGTGGCGCTGCTGGAACGCCACCTCGCCGACGGCATGAGACGCATGGCCGACTGGGTGGCACGGTGCGTGGCCGAGCCGCGCGGACTCCACGCTACGCTGCACGTCTTCGTCGAGGGCATGCTCGACCTGCACGCAGGCCGCCCGCGCCTGCAGCACATCTTGCTGGAGGAGACTCCGCTGCCCCCGCGCCTGCACGACGCGATGCTACGCGCCGAGCGCGACGCGGCCAAGATCGTCGCCGGTCTGCTGCGCATGCAGCCCGATGTCCGGCGCAAGAACCTCGAGCAGGCGTCGCACCTTGCAGTGCAGACCGTCGAGGCCCTCACTCACCGTTTCGCGGCGCACCCCGATCAGGGGCTGTCGCGCCGCGCATTCGCCACCGAACTGGTGGCGATGCTCGAGGCCTATTTCGCCAGCGATGCCGACTGCCGGGAGTAGTACAATGTTACGTAAGCTGTCCGATGACATATGGATCGCCGAGAGGTCGCAGAGTTTCTACGGACTCGAAGTCGGAACGCGCATGACCGTGATCCGCCTGGCCGACGCGAGCCTGCTGCTGCACTCACCTGTCTCGCTGGATGCCGAACTGCGGGGCGAGCTCGACTCGATCGGCCGCGTTCGTTTCGTGGTGGCGCCCAACCGGGTCCATCACCTGTACGCCGGCAAGGTCGCCGAGGCGTACCCCGAGGCGAGACTGTGGATAGCTCCAGGACTCGAAACCAAGCGGCCCGATCTCTCGTTCGTCGCGGTGCTCGGCGACGAGGCCCCCGCCCAGTGGAAGGATCAAGTCGATCAGGTCTTCTTCCGCGGGCGCCCCTACGAGAACGAGGTGGTCTTCTTTCACCGCGCCAGCCGCACGCTGCTGCTGTGCGACCTCGCGTTCAACTTCGGCCCGCGCGCGCCCACGCTCACCCGGCTGCTGATGAAACTGATACGCAGCTACGGCCGCTTCGGTCCCTCCAAGCTCGACCCGTTGCTGATCCGCGATCGAGCCGCGGCGCGCCAGAGCTTGCAGCGCATCCTGGCCTGGGATTTCGACCGCGTCGTGGTGGCCCACGGCGAGGTGCTCGAAAGCGGTGGCAACCAGGCCTTGCGTGAGGGTTACCGGTGGCTGCTCGACGCGTAATCGTGCCTGTCCACGGTTTCCCGCCGATCGAGAACGCTCGCGCGCGCGTGCTGATCCTCGGCACGATGCCCGGCCGGGCATCGCTGCACGCACGGCAGTACTACGCGCATCCACGCAACGCCTTCTGGCCGATCTTCGCCGAGCTTCTCGGCTTCGAGGCCGGCAGCGAGTATGCCGTTCGCACCTCGTCGCTCTCGGCCGCCGGCATCGCGCTGTGGGATGTATTGCGGTCATGCCAGCGCGGCACCAGCCTCGACTCCGACATCGACCACGCCACCATCGTGCCGAACGATTTCACGACCTTTCTTGCCGCTCACCCGCGCGTCCGCCGGATCTACTTCAACGGCGGCAACGCCGAGCGTCTCTATCTGAAGTATGTGAAGCCCGCGCTGGTGGATCTGCCGGAAATAGAGACCGTGCGCCTGCCATCGACGAGCCCGGCGTACGCCGGCATGCCGTTCGCGAAGAAGCTGTGCGCATGGAGAGTAGCAACGCGCAAACAATGACCGCGAACGGGTAACGCGCCGCACTGGCGCCAGGAGCAGGTCGGCCATGTTACTGAACAACGTCGAATACGCACTGATGAACAACCCGCTGCGCGCTGCCATCCAGCGGCGCTTCGAAGCCCGACGGCTGCTGCGCATGGGAGGCCGGATCCCCGGCGGCGCCGCCCTCGAACTCGGCTGCGGGCGCGGAGTCGGGATCGAACTGATCCTCGACGTCTTCGGCGCTTCCGGCGTGGACGCGTTCGACCTCGACCCGCGCATGGTGGCGGTCGCCGCCAGGCGCGTGCGCGATCGCGGCGATCGCGTTCGTCTGTGGGTCGGCGATGCCACCGCGATCGCGGCGCCGGACGCGACCTACGACGCCGTCTTCGACTTCGGCATCATCCACCACATCCCGGATTGGCGCGCGGCGCTGGCCGAAGTGATCCGTGTCCTCAAGCCCGGAGGGAGGTTCTTCGCGGAGGAGATGCTCGCGAGTTTCATCCAGCACCCGCTCACGCGGCGCTTCCTCGACCACCCGCAGACTGACCGCTTCGACGCAGCGATGTTTCTCGGTGCGCTTGGCGAGGCCGGTCTCACGACGCTCTGCTCGCAAAATCTCGGGAAGTCGGTGATCTGGTGCGTTGCGACCAAACCGGTCGCGGTCTGATCCGCCGCGGCCCGCCCCTCGCCCGTCGCCTCGCTCACCGCACCCACGCGATGCAGGCGCGCAACATTCCATTGGGCAGAGCGACTTCGACCTCGTCGCCGGCGCGTCTTCCCAGCAACGCTCTTCCGAGCGGAGAGCCCGGAGTCAGCGACTGGATCGTCGTTCCTTCGATGACGAGCCTCTCTCCGGCGCCGGTGGGTGCCAGGAAATAAACCTGCTCCTCGCCGACCTCGCCCTCGAGACCGACCAACGCACAAATACCGATGGGATCTGTGGGACCGTAGTCAACGAGCTTCAGCGCCCCGATCAGAACGACGGCGTCACGCAATGTCTCCACCCTTTCGGCCAGACCGCGGGCGAGATAACCCGCCTCGATGGCCCGCGTGTCCTTGGGGTGTTCCTGGCGTGTTTCCTCGTGGATAGCGCCGGATTGGGCTGTGTTCTGCGAAGCGGTGAGAGCGGCGAGACTACCCGCGATTCGCTCGCGCAACGCGCCGAGAACCACTCTCTTGTCGATGCGCTTTCTCATCCTCGCGTGCACTCGCACAGCCAGTCGCGGGCGGATCTCCTCATACACGTCGGCGGGATGAACGTGGAAGGGTTCTGCCATCGGACGGTCCTGCGGACTCCGTTTGCCCGATTCGGACCGGCAGCGCCACAGTCGCGGTCGCGAAAGCCCCGCCCGATACCGCGCAAGTGGCTTTCGACTGCGGACAGCGCCGGGGCTAGGTTGGCGCGCCGCCGGTCACCGGCAAGGAGAGCGACGTGATGCGTCTCTACGATAACGCCTTCAGCCCTTTCGCGCGCAAAGTGCGACTGGTGCTGGACTACAAAGGCCTCGCCTTCGAGTCGATCGACGCGCTGGCGCTGGCCCAGCATCGTGGTCTGAGCGGAGTCAATGCGCGGGCAGAAGTTCCGGTGCTGGTCGATGACGACGTCACCGTCGTCGACTCAGCGGACATCGTCGCCTATCTCGAGGACCGCTACCCGAAGCCGGCCGTGTTCCCGGCCTCGCCGGCGCTACGCGCGAAGGCGCGCCGCTGGCAGCGCGTGGCCGATACCGTCTTCGACTCCATCGTTCACGACATCTCGCTGTGGATGTGGCCCACCCATCAACGCCCCGACCGGCCGCCGCCGGGATTGATCGAAGCCGGACAGCGCGACCTTACGCTGCTGCTCGAAGAACTCGAGAACGCGCTGGACCTGGAGCCCTTCGTCTGCGGCGACTTGTCGGTCGCGGACTTCGCGCTGTTCCCCCACGTCTCGGCGATGAAGACGCTGGGGCTGGCGCCCGACGAGCGCAGCTTCCCGCGCATCGCCGCGTGGAATCGCGCCATGCGTCAACAGCCGGTCATCCGAGAAAACCTCGCGCACATCAAGAGCACCGCGATCGAGAAGTTTTCCGGTGGCCCATCGCCCTACGAGGGAACCAAGGTGGTCTGGCGCGGAGATCGTCTGGAGTGGCTGCTCTGCAACGGCTTTCATGAGTGGTGGCTGGCGGAACTGGCAGCGGGCAGAGTGATCGTCCCGTCGTCGCTGCCGGCTCGGGGGCAAGCGGCGCATTGAGCGACCCGATTCGCGACCAAGAGATGAAGAGATGACTGCTCCCAAACATCCGCCGTCCAGGAAACCGCGACCGCGCGCCACCGGTTATTTTCCGGCGCTGAAGACCGGCTTCGAACAGGGCACGCTCAGAGTGCACGAAATGCACCGAGCCATCGCCGACAAGTCGTTCCGTGTGCTGCGCAACATCCCGGGTGTGGCCGGGCCGGCCGCGGTGGTCGAAGAGGCTCACCACGCGATCACCGATGGGGTCTACGGCGCCGTGCGCCACACCGGCGCGGCGTTGCTCGCGGCGGCCGGCTTGATCGAAGAACGCCGCGCCGCGCAGGCCGAGCCGCAGAGCGCGACCGCGAACACGACGCCGAGCACGCGCGCGCAGGCGGTGCGCGCCGCGGTCAACGGCGTGGTCGGCGATTTTCTGGCCGACAGCGCCAATCCGCTGGCCATCGAGATGGGGTTCTACGTCGCAGGCGAGCGGCTCGAACTGACTCGCGACTCGATCGTCGCGGCGGTTGGCGAACCGAGCGACCGGGTCTGTGTCTTCATCCACGGCCTGGCCTGTGACGAAACTTCGTGGAAGCGAAAGCCGCAACAGCAAGGCGACGCCGGCGGCCGGCACTACGGCAAACGCCTGCGCGCAGAATTCGGCTACACCCCGCTGTACCTGCGCTACAACACCGGCCTGCCGATAGCGGACAACGCAGTGGCGCTGGCGCAGCAACTCGGACTGCTGCTGGACGCGTACCCGACGCCACCGCGCGAGCTGGTTCTGATCGGCCATAGCCTCGGCGGCCTGGTCGCGCGCAGCGCCTGTCACCACGCCAGCGGCGCGAAGCTGTCATGGCTGCGTCACACCACAATGGTCATCTGCCTGGGCTCGCCGAACCTGGGTGCGCCGATGGAGAAGCTCGGATACCTGGCGACGGCGGCGCTGCATCTCTTCGATGTCACCGCTCCGCTCGGCAAGATCGCCGATGCCCGCAGCGCCGCGATCAAGGATCTGCGCCATGGGCTGCGCCGCCGATCGCACACGGACGAGCAGGACGCGGCGGCGGCGCCGCCGGTGCCCGGCGTCGCGTATCGCTTCCTGGCCGCCAACCTGGTGAAGGACTCCGCGCGACCACTCGCACGAATGGCCGGACACGTGCTCGGTGACGGCATGGTGACTCTGGGCAGCGCCGCGGTGGCAGGACTGCCCGGAGACGTCGAGACGGCGACGATCGGCGGGATCGGGCACTTGCAGTTGCTCAACGACCCGCGCGTCTACGAGTACATCAGCGGCTGGCTGACAGCCGCGCAGCGCGGCGCAGAGCCGGCCTGAAAGAGGCATCTCCCAAGAAACCCCGTTGAGCGCGGCCCGACAATCGTAGAAACTGGGGAGCCGGCCGGCGGCTGGCAGCCCCCTACCGCCACGCACGCCGAACGAAAAAGCACAGCGAAGGTCGCCGGGCACAGCGGAGATTCAATGGAGCGCGGAACCGTTCTCGTCACAGGAGGAAATTCGGGCATCGGCCTGGAGTGCGCGCGCGTACTGGCCAGGCAGGGACGCGGGGTGCTGATAGCGAGCCGCGACCGGGCGGCGTCGGCAGCAGCGGTCGAGAGAATCACCACCGAGACCGGCAACCCGAACGTTTCCGAGATGGGACTCGACCTCGGCTCGTTCTACTCGATTCGCCGTTTCGCGCGCCGCATCGAAGCCGACGACGTTCCGCTCCAGGCTCTGGTCTGCAACGCCGGGGTGCAGTTCAGCGGCGGATTGCGTCTCTCCTCGGACGGTTTCGAGCTGACCTTCGCGGTCAACCACCTCGGCCACTTCCTGCTCACGCAGCTCTTGATAGACCGGCTGGCCGCCAACGCTCCCTCGCGAATCGTGGTCGTGGCCTCGGGCGTACACGATCCGGCGCGCTGGAGCGGCATGCCAAAGCCCGCGATCGCCGACTTCGAGACGCTGGCCGCCAGCGGAGGCGCGCGCGCCGGCGCCTACAACGGTCAGCTCGCGTACGTGAACAGCAAAGTGTGCAACATGTGGTTCTGCTACGAACTCGCGCGCAGGATCGAGGAAGAGCGCGTGGCGCGCAACGCCGAACGAATCACCGTCAACGCCTTCGACCCCGGCCTCGTACCCGGCTCCGGACTCGCGCGCGATTATTCGCCGGCGCAGCGCTGGATCTGGGACCGCGTTCTTCCGCGCGTCGCTCGTCTGCTGACCGGCGCCGTACCGTCGATCAGCACCGCGGCCAAGTCGGGCGACGCGCTTGCACGCCTGGTTCTCGACCCGACACTCGCGCAGGTGTCGGGCAAGTACTTCCCCTCGCACCGGCGCTGGCAGGAAGCCCCTTCGTCGAAGGAATCCTACGATCTCGCGCGTGCCCGCGAGCTGTGGGACGAGAGCCTGCGGATGTGCGGCATCGCCGCGCGCGGGTGAGCTTTGCGTCGGCGCCTGCGGCGATGCCCTCGCCAACAGCGCGCATTTCGCGGCCTTCGATCCGGTAGTCACCGCCAGAGGCCGGCCGCATAGGGGTGAACGAGGATTCTCCTTTCCGCGTGCCACCTGCCTGCCGTCCGCCTTTTCTCGACGCACCTCAGAAGCACTTTGGCGTGTGGGGACATCTTGTCGATCGCGATGGCGGTCCTGCCGGAGATGAATTCCTCGTAACGACGCAGGAGGGAAACGACGGTCAGAGTGAGAGCATTGGCGCCGTGGCGACGATGCGCGATGGACGATTCGCCGTCGCCTGGGAAGGCACCGAAGGTGACAGCAGTCGAAGAGAACGAAGGCTGGAGGGGGGATCCTTCAAGTGCCCCCCTTGAAATGCCTTCCATCAGACCGCAAAACTCGCCCTCGATAGCCCGTAAACATCCCCCCAACAACCCTGCATATATCCCCCTGATGATTGCTAAGCCGATGTTTTAGCAGCACAATTCCGTATGCCATATCGTCCGAGAATCGTCGATGCCGAATTGAGTCGCGCGCTCCAGAGTGTGGGCGCTGTGCTGATCGAAGGCCCGAGGGCTTGCGGCAAGACCGAAACCGCCCGACAGGCCAGCCGCAGCGAGGTTCTCCTGGACGTGGACCAGGGCGCGCGGCGAGCGGCAGCGGTCGACCCCGGCCTGATTCTCGCCGGCCAGTCTCCGCGCCTGATCGACGAATGGCAGGTCGTGCCCGCGGTCTGGAACCAGGTTCGTCGAGCGGTGGACCAGCGCGGCGGCGCAGGACACTTCATTCTCACGAGGTCGTCGGTGCCTTCGGATGACGAAACGCGCGACGTCGGAGCCGGGCGCTTTCTTCGACTGCGCATGCGGCCGATGACGCTGGCCGAGTCGGGACACTCTTCGGGCGAGGTCTCGCTGGCAGCCTTGCTTCGTGGCGAGAACCTTCGTGCAGTCGACCCTGGCCTCACCATTCCCGACGTCGCGGAACTCGTCTGTGTTGGCGGATGGCCCGGCAACCTCGGGAAGACGTCCGCCCAGGCGCGACGAGTGCTCGCGGGTTATCTCCAAGAAGTGGCACGTGCCGACGTCCAGCGGGTCGACGGTGTGCGTCGCGACCCGGAAGTGGTGTCGAGGCTCCTTCGTTCGCTGGCGCGCAACGTCGCGACTGCGGTCTCCGCGAGTCGGTTGAGATCGGATGTAAACGGCACCGACGGCAATCTGAAGGCCGAAACGATCGCATCCCATCTCGATGTCCTCGCACGCCTGATGATCACCGAGGATCTTCCTGCGTGGGCGCCCTCACTTCGTTCGCGAACCCGGCTGCGCGCAGCTTCCGTCCGGCATTTCGTCGACCCTTCGCTGGCCGTCGCTGCGACTGGGGCCGCGCCGTCACGCCTGCTGTCGGATCTCGAGTGGTTTGGGTTGCTCTTCGAGAACCTGGTGATTCGCGACTTGAGGGTTTATGCGCAGGAACTCGAGGCACGGCTTTACGCGTATCGCGATGAATCGGGGCTGGAGGCGGATGCCATCATCGAATTCCCCGATGGTCGTTGGGCTGCGTTCGAAGTGAAGCTTGGTGGCGGAGAGATCGACGCGGCAGCGACGCAGCTTTTGCGCCTGAAAGCCCGCGTCGACACGTCGGCGACGGGTGCCCCCCTCGCGCTGGTCGTCATCACCGCCAGCGGTTACTGCTACCGGCGCGACGACGGCGTCACCGTTGTTCCTATAGGAGCGCTCGGCGCCTGACCTGCTCGAACGAGAGCAGGGCGACGAAGGGCTCGGCCGAGCAACTGGCTATGGCGAGGTCGCGCGTCCCCTGAGAAGCGCCGGTGGATTGCCCTCAACTGGCGACGTAGGCGTCGATCGACTCGCGCAGCGTGCGGTAGATCCACGCGCGCTTGGCGTCGTCGGACTCCAGCAGCGTGGCGCGAAATCCATGGTGCTCGCTCTGGAAGCCGGTCAGCGGCACGACCACGATGCCGGTGGCGCCCATCAGGTAGTAGACGAACCGCTTGTCGGGAGCCACGCCCTCGACCATCTTCTCGATGCGCTCGCGCACGGTGCGGCTCTCTATCTTCAGCGTCTGTTTGTCGCTGAGCACGCCGTCCTTGAACATCACCGTGAAGTAGAAGGCGCCGCCGGGCTTGTTGGCCACCACCGCGTCGCAACCGGCCAGCGCCGCCACGGCTTCGTCGGCTCTGCGCTCGAACATCGCCTCGCGGCCGCGAAGATGCGCGGCGTAACGCGCGTCGCCCATCACGCGCGGGATCGACATCTGCGGCAGCGTGGTGCTGGAGACCTCCAGCCGCTTGGCGGCAAGCAGGCTGGCGCAGTAGCGCGAGAAGTTCTCGTCGCGGCCGCGGTTCAGGATCTCGATCCAACCGCAGCGCGCACCCGGCCACGGATACTCCTTGCTGATTCCGCGCATCGCCAGCGCCGGAACGTCGCCCACCCACTCGCTGGCGTGCAGGCGGCCGCCGCCGTAGACGATGTGGGCGTAGATCTCATCGGTGATCAAGAAGCAGTCGCTGCGGCGCGCGATCTCGGCGATCTCTTCGAGCAACGCGCGCGGATAGACGGCGCCGGTGGGATTGTCGGGGCTCAGCAGCAGAATGCCGGCGATCGAGTCGTTGTACTTGACCTTCATGCGGATGTCGTCGACGTCCGGCATCCAGCCGTTGTACGGATCCAGCGTGTAGGTCAGGTGCTTATAGCCGCTGCTGGCCGACTCGGCCGAGCTGTGGGTGCTGTAAGCCGGCGACGGACCGAGCACACGCGCTTCGCGACGAAGCTGTCCGTAGACTTTGGAAACGGCGTCGCCAAGACCGTTGAAGAACAGGATGTCCGAGGCGGTGATCTGCACTCCGCCGCGGCGCTCGTTGACACGGGCCGCCAGGAACTCGCGCGTGGCCGCAATGCCTTCGGTGTCGCAGTAGGCCCACGACGCCGGGTCGTCGACCAGTTCGCGGACGATGTCGCGGATCCACTTTGGCGGGGCCTCGCCCTTCTGAACCGGATCGCCGATGTTCTCCCAGGTTACGTCGACCCCGAGGCTTTGCAGCTGGCGGCCGACCGCCACGATCTCACGGATCTCGTAGGTGAGGCTGCCGGCGCCTGCGTGAACGATATCGCGTCTCATGATCCCCGGAACCCTAGCCGTTCCGGAGTCGGATGACGAGTCCGCGGCGGGCTTTCACGCGCGTGGCGTCGGCCTCGAACGTCGGGGCTGGCGAGTCGACGAGGAGCAGGCGATACTCGGAACCTCGTTCGTACCCGAAGCCCGGCGCGGGGCCGACGAAAATTCGACGATGGGATTCTCCAAGCGAGACCTCGAAGATCTGGCTCTGGCCAAGCAGCTTCTGCAGAGCCCGTCGTTGGCGGCCAGGCTGACCAGCCTGCTCGGAACTCCGATCGAGAAAGGGCTGGAGATGCTGCCCGCCGGCTGGTCGGGAAGAGTCACGCAGATCTCGCAAGGCGTTCTGCATCGCGCGCTGGATCTTGCGGTCACCACGCTGGACGACGCCGGCTCGCGGCGCTCGCGCGACTCGCTGCACCGCCTGCTGGTCGCGGCCACCGGCGCCGGCGGCGGCTGGTTCGGACTGCCCGCGCTGCCGATCGAATTGCCGATCTCCACCACCATCATGCTGCGTTCGATCGCCGACATCGCGCGCAGCGAAGGCGAGAGCCTGCGGGAGGTCGGCGCGAGGCTGGCATGCGTCGAGGTCTTCGCGCTCGGCGGACCTTCGCGCTCCGACGACGCGGCCGAAAGCGGCTACTTCGCGGTGCGCGCAGCGCTGGCCGGAGCGGTGTCGGAAGCCGCCCACTTCATCACCCAGCGCGGATTGGCCGAGGAAGGGGCTCCGGTCCTGGTGCGTTTCGTCACGCAGGTAGCGGCGCGCTTCAACGTGGTCGTCACCGAAAAGGCCGCGGCGCAAGCGATTCCGATTCTCGGCTCCGCCGCCGGCGCAGCGATCAACGTGCTGTTCATCGATCACTTCCAGGACATCGCGCGCGGTCACTTCATCGTGCGGCGTCTGGAGCGCCATCACGGCGGCGAACTCGTGCAGGCCGCGTTCGACATGCTATGAGCCACGCCGACGACCGTAGCGGGCGCGAAGGCATCGGCCTTGCGCTGGCCGCCGCGCTGCTGTTCGGTGTGAGCACGCCGCTGGCGAAGATTCTGCTCAGCGATATGCGCCCGCAGTTGCTCGCGGGTCTGTTGTATCTCGGGTCCGGGCTCGGGCTCGGCAGCTTGTGGGTGCTGCAGCGGCTGCTGCGAAAGAGGCACCCGGAAGCACCGCTCACGCGAAGCGATGTTCCCTGGCTCGCCGGGGCGGTGGCAATCGGCGGCATCGCCGCGCCGCTGCTGTTGATGCTCGGACTGGAGCGCACGGCCGCATCGTCGGCGGCGTTGCTGCTGAACCTCGAAGGCGTGCTCACCGCCGTACTGGCGTGGCTCGTCTTTCGCGAGAACCTGAGTCTTCGCATCGCGATCGGCATGACCGCGATCTGCGGCGGCGGAGTGGTGCTTGCCTGGCAGGGCGGCCCGGCCAGTCCTGCCAGCCCAATCTGGGACGGCGTGCTCGGTCCGCTGCTGATCGTCGGGGCCTGCCTGGCGTGGGCGATCGACAACAATCTCACCCAGAAAATCTCCGGCACCGATCCGATCCAGACCGCGGCGATCAAGGGACTGGTCGCGGGCAGCGTCAACTTCACGGTCGCTGCGGCCACCGGCCCGTCGCAAACAGACCTCCGGCTGCTGGCCGCTGCACTCGTGCTTGGGCTTGCCAGCTACGGACTCAGCCTGGTGTGCTTCCTGCGCGCGCTGCGCAGAATCGGAACCGCCAGAACCAGCGCGTACTTCTCGCTCGCGCCGTTCGCGGGCGCGGTGCTCGCGATCGCCGTGTGGCGCGAGCCGGTGACGCCGCTGTTCTTCGTCGCTGCGGCGTTGATGTGCGCGGGCGTGTGGCTGCACGTAACCGAACGCCATCGACACGTTCATACTCACGACCCGCTGGTGCACGCGCACGGGCACGTCCACGACGAGCATCACCGCGACGGGCACCATCACAACCACGACGATCCGGCCCCGAGCGACCCGCTGCCTCATGCGCACGGGCACCGGCACGAGCCGCTCGTCCACACCCACGCCCACTACCCGGATCTGCACCACCGTCACGGCGACTGACGGGAGCGAGTCGAAGATCCGGCGCACCGAGGTCACCAGGCAAACATGCCCCCCGAATACGAGATCCGCCTGGC
>JACRCR010000083.1 GCA_016218925.1 Deltaproteobacteria bacterium | reverse complement strand
GCGGTCGCTGATGGCGAAAGGCAGCACCAGCTGTCCCCGATGGACCAGCGAGCCGCAGCTATAGACGACGTTGGGGACGTAGCCTTCGCGTTCGTTGCTTTCGGGTGCGAGCAGCGGCTGACGCAGCCGGCCGATGACCCTCGTGGGGTCGTGCAGGTCGAGCAGGGCGGCGCCGATGCAGTACTTGCGCATCGGGCCGACGCCGTGGGTGATGACGAGCCAGCCGGCCTGCGTCTCTATGGGGGACCCGCAGTTGCCGATCTTGACGGATTCCCACGCTTCGCAGGGCCGCAGAATCACTTCGGGGTCGCTCCAGTAGTGCGGGCTGTCGGAGAACATGATGAAGAGATTCTCGTCATCCTGCCGTGAGAGCATCGCGTAGCGGCCGGCGATGCGGTGCGGAAAGAGCGCCATGCCTTTGTTCTGAACGGCGCTGCCGTTGAGGGTCAGAATGCGGAAGTTCAGGAAATCCTCGGTCTCGATCAACTGCGGCAGGATGGCGCGTCCGTTGTAGGCCGTGTAGGTGGCGTAGTACATCACCGATCCGTCGTCTTCGACGAAACGGACGAAGCGGGCGTCTTCGATGCCGTTGGTCTCGTTGGGCGAAACCGGGAAGATGATGCGTTCGCTGACCGCGACCTTGTCCGAGAACCGTAGCTCGTAGTTGGAGTCTGCAAGCCACTGGATGGTTTCGAGAGTGCGGACCAGATCGCGCGTGGCAGGCTGGGTTTCGAGCCGTACCGTGCCCACGCTCTTGTTCAGCTCGGTGAGAGTGAAATTCTCCGCAAGCGGCGCCATTACGGCCGCGGCGTAGCGGTCATCAAACCCCATCTCGTGCAGTTTGATGATGAACCGCTTCTTTCGGTAGCCGGGGTTGGGGACGATTTCCGGTACGGTGACCAGCGGCGAAACCGGATCGAGCGTGATGTCGCCCTCCGGCGCGATGCTGCCGGTGCGGAATTCGATCGACGAAATGTGACCTTCTCCGGTCGCTCGCAGGCTCATGACGAAACGCAGTCCGCCCGCCGCGACCCCGCTCTGGTCGGGGTGGGCGACGATGGACGGATTGAAGATCGCGGCGGATTCGAGCGAGTACTCGCCGGAAAAGAGCGCACCGATCAGCAACTGGCGTGCATCCGAGAGCGGCCGCTGCGTGAACACGCGATGGTGCACCTTGGCGTAGTGCGCGCGCAGCAGCGACTCGATGTCGAAGTGCCGCAATGCGAATTCGGTACGTACGGCGTCCAGTTCGCGGACGACTTCGTCCTCCGTCAGGGCCAACGCACGGCCGATGATGGTCGTCACCTGATGCGCGCTCGCCGGGATGAAAGGTCGGAGGATTACTCGCGCGCTCTGCGGGAGCAGCGTCACGTCGTGGCGGCGCAGGCGAACCGGGCTCATCGAGCAGGACCCGGCGGCTGCGTGATCAGATGCTCGGCGCTGGCCATCTCGGCGAGCGCCAGGTGGAAGGCCAGCGTGGACTCCGCGCCCTGGTTCTCGCTGACCCGATCGCGGTGCAGGCCGTCGCTGCAGCCGCCGGTGCCGAAATCGTAGAGTGGCACACCGAGATCGTTGCGGCCGAGAAACCACTCGAACGCGCGCTTTGCCTCGCGCGACCAAGCCGGGTCGAGCGTGGCGCGGAAGGCCTCGTGGCACGCGGGAACCATCGCCTGTGCCTCCAGAGGCTGCTGATCGTAGTCTGCGCGCGCGCCGTCGCGCACATAGAACCCATTGCTGCCGATCGGCCGGAAGCATCCGGCCTGCGTGGTCTGGATCGAAACCAGCCAGCGCAGCGACGCGAGCCCGATCCTCAGCGCTTCGTCGTGGGGCATCCACTGGCCACTGAGGATGAGAGCCTGGCACAGGCGTGCGTTGTCGTAGGTGACGCTGGGTTCGAACCAGGGCCAGTCGTCGGTGGAACACTCGTTCCACAGCCTCACGAGTCTTGCGGTCAACGCCTCGCGCATCGCGCTCGCCTGCGGATCGCCGGGGAATTGGTGCAGATACTCGTGGATACCCAGCAACGTGAAGCTCCACGCTCGCGGCGAAGAGAAGTGCTCCACGGCCGGCAGCCCGCGCGCGAACAGCAGCGCGGCGAGCCGGCGGTGTCCGTCGTTGTGGGAACGCCCGGCGCCGGTGCCGGTCGCCCACAGCGCGCGCGCATGGCTGTCCTCGCTGCCGGCGTCCTCGAGCCACTGGCGTCCGTGGCTCATGAAATTGCGGAAGCGCCCGCTGGTGCGATCGAGGGCCGCCGCGACGAAGGCCAGGT
Source organism: Deltaproteobacteria bacterium (assembly GCA_016218925.1). Lineage (GTDB taxonomy): Bacteria > Desulfobacterota > Binatia > UBA1149 > CAITLU01 > CAITLU01. Next base: position 3,482 of record JACRCR010000083.1, on the reverse strand, counting down.
AGCTGGTGGCCAGTCTCCCGAGATCCTCCTGCGGCGGCTGGCCGCCGAGCTCGTCGAGCCGGTTGCACAGGATGTAGGCGCGCGCGTTGTCGTCGGTGCAGTAGCCTTCGTGGAAGTCCGGAACGTTGAAGATCGCGTGCTGGAAGATGCCGGTTCCATCGCTCATGCGAACGATGTGATCGAGGCGCAGCGGCGGCAGATCGTACGGCCGGTTGCCGAGCGTCCACCCGGCGAAGGCCGTACGCGGCGTGGCCTTGCGGTCGGCGCGGGCACGCTGGAACGATTCGAGATGGCGCTGCGCCACCGCCGGCCAGATCATCTCGCGACCCATCGCGTAGGCATCGTGCCGGATCTTCTCCAGGCGCGCCGGTTCGTCGAGCAGGCCGCACACGCCTTGCGCGATCGCCGCGGGATCGCGGAAAGGAACCAGAACGCCGCGACCGTCCGTGAGCAATTCCTGCGCGTGCCAGTAGGGCGTGGAAACCACCGCCTTGCCGGCACCGAACACGTACGACAGCGTGCCCGAGGTGATCTGCGCCTCGTTGAGATACGGCGTCAGGTAGATGTCCGTCGCGCCGATGAATTCCTTCAGGTCGTCGAGCGACACGAAGCGGTTGTAGAAGATGACGTGCTCTTTCACGCCGCGATCCTCGGCAAGTCGCTCGAGGCTCAGGCGATAGCGCTCGCCCTCGTGCGCGATCAGATGCGGATGGGTGGCGCCGAGCACCAGATAGACCACGTTCGGATGCCGTCGCACGATTTCCGGCAGCGCTTCGATCGCGTACTCGATGCCCTTGCCGGGCCCGATCAGACCGAACGTGAGGAGCACCTTGCGACCTTCGACGCCGAACTGCGCCTTGAAGACGCTCGATTCGATGAACGGCACGTCGGGGATGCCGTGAACGATCAAGTCCACCTTGGCATCGGGCACCCCGTAGGTGTCGCGCAGAATCTCCGCGCCCTTGTGCGCCATTACCACGAGGCGGTCGCTGCGCCGCGCCAATTCGTCCATCACCTTGCGCTGTGCCGCGTTGGGATCGCGCAGGATCGTGTGCAGCGTGGTCACCACCGGCATCCGCACCTCCTTGAGGAGGGCCAGCAGGTGGCCGCCGGCAGGGCCGCCGTAGATGCCGAACTCGTGCTGCACACAAAGCACGTCCGCGTTGTTGAAGTTCAGGAAATCCGCCGCCCGCCGGTAGGAATCGAGGTCTTTCTCCTGGAGTTCGAAGCGCACTCGCGGCGGATACTCATAGCGCTCGACGCGATCGTTGACCGCCCCGACGTAGCAATCCGACGAGGGCGCGGCGCATGCCACCGCTTCGCACAGATCATGCGTGAAGGTCGCGATCCCGCACAGCCGCGGCAAGTAATCGCCGAGAAAAGCGATGCGCGGCGGCAGGGTTGAATTGTTCAAGATTGTCCTCGCGGAGTCTGGGCTGGTCCGAGCACCGCCGGACAATAGCGCCGGCTGAGATGTTTCGCGAAGACCCGCGGGCTGCCGGGCGCATCGCGTCCCGGCTGTGGCGCTGCTCGTGGCCGCCACGGAGCAGGCCGCGCCGATCTCTCGGGCCTTAGAGATCGGCGATTCCAGCTATCGCCCAGCCGATTCCGAGGCCGCTACCGGGAACCCCGGGCCCACGGTTCACATGCACACGCCGGGAGAAGCGGTGGCGTACGCGGCGCCGGCACCGTAAAGACCACAGCCGTGTTTTCCTCCGCACGCGTGACGACGTAGGGAACCACGGCGGCCCCGGCGCCGCTGCGGAGGCAGGCGTGTACACGATCTACGGCGGGCTCGGCTCTCCATATTCGATGAAGATGCGGGCGCTGATGCGCTACCGGCGCCTGCCGCACGCGTGGGTGCAGATCGGCGAGGCCAACGCCCACGTCTACCAGCACGTCAAGGCGAAGGTGATTCCGATCCTGCGCTATCCCGATGGGAGCTGGCACAACGATTCGACGCCGATGATCTTCGATCTGGAGCGGCTGCACCCTGGCGAGCGCTCTGTGGTCCCCGGGGACGAGGCCGCGGCTTTCATCGCGTCGCTGCTCGAAGACATGGCCGATGAGTGGGGCACCAAGGCGATGTTCCACTACCGCTGGTTTCGCCAGCGCGACCAGCAGCAGATGAGCCGCTGGATCGTCTTCGACGGCATGATCGGACGCGGTCGCGACAAGGTCCTGGACACCGCCCGCGCGTTTCGCGATCGCCAGGTCGGGCGCATGGCTCTGGTTGGCTGCACGCCGCAGAACGTGGCGTTGATCGAAGAGTCCACGCGCCGGGTGCTCGCGCTGCTCGAAGCGCACGTCACGGAAGAAGCATATCTGTTGGGGACCCGTCCCTCGCTCGCGGATTTCGCGTGGATGGGCCAGCTCTCGCAACTCGCGGTCGATCCCACCCCGTGCGAGATGATGCGTGCGGAGTTCCCGTTCACGTACCGCTGGCTGATGAATCTCGACGACGCTTCCGGGGTGGAAGGGGAGTGGAGGGACCTGCAGGCCCCGCTCTGCGCCGCCGTGGCCGGGCTACTGAGCCTTGCCGGTGAGGTCTACTTTCCGTTCCTGGTCGCCAACGCCGAGGCCTTCGCTCGCGGCGCACAGACCTTTCGCTTCGAGGCGCTGGGCCATCCCTACGAACAGGGGGTATTCAAGTACCAGGTGCGTTGCCTCAAAGCATTGCGCGAGGCCCATGCGCGGCTTTCGCCGGCGGCCCGCGCCCGCGTGGACGCCTGGCTTGCACCGACACGCTGCCTCGCGTTTCTTCTGTAGACAGTCTGCCGGAAACGGCCCATCGACCGGAGGAATTGCTTGATGATCGATCTTTATACTTCGCCTACGCCTAACGGGTGGAAGGCTTCCGTCACGCTCGAGGAACTCGGGGTTCCCTACGAGGTGCACGCGATCAACCTGATGGCGCAGGAACAGAAGGAAGAGTCGTACCTGCGCATCAACCCGAACGGCCGCATCCCGGCGATCGTCGATCGCGACGAAGACGACTTCGCGGTGTTCGAGTCGGGCGCCATCATGATCTACCTGGCCGAGAAGACCGGACGCCTGTTGCCGGCCGACAAGAAGGGCCGCAGCCGCGCCATTCAGTGGCTGATGTTCCAGATGGGCGGAGTCGGTCCGATGATGGGGCAGGCCAACGTCTTCTTTCGCTACTGGCCCGAGAAGTACCAACCCGCCATCGACCGCTACCAGAACGAGTCGCGCCGTCTGTTCGAAGTGCTCGAACGCCGCCTCGGCGAGTCCGAGTACCTGGCCGGATCCGAGTTCTCGATCGCCGACATCGCCAACTGGTGCTGGGTGCGCACCCACAAATGGTCGGGCGTCTCGACCGACGGACTCACCAATCTGAGCCGCTGGATGACGGCGCTGAGCGCGCGCCCCGGGTGCCGCGCTGGCGTCAAGGTCCCGGTCGACTTGTCGGCGCTGATGGAAGCCGCTGCGACCGACAGCTCAACCGAGGATTTCGTCAAGGG
>JACRCR010000090.1 GCA_016218925.1 Deltaproteobacteria bacterium | reverse complement strand
GCATGGGATTCACGCGGGAATCATCCACGCCGCCGGCCACGCACCGGATGCGGTGTCGTGGGAGCTTGGTTGCCGCACAGGCCGCGAGCCGTTGATGCGCACCATCGGCGACCGATATCTGGATCGGCAGGGGCCGTGATGCGCTGGAAACGCGAGGCGCGGCAGCTGCAGGTGGCGAAACCTCCGTGAAGACCGGTGCCGCGCTGGGTAACCAGTTTCGCTACGGGCCCCGACCGACTCTGGTCCGCTCGCCGGAGCGTCAGCGCTCAGTCGCCGATGCCCCAGCGCCGCAGCAGTGCCGCGTCGCTGTGCTGCCACAGGCGCCGATGGATGCTGTCCATCAACGACGGGTCGTTGAGGATCACTTTGCGAGATCGCGAATCGGCGCGGCCGGGGCCTTCGGCGAGCACCTGGTCGAGCAACGTCCCGCGTGCCTCGGCAATGTCCGGCCTCAGACTGCGCAGCTTGCCGAGCAAGGCGCGGTGCACGGCGTTCATCATCGGGTCGACGACCGCGCGCACGAAGCCGTCGTCCTGCAGCGGCGGGAGCGCGGCGGTGCGGGTCTTGGCCACCGCGAGGTTTGCTTCCACCTCGCGCAGCTCTCGCGGCGGATCGGTTTCCTCGGGAATCGTGAAGAGGCCGAAGCCGCGTACGCTGTCCCCGAGGCCGATCTTGCTGACCATCACCGAGATCGGCACCGACAGAATCAGGGCTCCGACCACCGGCATCACCCACCAGAAGTAGTCGGGGCTGAGCCCGTACAGCGCGGTGGCCCACACTGTGGCGAATACCGTGTCGAGCCCGTGGTGGGTAGCTGCCTCTCTCCAGGTCGTTTCGGCATCCTCGCGCGGCTGCGACTTCCATCCCACCGTGCGTCCGAGCAGGTTGAGCAGCACGAACTTGGTGTGGAACAACATCCGTATCGGCGCGAACAGACTCGACAGTACGATCTCGAGCGGCACGCTCAGCAGCAGTCTGGTGACACCGCCGAAGGCGCGCGCGGTCCGGGTCTTGAAGATGATGTACGCGATGCTGAGTATCTTGGGCAGGAACAGGATCAGGCAGGTGGCAGCCAGCAACATCAGCGCCCAGTCGGGTCGCCACACCGGCCACTGAGGGAACAGGCTCGGACCCGGCGGAAAATACTCGGGAGTTCGCAGTGCGAACTGGATGGCTTCGGCGGTCGACAGCAGCAGGAAGCAGAACCACAGCAGCGCCGAGACGTACGAGAGCGCGCCGTTCAGGAACAACGCGCGGTGGGCGCCGAACAGGCCCTCGGTGAACAGCAGGCGCACGTGCTGGAGGTTGCCCTGGCACCAGCGACGGTCGCGCTTCATCTCTTCGAGCAGCGAAGAGGGGGTTTCTTCGTAGCTTCCGGGCAGGTCGAAGGCGAGCCAGATCGTCCAGCCGGCGCGTCCCATCAGTGCGGCTTCGACGAAGTCGTGGCTGAGGATGTCACCGCCGAGTGGAGGCTTGCCGGGCAGCGGCGGCAGGCCGCAGTGATCGGCGAAGGGCTTGCACCGGATGATGGTGTTGTGTCCCCAGTACTGCCCGTCGCCGAGTTGCCAGTAGTGCAGGCCGGCGCAGAACATCGGACCATAGGCCCGGGCGGTGAACTGCTGCACGCGACCGAACATCGAGCGCCGGTACACGGCCAGCGGCGCGGTCTGGATCATGCCGGCGGTGGGATGTTTCTCCATCATCTGCACCAGCCGCACCAGCGCGTCGCCGCTCATCACCGAGTCGGCGTCGAGCATGATCATGTAGCGATAACGGTTGCCCCAGCGACGGCAGAAGTCGGCGACGTTGCCGCTCTTGCGCTTGAGCCGCACGCGCCGGCGGCGGTAGAAGATACGGCCGAACCCTCCGGTTTCGCGGCACCAGTCGAGCCACGCTTCCTCTTCACGGATGGCGGTAGCGGGGTCGGCGCTGTCGCTGAGCACGAAGAATTCGAAGCGGTCTATCGATCCGGTGCGCTCCAGCGAGTCGTGAATGGCGCGCAGACCGGCGAACACGCGCTCGACCGGTTCTTCGCAGATCGGCATCACGATCGCGGTCCTGACCGATGCGTCGATCGGAGCGAACCCCTCCTCCCCGGGCAGCGTGACGGCAAAACGATCCTGGCGGCGCACGAGCGTGAAGATGCCCAGCAGAGCCGTCCAGAAGCCGATCGAGATCCAGCCGAACAACGCGGCGAAGAACAGCACAATGGCGACTTCGATCACGGTCCCGCCTTTTTGCGGGAGCACGTCGAGCATGAACTGGCTGGCAATGATGCTCGGGATCGCCACCAGCGCGGCGAGTGTCAGTCGGCGCCGCACTGCGACCTTGGTCCAGGGAAGAGTCTGGCGGTGCAGGCGCCGGTCGGAGGTTTCCTTGGACGCTCCGGAGGTTCGCGGTGCGTTGTGCGTACGGGTTCTTCCGTTCAGTTCCGCCACGTCGGGCTCGGTACGGGGACGAAAAAACCGGCGTTCGAGTTCGGCGTGTGGCATCCCGCGCCGAACTATCGGCGGCGTTGCATTGGTCGGCGGCAACGGCCCGGGTACTTCGTCCCTGGTCCAGCGCCGCCGCGCGGTCGCGTCGAGCCGCCACGCAACGAAATCGTCGAACTCGGGCGCGCGGTCGCCCGCGGCGTGGGCTCCACCCGAGACCGGGTAACGCTCGACCAGCAACTGCCGCAGCGCCGCCAGCGACTGCGACAACGCGTCACCACCTTCGCTCCAGGGCTCGCTGCGCAGGGCGTGAGCGATGGCCTCGTCGGCCAATGCGCCGCGGTCCTGGGCGGGAACGCCGAGTGCGGACAGATATGAGAGGCACCGTTGCCGGGCCTGTTTCCAGTCGTGCAGAAGGCGACCGGGTTCCTGAGAGAGGACCCGCGCCAGAACCTCGCCGAACGAAAGAGGTGCGCCGCCCTCGGGACTTCTGGCGACGGCGTTGCTCAAGGGGCCAGCGTGTAGGACCAGGTTTCGGTGAGCGCGCTGCCCGCCTTGTCGAGGTAGGCCCGAAGTTCGATCGGTTCCTTGCTTGTGGCCTCCACCTGGAAACCGAGGCGCCAGCCCCCGGTCGCCGGAATCTTGATCACGTACTGCCCGACGATGTGGCCTTTGTCGTCCCCGCCCACGACCGATACGACGGCGCGCAGCACTTCGTCGGCGGTGAGCTTCTCGAGTTGCTTGCCTTGGAAGTCGACGACGAAACGCGTGCTGTGTTCACTCGATCCGTGCTCGCGTCTGGTGGCGACCGCGCGGCCGGCGGGCGGCCTGGTGGGGTCGTCGGGGTACCACGACATCCTGTACGCGTGCGAGATCGGCTCACCTGCCGGCGGGAGTGTGTCGGGAACCCAGTAGGCGACGATGTTGTCGTGGATGTCCTTGCGCGTCGGGATCTCGACCAACTCGACGCGTCCGGGACCCCACTGGCCTTTGGGGGCGATCCAGGCGCTGGGACGTTTTTCCTGGAGCGTCTCCAGGTCCTGGTAGTTGGTGAAGTCGCGGTCGCGCTGCAAGACGCCAAAGCCGCGCGGGTTGGTCATCTGGAAACTGTGAACTTGCAGTGTGGTGGGATTGTCGAAAGGTCTCCACAACCATTCACCGGTGTCGGCGAACAGCAGCAGTCCGTCGGAGTCGTGGACTTCGGGACGGTAGTTGTCGAAGCACTGCGTGGTGTTCTCGCCGTACAGGAACATGCTGGTGAGCGGTGCGATGCCGAGCTTGCCTGCGTTCTTGCGCACGAAGACTCGCGACTCGACGTCGATGACGGTCTGCTGCCCGGGGTACACTACGAAGCGATAGGCACCGGTCAGGCTGGGGCTGTCCAGAAGCGCGTAGACGGCCACGTCGGAGGCGTTCTTGGTGGGACGCACCAGCCAGAATTCACGGAAGTAAGGGAATTCCTCGCCGGAGGCGACTGCCGTGTCGATGGTGAGGCCACGGGCCGACAGTCCGAAGACCTGGCCCTTGCCGAGGGCGCGCAAGTAGCTGGCGCCGAGGAACACGGCCACTTCGTCGGAGTAATCGGGCTTGTTGATCGGGTAGTGGATGCGAAACCCGGCGTACCCGAGGTCCTGCGGTACGCGACTGGCGAAGTCGTTGTTGCCGTAGTCGAACTGGCCCGGCGAGAACTGCAACGGATGCACGCCGAGCGCGTCGACCTCGTTGATCGCCACCGCGCGGTCGTAGAACAGTCCGGGGTGGAAGAACTGCACTTCGAAGGGCAGCGCGCGGTCGCGCCACAGCGAGCGGTCGGGGCGGAAACGGATGTCACGCCACTGGTCGTAACTGATGTCGAGCAGCCAGCGCGGGATCTTGCCGGTGGGGTCCTGAAACGGCTCGGTGGCGAGCTTGCGGGCCTTGGCCTCGACATCGTCGAGGTCGAATGCCTGCGCCTGATGGCACCACGGCGCGATCGCGAGCACGGAGATCGACACGACGACGGCGGCCAGTGCGCGACCCGCGATGCGCGCAGCCCTGCTCGGTCGTGGCGACCGGATGGACTTGACGACCCCGCGGCACTCGTGCCCGGCGCGCCTGAGCCCGGTCCTCCCTGCTGCAAACATTCTAACCCTCCTGATCCAAAGGAACCCGCAGAGCCAGCGGAACCGATCGCGCTCGAGGACCCGGCTGATCGAAAAGAGCGCGGTCGCCGCCGCGCGGGCCCTCGCGCCGCACCCGTTTCGTCGGGCCGGGATTATCGGGCAAGCCTGTTGAGCAGACAAGAAAGGCATGGGCGTTCGGTGTCGCTGTCGCCGCTTCGGCGGGCTCTGGCCTGCGGCTCTGCGGCGGGTCACCGCCGGCTTGCGGGCCAGCGTCTCCTCACCCCGCGGTTGCGGTCTTGGCGCCGCCGCGGTGCCCCGGCTGCGACTCGGCGCGCCGCGCGCCGGCCCTCAGGTTGAGGAACTCGACGAAGATCGAAAAGCCCATCGCGAAATAGATGTAGCCCTTGGGGATGTGCTGGTCGAGGCCGTCGGCGACCAGCGCCATGCCGATCAGCAGCAGGAACGACAGGGCGAGCATCTTTACTGTGGGGTGTCTCTCGACGAAATCCCCGATCGGTCCGGCAAACGCCATCATGAAGAGGACCGCCAGGACCACTGCGGTGATCATGACGCCGAGGTGCTGGGCCATGCCGACCGCGGTTATCACCGAGTCGAGCGAGAACACGATGTCCAGCACCAGGATCTGGGCGATCACGCTCGAAAACGAGGCGCCCGTGCCGGCGGCCAGCGAGGCGGGCGCATCCTCGAGCTTGTGGTGGATCTCGTAGGTGGCCTTGGCGAGCAAGAAGAGCCCGCCACCGAGCAGGATCAGGTCGCGGCCCGAGATCTCGTTGCCGAGGACGGTCACGAACGGAGCGGTCAGGCGGGCGATCCAGCCCAGGGCCATCAAGAGGCCTATGCGCATGAACATGGCCAGTGCCAGGCCGACCCGGCGCGCGCGCGCCCTGCGCTCGGCGGGTAGCTTGCCCGACAGGATCGAGATGAACACGACATTGTCGATGCCGAGGACGATCTCGAGGACCGTCAGCGTGACCAAGGCAATCCAGGCTTCGGGATCGAGTAACCAGTCCATCGTATCGTCCTTCCCGGCCGCGGCGTGGCTGATTACCTGCCGGCCCGGAACGCGGCGACTAGCACGCGGCCGCGCCGGATGCATCAACGCGATCGGGTAGCCACGCGCGCGAGCGAGACGGCAAAGGCGCAGCGCGCGCGGGCGCGACCGGCGGGGCGCAGCGCGGCCGGGCGGCGTCGCGGAAGGCGCGGGTGCCTGTGGCGCCTGCCTCGCCGGCGCCTGCTGCGCCCAGCCACAGGTTTGAACGGCGGCGCGGAGCCCGGTAGTCCACGCTGGATATGTATTGGCGCACGACGGTTTGGCGCAGGCTCGGCCGCGCCGCGATCGATGGCCGCGTGTTGGCCGCGGCGCTGATTGCGGCGCTGGCGCTGTGCGGCGCCGGCGCCGCCGATGCGGACCTGAGTGACGGCATCGATCCGTCCATCCTGGCTCCGAGCCTTCTTCAGGCCACGCAGGCCATCGAGCGCATGGATCGCCTCACGTCCGAGGCCGAAGCGATCGGCACGGCGCTGTTCCGGGTTCACAACGAGTTCGGCGAGCATCGTTTGCGAGACCCTGCCACGCCGCCGTGCGAGGCGGCGTGGCTGATCGATCTGGGCGGCCGAGCCCGCGAGTTCGGTCGTGCGTTTCGCGATGCGGTGCAGAGTGCGCGGATGCAGGGGACCCGCGTCGAGTCGCTGATCGTTCAGCCCACGGTCGCGCCGTTGCTGGATCCGGAGACCAACCACCGCGTGCTGGCGCTGCTGGATCGCATAGACGATCTGGCGCGCCGCTACCCTGAGGCTTTTGCCTGGCAGGAACAGTTCGTCGAGCCTTTGCTGGCCGATTGCGCTGTGATTCTGGCGCCGGCCCACGGATTCGCAGCGCCGGCTCCTGAAGCGGCGCTCGATGCTGCGACGGGGACGACGCCGGCCCGCAAGCGCGAGCCGCTGGTGGCTATCATCGCGATCGGCGGCGGCTGGCTGTGTCCGGGAGCGGTTCCCGCGGCGGGTGTGATGCTGGTGGCGGGAAAGGTCTGCTACTGGGCCAGCGAGACCTGCGCCTGCGAGCCCGTCGAGGTCGACCCGGCAACGGTCCTGGGTCCGGATACGAACGCCGGATCCGCGAACTGAAGCTGCTCGCGCGCACTGACGGCCTCGTCCTCGCGTCCGAGTCTCTCGAGCACCTTGACCTCCAGCGCGATCGCTTCGGCACGGAAGCGCTCCTGCCGCAGCACCGTGCGGACCTGCTCGAGCGCGCGCTCTGGCTGGCGCGCGGCCAGGATCTTGGCAAGCAGCAGTCGCGAGTCTGAGTCGGTGGTCTTGACGAGTTGGGGAGGGGCTTCGCGGGGGTTGCGGCTGAGCGCGGCGCGCAGCTTGAGCTTCTGCGCGAGTTTGTCGCTTCCCATCTTGGCGGCCTGCTTGGCGGCCTCTTCGTAACGCCCGAGTTCGCAACCGAGCGCGACCATGAGTTGCTGCGCCTCGGTGGCGGCGCCGCGGTCCTCGAGTTTGTTGATGAGTTCGAAGGCTTCGGCCAGCCGTCCGTCGCGAAGGCGCAGTGAGATGTGCCTTCGCACCGGCTCCGGATCGAAGGCTGCGGCAGCTTCCCAGGCTTCGATCAGTGCCTCGAAATCTGCACCCGGCCCGACGGCTTCGGCCACCTGCACTTGCAGGCGGGCAAACGTGGGGTCGCCTGCAAAGCGGTCGGGGATCTCCTCCAGGAGTTGCTTGGCCTCGTCGGCGGCTCCGGAACTCAGATAGGACTCGACGCGCGCGGCGGCGAAGCGACTGTCGGCGGGCCAGCTGGCATCCAGAGCGTCCCAGACCTTGCGCGCTTCGCTCCACTGTCCGCTGCCCGACGTGGCGGCTGCGCCGGCTACTTGAAAGACGAAGCGGTCGGTACTGAGCTGCTCGGCGTGTTCGAAGCTTCGCGCCGCCATGTCGAAACGGCCGGCTTCGAAAGCGCGGCGGCCGATCAGGTACTGGGCCATCGCCAGCGACGGGTCGATCAGCACGACCCTCGTCATCGGATCGCGCTCGGGATTGCCGCGCTCGTTCGGTTCGACAGGATCGAGGATGCCGTAGAGCGTCGCGGCGGCGCGACCGAGGATCAGCACCGCGTACCGATCCGACGACAGCGGCCGCGACCAGGTCTCGACCATTCCGGGTGGGACCGGCGCTCCGATCGCGGCGGTGCTCCACACCAGCAATTCGGTGACGGCTCCTTCGGGTGCATCACGAGGTCCGGTCGCCGAGGCGCCCTTGCAGGCTCCGGTGCCAGGGCACAGGCGCAGTACGATGCGCACCGAGTCGCCTTCGTACGCGAACGAGAAACGCGCCCGCCAGTGCTCGGATTGACCGGTCATCCAGCGGTCTATTCCTGGCGGCGGCCCGTGGCCTTGATAGTGGGGCACCAGCGTGTTGACGTCGGCGAGTCCGGTTTCGAACAGCGTGACGACCAGTCCCGCGATGTCCTTGGCATAGCGGTGGTCACCGAAGTCCTCGACGGTCTCTACGAGGACATCGACGGCGGGAAGGTAACGGTCTTCGTCGGCCAGGCTCCATTCGTCCTCGACGCCTGGACTACGCTCCGTCGTGCGTGGCCCGCACGCGGCAACTGCTATAAGAAGGCTCATGGCGGTGAGGAAGAAGCGCAAGGTGGCGGCGGGCAAGCGGCGGCGGCGGTTGATCGGCAGCTTCATCGCGCTGGCGGTCGTCGCGGCGGCGGCCGGCGTGGTGTGGGCAGCGAGTGTGTGGTTGCAGGCCAATGTGCTTTCTACTCTGCCGGAGAACCTGGCCCACCTTCAAGCGTATCGCCCACCTTCCAACTGCATCATTTTCGATGCAGCTGGAAATCTGATCGACGAATTCTATGTCGAGCGGCGCATCTGGATGCCGATCAAGGACCTTCCCGAGCACGTCTGGCAGGCCTTTGTCGCGGCCGAAGACCGGCGTTTCTTCGCCCACGGCGGCGTCGATCCGGCCGGAATCGTGCGCGCGCTGATCTCGAACCTTCGCCACGGCGGCGTGAGCCAGGGGGGCTCGACGATCACCCAGCAGATCGTCAAGAACCTGCTGGTCGGTCACGAGCGCAGCTACACGCGCAAGCTGCGCGAAGCGGTTCTGGCGATTCGCCTGGAGCGTGAGCTGACCAAGAAGCAGCTTCTCGAACTCTACATCAACTACATCTATCTGGGTTCGGGCAACTACGGTGTCGAGGCGGCGGCGGAGGACTACTTCGGCAAACACGCATCCGAAATCGACGCGGGACAGGCCGCTACGCTGGCCGGTCTGGTCCCCTCGCCGTCGCGCTACTCTCCGCACCGCCATCCCGAACAGGCCATCGCCAGGCGCTCCTACGTGCTGGGGCGCATGGTCGAGGAGGGGTACGTCACGCTCGGGGACGCGCGGCGCTATGCACAAGCGCCGGTGGTGATCCCGGTGGATCGGCCCGAGCGCTCCAGTGTCGGGCTGGCCTACATGACCGAGGTCAGGCGCGAGATCCGCCGTTTGTTCGGACCGGTGGCCCCGCTGGTGCACGGCTTCCACGTCTACACGACCGTCGACATGGAAGTGCAGGCTCACGCCGAGACGGCTTTGCGTGAGGCGCTGCAGGCGGTCGACCAGCGGCGCGGCCGCCGCGGCATCATCGGGCATCTGGCGGAAACCGAAGTGACGGCTTTCCTGGACAAGGCCGACGGACTGGACCGCGATAGCGGCAGCAAGATAGTGCGGCCTCCGGAGGCCGAGCGTTGCTTCACGGCGGTGGTCGCCAAGGGCAAGGGACTGGATACGCTGCTGGCCGGCCCCTACGCGTTCTCGCTGCGAAGCGAAGATCGCAGCGCCAGCGTGCGCGGCCGTGACGGCACCGGACGTCGCGTTCTTTCGTCGGACGCCCGCGCCGGCGACCTGCTCAAAGTCTGCGCGGTCGACGAGAACACGGTGCGCCTGGATCCGAAGCCGTGGGCGGAAGGTGGCGTGGTGGTGCTCGACAACCAGAGCGGACGCGTGCGCGCTCTGGTCGGCGGCTACAAGGACGTGCTCGAAGGCTTCGTGCGAGCCACGCAGGCGCGGCGCCAGCCCGGCAGTTCGTTCAAGCCCTACGTCTACGGCACTGCACTGAAGGCGGGCAAGAACCAACTCGACACGGTCTACGACGGGCCGATCAGCCTGCCCGGAGGCAACGGCAAGATCTGGAGCCCGGGCAACTTCGACGACAAGTATTTCGGCAACCTGCCGATGCGCAACGCGCTGGCCAAGAGCCTGAACACCGTGTCGGTGCGTCTCACCTACGAACTCGGCCCGCGCCGCGTGGCCGAGACCGCGCGTTCAATGGGAGTGCGCTCGCCGCTGCGCAGCGACATGTCGATCGCGCTCGGCTCGAGCGAAGTTACGCCGATGGACCAGGCGTTGGGCTTTTCGGCCATCGCCCGCATGGGCGCGCCGACCGAGCCGGTCTTCATCGATTCGATCCGCGACTCGTTCGGCAAACTCATCGGCGTGGCGGGGGGCAGCGTGATGGTCGGCGAGGAAAATCTCGGCAAGCTTCCGGGCAGTCCGCTGCCGAGGGCGCTGCCGGCGGGTGTGGCCTACGAACTTGCCGACATGATGCGCGAGGTGGTGCGCTCGGGAACCGCGCGCAAAGCCTACAAGGACGGCTACGACCGGGCCGGCAAGACCGGCACCACCAACGAGTACGTGGATGCGTGGTTCGTCGGCTTCGATCGCCGCCACACCACGGCGGTGTGGGTGGGATCGGACGGCACCGCCAGCCTCGGAGATCGCGAAACCGGTGGGGTCACTTCGCTGCCGGCGTGGATCAAGATCATGGACTCGATCGAAGGCTCTGGAGGCGAGCGCCTGCCGATTCCCGACCAGGCGGTGCTCGTCAACGTCGGGGGCAGTTGGTACGGCTTCCCGCGCGGCAAGGTTCGCGCGGGCGATCTGCCGGTGCGCACGCCGGGACTCGAACCGCTTCCGCGCTTCCCGTCGGATTCGTGACTATCCGAACAGCGAGCTACGCAGGTACCACACCGTCCACATGCCGAAGTGGATGGCGACGATTGCCCACAGAATCTTCTGGAAGCCCGGCTTGCGCGTCTTGTGGCGCAGCACCGCCTGGGCGATCAGCGCGCCGGGCCAGCCGCCGAGTCCTTCGAGCACATGGAGACTGGTGTCGGTCAGACGCCACTGCGCGCGTTCGGCGCGACGCTTGTCGGCCAGGAAGAATCCGAACGTGATGATGCTCATCACCAGGTAGGCTGCCACCGGCCCCTGCAACCTGATGAATCCGAAGAAGAACAGGAAGTGGATCGTCAGGCACAACGCGCCCACCGCCTCTCCCAGCAGGACGGTGCGCGGAAGCGGGAGCGCCTTCAGCCGCACGGCGGTCGCTTTGGCGCGGCGGTCGCTGCGATCGGTGCCGAAGAAGACGACGTCGCCCTGCTCGGGGCGGCGCTGGCCGGCGTCGAAAGCCGAAATGTGCGCGAACAGGTCGCCGCTACCATCGTCGGGCGCGACAAAGCCGTAGCCTTTTTCGTCGTTCCACTTGACCAGGCGGCCGGCGCGCCGGCCGGCGCTGTCTTCAGCAGGTGGTTTCATCGCGGGGGGATCGGGTGTCTCTAGCGCGGGCGGGCTGCGCTCGAAAATGCTCGGCCGGCGCGTGCTCGTTTCGGCCGCGGGCGGGCGTGGACCGCGCCCGCCGCCAGTTGCCTGGCGATCGACGCTCCCTGGGCTTTGACGCGCTCGAGAAACGCGGCCATCGGCAGGCTCAGCCGGTAGTTGGCGCGAAGCGCGAGTTTGACCGGGACCGAGGGAACCTGGGCTCTGAGCGTCTCGACCAGGTCCGAGCCTGCTTCGAGCAGCGGAAGGGCGGGAGTCAGGCCGACCCCGACCCCTGCGGCAGCGTAGGCCAACAGCAGCGAGACGTTGGGGACGTCGATCGTCGATGCCGGCGAGATTCCCTGTCTCTCCAGGTAGGCGTCGAGCAGCGAACGTCCCAGGCTGCCGGCGGCCAACCGAAGCAGCGGTTCGCGGGCCAGTCTCTCGTGGATCGAGGACGGCTCGTCGCGCCGGGGCATCACCCACACGAAGGGCTGCGCGAACAGCAGGTGCTCGTCGAGCCCGGGGCGCGGGGCTTCGCCGCTGACGATGGCCGCATCGACCTCGCCCAGTTCCAGCAGCCGCACCGACTCGGCGCTGTGCGCGGTCGTGATGGCGAAACGCAGCGGGGCGCCGCTCTCATGAATGTCTCGCAGCACCGGCGCGAGCAGTTCCTTGCCGAGGTAGTCGCTGACGGCCAGCCGCAGCGGTGTCAGCGGGGAGGCCGACATCGATCCGAGCAGTCCGAACACCGACTCGGCCTCGTCGAACAGGCGCGTGGCGGGCCCGAGGAAGGCCTCACCCACCGCGCTCAAATGGATACCGCGACCGACCCTCTCGAAGAGCTGGACGCCGAAATGCTGCTCGATGCGGCGCAGTTGCTGGCTCACGGCCGAGGGGGTCTTGTGCAGGATCTCGGCGGCGCGGGCCACCGAGCCGTGCCTGGCCACGGTCAGACTGTCGAACAGCGCGGGCAGCAGCGCGACGTTGGCGGCGGCATCGGACATGTAGCCGTGCTTAGCATATTCCTCAAAATGTTTCATTAGACTAATCTCTTGGCAGGCGCGATACTCCGCGCATGGGAAAGAGCCTGTTCGAGAAAGTCTGGGAGCGGCACACGGTCCGGGCACTGCCCGGCGGGCCGGTGCAGCTCTTCATCGGCGCGCACCTGATTCACGAGGTCACCAGCCCTCAGGCCTTCGGCATGCTGAGGGATCTCGGCCTGGGCGTGGCGCGTCCCGACCGCACCTTCGCCACCGTCGACCACATCGTGCCGACCGACGGCAGCCAGCGTCCCTACCAGGACGATCTGGCCGAAGGGATGATGGTGGCGCTGGAGAAGGCCTGCGGTGAGTTCGGCATCCGCTTCTTCGGTCCCGACACCGGCAAGCAGGGCATCGTGCACGTCATCGGCCCGGAACTCGGCATCACGCAGCCGGGCATGACGATCGCGTGCGGAGATTCGCACACGTCCACGCACGGGGCCTTCGGTGCGATCGCTTTCGGCATCGGCACCACGCAGGTGCGCGACGTGCTGGCCACGCAGACGCTGGCGCTGGCGCCACTGAAAGTCCGGCGCATCAACGTCAACGGCAAGCTCGGCGCCGGTGTCTACGCCAAGGACATCATCCTGCACATCATCCGCACTCTGGGCGTCAACGGCGGCACCGGCTACGCGTACGAGTTCGCCGGCTCCGCCATCGAGTCGCTGTCGATGGAAGAGCGCATGACGGTGTGCAACATGTCGATCGAAGGCGGCGCGCGGGCCGGCTACGTCAACCCCGACGAGAAGACCTTTGCCTACCTGCAGGGCCGCGAGTTCGCACCCAAGGGTGAAGCCTGGCAGCGCGCGTTGGCGTACTGGAAAG
>JACRCR010000077.1 GCA_016218925.1 Deltaproteobacteria bacterium | reverse complement strand
TTACGTCGTGCTGGCTCTGCCGCTTGTGCCGCAGACCCGGGGTCTGCTCGATCGCCGGCGTCTGGCGCTGCTGCGCCCGACCTCCTTCCTGATCAACGTCGCGCGCGGCGAGCTCGTCGACGAGCCCGCGCTGGTCCAGGCGCTCGGCGCGGGCTGCCTTGCCGGCGCCGCGCTCGATGTGTTCGAGGAAGAACCGCTGCCGCAGCAGAGCGAGCTGTGGGACTTGCCCAACGTCATCGTGACACCGCATTCGAGCGCGCGTAGCGATGCGAGCAACGACCGCGCCACGGAGATCTTTCTCGACAACCTCGCGCGCTACGTGCGTGGACACGAACTGCGCAACGAGGTTTTCCACGACGCTGAAAAGGAAGGGGATCGCGATGCCTGAGGTCTTGCTGACCGGCGCGACCGGACTGCTCGGCAACGCGATCGCGCGCGCACTGGTCGAGCAGCAGCGCAGCGTTCGCGCGCTGGTCAGGTCGCCGCACAAGGCGGCATCGCTGGTCCCTTCGCAGTGCGAACTGGTCCCGGGTGACGTAACTGACAGAGCTTCGGTGACCGCGGCGATGCGCGACTGCCGCGTGGTGGTACACGCCGCCGGTCTTCCCGAGCAGTGGCTGGCCGACGATGCGACCTTCGAGCGCGTCAACGTCGGCGGCACCCGTAACATCGTAGAGGCCGCGCTCGAGTGTGGCGTGGAACGTTTCGTCTACACCAGCACCATCGACGTGTTCCGCTTCGGCGCGCCGGGAGACTCGTTTGACGAAAGCGAACTCGATCAGCAGCCCAAAGCGACCGCCTACGAACGCTCCAAACAAGACGCCGACCGCGTGGTCACCGCAGCGCTGGAGCGCGGGCTCGACGCGGTCTTCCTGCATCCTTCCGGGATCTACGGCGCCGGCCCCGACACTTCGCCGGGAACCAACCACCTGATCGCCGATCTGGCACGCGGCAAGGTTCCGTTGCTGCTCCCTGGCGGCATGCCGGTCGTGCACGCCGACGACGCGGCGACGGGGCATCTGCTGGCCGAGCGCGACGGCGCCAAAGGTTCGCGGTACATCCTCAGCGAGTCCTACCAGAGCCTGCGAGACGTCGCGCAGCAGGTCCGTGCAGCGACCAAGACGAGCAAAGTGCCGGCCGTAATGCCGCTGTTCGTGGCGACCGCTCTGGCCGGCGTCGGCGAACTGGTCGCTGGAGTCACCCGCAAGCCGCCGCTGCTGCCCAAGGGGCAACTGCACTTTCTGCAGACACGGGCCAACCCGTCAGGCGCGCGGGCACGGCGCGAACTCGGCTGGAAGCCGCGCCTTTTCGCCCAAGGTCTCGAGCAGACGCTCGCGTTCCTGCGCAGCGCCGGACGCCTCTGAAGCGACGGCACCGGAGGAGATGACGATGAAGAAGATCCTGCTGCGAACCCTGACCGTACTCGCCATCGTTGTTCCGGCCGCCGCCGCGTGGATGTGGCACTCGGTCAACACGGTCGAACTGCAACGCCTCGGCGACGACGTCGCGGCAATAACCGGCATGGGCGGCAACGTCGCGGTGCTGAAGACATCGGTGGGACCGGTCGTCGTCGATACGATGACGTTCAAGTCGCAGGGCGAGAAGATCCGCGAGAAAGTCGAAGAATTCGGCGGCGCCAAAGCCGTGGCGATCATCAACACCCACTACCACCTCGACCACACCCACGGGAATCCAGCCTTCGCGCTGACCACCCCGGTAGTATCGACCGTGCGCACGCGCCGGCACCTGCTAGAGCGCGACGCCGAGTACTGGGAGGGCGACGCGGCCAGCCTGCTGCCGTCGACCACTTTCGAGGGCGAGCAGCTCCTGGAGATCGGCGACAAACGCATCCGCTGCATCTGGCTCGGGCGCGGCCACACCGACGGAGACCTGGTCGTGCTGTTCGAGAAGGAGCGGGTGCTGCACACCGGCGACCTTTTCTTCCACGACCGCTTCCCGAACATCGATCTGGAGGCGGGCGGCTCGATCAAGGAATGGATCGGCACCATCGACCGCGTTCTCGCCCTCGACTTCGACCGCATCATCCCCGGCCACGGCGAAGTCTCAGACAAGGAGGGGCTGCGAAGGTTCCAGGCCTTCCTGCGCGAGTTGTGGGCTGTGGGAGAAACCGCGGCGCGCGAGCACAAGACGCTGGCGCAGACGCTGAACGATGCCACACTCGAGACCGAGGCGACGATGCAGCCGATCGTCGTCCCGTTCGTGCTGCGTCTCGATCACGACTTCGTCGTCAAGCGTGCCTGGGAAGAAGCCACCGGAGCGGTGGTCTACACTGCGCCGGCTCCACCTCCGGTTCCGATCACCTCGCCGCAGAACGCCGGCCGCGGCTGAGGCGCACTACTTGGCGCGTCGCGGCAGGACTCCGAGGAAGTCCCACGCCGACTTGGGAACGCGCGACACCTCGTGCTCGAACAGGATCTTCTTGGCCGAGTAGCTCTTGCCGTAGTAGTCGCGCGTGTCCTCGCGATCGACGCCCATGTAGGCGCCTTCGAGTGAGAGCCCGATGAACAGGCCCCGCGAGCGTGCGTACGAGTAGATCTCCGCGCCGAGTTTGAGATCGGTCGCGGCCTCGGCCTTGCGGCCCACCGGCCCGGCGGCCACGCCGGCCTCACCCGACAACTTGACCTTGCTCGAGAGCAGCGAACGCACGCTGTCCTCGCTCATGAAGAACAGCACGATGTCGGTGGACGAGGCGCCGAACTGCAGTCCGAAACTACCTCCGGTCAGCAGGACGTGCACCGGCGGGCTCCACTCTCCGTACTTGGAGCGGCAGCTGAGCAACCCCTTGCCGTAGTGCCCACCGAGAAACCACGCGGCCTTCACCAGGTTGGGAACCACCGCGACGCAGCGACTGCGCACCATCAGATCAGCCGGGACTTCGTGATCGGGCATGTCGCGCAGTTCGCGAAAGACCGCCGCCGAACGACGCGCACGCGCATCGAGTTCGCTGGCTGAAGCGTCGCAAACCGACGCCGTGGCCAGCCAGACCAACGATAGCGACGCGGCCACAACCAGGGCCGCACCCAAACGAGCGTTCATATACACCTCGATCCGGAAGCCGATGATCCAGCGATTATAGCGGCGCTTTGGCAGCGGCAGGAAGACGGCAGGCGGCGTTTCTGTCCCCCTCCGCGCCGTAAGCCAACACCGCCTGGGTGGTGCGAAGAAACGCCTCACGCCCGCTCTCATCGGTAGCGCCGAGCTGTCCATCGATGAACAACAACGCCAAGCCATGCACCATCGCCCAGCCCCTCATCGCATGGAGTTCGACTTCGCCCTGCGGCAGGCAGCCTTGCGCCTGACAGGTCCTCACCGACTCGCGCAGATCCTCGAAGCAGGCGCCGGCGGCCGCGTGCAATCCTTCGTAGATGCGCTTGTCCGGGATCTCGGGTCCGAACATCACGCGGTAGTGCGCGGGGTGTTCGATCGCGAAGCGCACGTAGGCCAGGCCGTGCTCGACGAAGCGGTCAGCGGCGTCGCCGCCGCCTCGCTGCATCGCCTCGCGCGCATATTCGTGCAACGCCCGGAAGCCTTCTTCGGCTACCGCGGCCAGCAGTTCGCGCTTATCGGCAAAGTGCCGGTACGGCGCCGCCGGCGTAACCCCGGCGCGCCGGGCCGCTCCGCGCAGAGTCAGGTGTGCGGGTCCGCCTTCGGCGAGAAGCTCGAGGGCTCCCTTGACGAGTGCGCGCCGAAGATCTCCGTGGTGGTAGGCCATATCCCTCAAACGACTGCGGGAGGAGCTCGCGCCCCTCCCGCACCGATGTCGTCCCCTGAACGAAGAACGGCGAGCTAGAAGAGGAAGTAAGCCCCGAGGGTGAACACGTCCGCAGTGTCTTCGATTGACGCCGATGGTGAATTCCCTATCGATCCGACTTCAAGCATTACGCGTGTCCATTCAGCCTTCACACCAGCGCCGAACGACGGGAACAACCGGTAGGTCGCCCCAAGCCCGAAGCTCATGTCGGTGGACCAGTTGCCACCCGAAACGCCGGCGTAGTTGGCATCCCAGAAGTACCCGCCGAGTTTGCCGAACACCGTCCAGTCTTCCCCGATCGGCAGCGTCGGCACGACTGAGAGGTTGAATCCGGCGGTGGCCATTTCCACCTTGCCAGCAGTCGTGAAGTTGTTGCGCGGCGAGCCCAGGTCGAGCCATTCGATTTCGCCGGCGACCCATTTACAGGGGCTGTAAGCGGCCTGCACACGCCAAGCGAAGGTGTTGTCGTCAAACTTGTCGAAGTTCGCCACACCCGTGCCTGCGCCGATGGAGAAGCCGAGATCCGGCTTCCGAATCGGTTCCTGCGCCTCGCCTTCGGCCCGCGCCGGTGCGGCGAGCACCGCGGCCGCAAGACAGACAAACAGCGTAGCCACCAGCATTCTTCCTTGTCCTTTCATGATTCCCCTCATCCTCGTCCCGCGGGCTGGCGTTGACGCGGCCGCCCGAGGCTTGTCAAAGTGTGCGTTTCTCTACCCCTGCTCCGCACTTAAGGCGAGCGCACCCGGGCCGTCCCCGTAAAGGGCTGGACGACCTGCGTCGGCGCGTAGCACGAAGAGCCGGAGTCTAGCCCCGCGGCTTGGCGGCCTTCTTTCTGGCGGCCTTCTTCGCGGCCGGTGCCTTCTTGGCCACCTTCCGCTTCTTGGTCGCCTTCTTCTTGGCCGCCTTGCGTGGCTTGCCGCCGCCGGCCGTCTTGGCCGCGTTGGCTTCGAGATAGCGGCGCAATTCCCCGACCGCCTTCTCGATCTGCGAGGCGATGCCGGTCAGGCCTTGCAGAAGCTGGTGCAGAACCGACTCGAGGTCGGCCGGCACCGAGGCCTTTCCGGCACGCTTGCGCAGGCCGTCACCCAGCGCGCGTGCTGCTCGTTCGACTTCACGGATCACGTCTCGGATTCGATCAGCTGATTTAGGTGCCATAGCTTCACCTATACGACCGAGGTGAGGGACGGTGCAAACATTTTCTGCACCGCAGCCCATCGGTTCAAGAGCGATTGGAAGGGTCTGGCGGAGCTGCCGGACCGGCGTGATGGGAGGGCTGCGCGATGGCTCGCGGCGCAAGCATCGTATTGCGAGCCCTGCCGGCGGGCGTTATGGTCCCGGCGCATGAGTCGCGCGGGAATCGTCGGTCTGCTGATGTTGCTGGGCGTGGTCGGGTTCGTCATCGCCCAATCGATGTTCGTTGACGCACATTCGTGCGAGGTGTGCATGGAGTACCAGGGTAGTTCGCAGTGCCGCACGGTAAGCGCCGCGACGATCGAACAGGCCCGTGAGGGAGCGATCACCAACGCTTGCGCCTACATCTCGGGCGGTGTGACCGAGACGATGGCCTGCCACCGCCAGAAGCCGACCTCGGAGCGCTGCCAGTAGAGCTCGCTCACAGCCGCGAGGACGCCGGTGAATCGGCGGCTCCCGTGCCTCGACAGGCCAGGCCCGCCGCCGGCCCGGCAGGACCATCCGCGCCTCGGCGCGCCCCTCAGTGGATCATCGAGACGATGCCCGGTTCACGGGCGAACTGCAGGGCCTGCGACATCGAGCCCAGAATCTCCAGCGCTGGCTGATCGGCTTGCTGGGCGTAGTGGCGGCGCAGGTTGTTGAGCATGCGCGCGAGCATCTGGGCATTGCCGACCGGCTGCAGGAAGTCGTCACGCCAGCCTTCGGGACCCACACCCTGGCGTCGTAGCAGGTCCAGGAAAGCTACGCGGTCGAGCAGCCGCCCCTGGTTGAAGACGTCGACATACCGACCCGTGACCGGATGGCAGACCAGAAAATGCCCCGGGAACCCTACCCCACGGATCTCCACCCCCGCGGCGCGGCCCGCCTCGATGTAGACCAACGCAAGCGTGATGGGAATGCCGCGGCGGCGGTCGAGCACGTCGTTGAGCAGGCTGTTGCGGGGGTCGTAGTAGTTCTCCCGATCGCCGTCGAATCCCTGCTCTTCGAACAGCAGCACATTCAGAACCGCGAGCGGGTCGGACTCGGAATAGCGCGAGACCATCATGTGAGCGTCGCGCCCGATCTCGGCCATCTCGTCGAGATACATCCCGACGTCCAGATCCGGATAACGCAGCCGCGCAATGGCCAGCGCCGCCGCGGGCAGGTTGATGTCCGCGTCAGCCCGGCTGACCAGATCGGAAAACAATGGAACGATATCGCTTCGTGAACGCCGGTCCCGCACTCTGAGGGCTCCCGCCCTGCGGTCAATTACAATCCGGCTCGGCCCGGTTAACAAGACACTTGACCGCGCAGCCCGGCGCAAAACGGCGGTAACTCGCATCCGCCACCGCCGCCAGGCCCATTATCGGGCGCTGGCCGGGTAGCCGCAGCGGCCGTTAGCGCCCCACCACCGACACGAAGCTGACGCAGCGCCCGGGCGCACCACCAAGATTGTGGGTGAGCCCGAGTTTCGGGTTCTTGATCTGTCGCGGGCCCGCCTCGCCGCGCAGTTGCAGCCACATCTCGTACATCATCCGAAGCCCCGAGGCGCCGATCGGGTGGCCGAAAGACTTCAGGCCGCCGTCGGGATTGACCGGCAGGCGCCCGTCGAGGTCGAAGGCACCGCTCAGCACGTCGCGCCAGGCTCCGCCTCGCTCGGCGAAGCCGAGGTCTTCGTAGAGCACCAGTTCGGTGGGCGTGAAGCAGTCGTGGACTTCGGCCATCGAGATCTCTTCGGCCGGATGCTTGACGCCGGCCTGTTCGTAGGCGTCGCGCGCAGAGGCCACGACTTCGGGGAAGGTCGTGAAATCGTAGTCCTGCGAGAGAGGTCCGGCCGCCGGACCGGCGATGAACGACAGTGCTTTGATGAAGATCGGCTTGTCGGTGTACTTGTAGGCGTCCTCGGCGCGCACCACGATCGCGGCCGCCGAGCCGTCGCTTACACCCGAGCAGTCCATGATCCCGAGCGGGTCCGCAACCCGCGGCGAGTTACGGATCTGATCGAGCGGCACTTCCTTGCGGAACTGGGCTTTGGGATTCTTCGCTCCGTTCGCGTGGTTCTTGTACGCGATGCGCGACAGCACTTCCTTGCCGGTCTCCGCGTCCAGCCCGTACTTGGCGAAGTACGCAGGGGCCAGGAACGAAAACTGCGCAGGGGCGGTCATCGCTGGCTGGGTCCCGTCGCTCGGCGGCGGCGTCACTACCAGCCCGGAAAAGCCCGAATCCTTGAGCTTCTCGACCCCGATCGCCATCACGCAGTCGTAGGCACCGCAGGCCACCGCGTAAGCGGCATTGCGCAGCGCCTCGCTTCCGGTAGCGCAGAAATTCTCGACGTGGGTCACGGGCTTGTACTGGATCTTCAGGGGCTCCGAGAGTGTCAGCCCCGACAGGTTGCCCATGGTCCCGAGCCAGTAGGCGTCGACCCGATCGCGATCGACGCCAGCCGACGCGAACGCGGCTTCGGCAGCCTCGACCAGAAGATCGTCGAGGCTGCGGTTCCAGTGCTCGCCGAAGGCTGTGCAGCCCATGCCGACGATCGCCACTCTATCGCGAATCCCGTTGCTAGCCATTGGATCCTCCTTACGCTTCGCCCGTGTCAGCGCGCGGGGCGCGCTTTCCAAAAGTAGTTGTGGATGCCGCCGGCGGTAAACAGACGGCGGAACGTCATCTCCAGCGGATCGCCGATCTTGACCTTCTCAGGTTCGACATCCGTAAGCTCGCTCTGCACGCGGCCGCCGCCCTCGTAGTCGATAACCGCCACTACCATCGGCGGCTGCGGCGTAAACGCCAGGCGATCCACTGCGAAAGTCTTGATCACTGCCTTACGGTCGGCGAAGGCAACCTGCTTCATCTTGTGAGAGGCGCCGCACTGCACGCAAACCTCCTGAGGCGGTAGCTGGAAAGTCCCACAAGCCTCGCACTGAGTGCTGACGAATGCGTACTTCCAGCGGTGCGTGCGCAACGAGGGCGGCCCGGCCGGGCGCTCCGGATCCGGCCGGCGCGGCGGCTCGGTCTCCAGGATGCCACGCCACTTGAGGTAACGCGCATAAGAGAGATCGGAACGCTTGGAGACCAGCCACTGGTCCAGCGTGCGCGCCGGCCGGTAGGAGGAGATCGCGTCGGTGGCGCGCAACAGCACCGCGTCGACGCCGTCGGAGACCGACAGCACAGCGATGCGATCACCCGGCTTGGCCTTCTCGAGCGCCGTCGCCAGCAGCAAACCGGCGTGCGCCGCTCCGCTGTGACCGACGACGTCCAGACGTGGGTCGACCACCAACTCCGGAGCCAGCTTCATCTGCGCGATGAACGCGGCCGAGGCTCGCGCGTTCGCCGCATCGACCACGACCGCGGCCAGGTCGCCCGGCGCGACCCCGGCGCGTGAGAGCAGCCCCTTGGCCGCGTTGGCGAGCAGTGGTCCCCAGCCCTGGGTCAGCGCGAAGCGCTCCTCCCAGGCCTTGGAGAAGCGCTCGCCGGGAAGGCGCCAGGTGCTCAGGAACTCCGCGGTCTCCGAGTAGGTCGCCTCAATCTCGGCGATCACGTCGCGGCGGCCCAGCAAGAAGGCCGCAGCGGCGTCTCCGCCGGCCTGCTCGGCGGCGCCCTCGGGGGCGCCAATGCGGATATCGCTCATCGCCGCCAGAGCCTGCCCCGAACCTGACGCGGCCGCCGCCTCGCAGGCGCCGATCAAACTGCCCAGCCCGGCGCGCAGCGAGCACGTGAGGTCGAGGCAGCGCACCCCGGCCGGCAAATCCAGGGCCGCGTGGATCGTCGCGGAATTGAGCTTCTCGAAGTACGGCGGCTCGGTGGTGCCGAAGTAGAGTGCCGAGATCGCCGACGTATCGCGGCCGCGCAGACAGTCGCGCGCCGCCTCCACCGCCATGGTTACGGTGTCTTCGTCGTAGGCCGCCACCGACCTTTCGCCCTTCCCCCCGCCGGTGCCGAGGGTCTGGCCGATGGTCTTGCGCGCGATGCGGTGAAAAGGAACATAGGTACCGAACGAGACGATGCCTGCCATCGGTTCTTCTCCGTACGATGTCCGTGCGCGGCTGCGCAGCGGCCGTCCCCAGCGTGCGCCGCGGCGCTGCACGCGTGAAAGTTCGGCGCCAAAACGAGACGCGGGGGCGGACGCCTAGCGCCGCCCCCGCGGGATATTCCTCGGGAAGTCCCCGAGAGCAAGATCAAGGCGGGGCCTAGTCGGAATTTCCCTTGAAAGAGGCTGCCGTGTTCAGCGTGAAGCCCGAGAAGTCGGCGCCGAAGCACTTGCCGTTGCCCAGATTGTGCAACCGCACGCTGACTTTCGAGTCCGACTGGAGCGGCAGCGCCGGGGCCTTGAAGCCGATCGTCCCCTTGAGCGCGATCTTGGCCTTGCCGTCCACCCCGGCCGTCAGCAACAGGCGCGACGCCACCCCGTACTTGTGCTTGTACAGGTACCCGGTCGCATTGTCGGTCCAGCACGGATTCACGTAGCAGTTGCCGCCCGCGGCAACGTCGAGTTCGGTGATCAGCGCGGGAGTGTTCCCCGTCTCGTCATAGATACACATCACGTAGGCGGCGGTCGTCGTCGGGTCGGCGAGGTCGGCCGCCTTGTCGACGTCGGCCCCCTTCGACCAGTTCCAGGTCAGCGAATCCTTGAAGCCGCCTTCGGTGATCACCAACTTGGACTTGCCCGCAACGGAGGTTTGGAAGCAGGTCGCAAGAGCCGCCGGAGTGGCAGGGCAGTCCTGGAACGAACGAACGTACAGAACGTCCTCGTCGCCGCCGATGCTCTTGCCCAAAGTGTCCGTGGATTCCCAGGCCACAGCCCAGGCACCGGTCGACGCGTTGGCCGCAGCAACTGCATCGAGGTCCGCCCCCTTGTCCTTGCCCGCGGTCGTCGCGAGCCCGGCCGGGTCGGTCCAGGTGGCTCCCGCATCGGTCGACCGCGCCGTCTGAATGTCACCATCGGTCTTCAGAGCCTTGCCGAGCGGATCGTTCGAATCCCAGACTGCTACGAACGTCGAGCCGTCGTTGGCTACGCGGGGGTGATTGTCGTCGCCGACGTCGGTAGTGGCGTTGCTCCCGAGCAGGGAGGTGGCGGACCAGGTGCCGCCGCCGTTGGTCGACCTCGCGGTGAAGACGTCGTCATCGGTCCCGGCACCGCTGAAGTTCTCGTTGGATTCCCACACGACCACGACATCGGAACCATCCGCCGAAAGCGACGGGAAGGTGTCGGCCCCGGTGTCCGTCGCCGCATTGCTGTTGAGCGTGGCTGCCGCCGAAGCGACGAAGCCGGGATTGGTGATGGTCGAATAGAAGATATCACCATCGGTTCCGTTGGCGCCCAGGTTCTCGGTGCTGCCCCAGACGGCGATGAAACCGGTGCCATTGTAGGCAACCGAGTTGCCTTGGCCGAGCCCGATATTCGCCGTCATCGAGCCGCCGAGCATCTGCTGGGCCGACCACGTGGCACCGTTGTCGCTGGAAGACGAGAAGAAGATCTGATCGGCGGTGGGATTGGAACCGCCGAGCACGCTGTGCTTCCACACCGCCACCCAGCGACCTGCACCATCGGTGGCCAGCGAGGGCTGGAAATCGAGTTCCAGCGATTCGTCCACGGTACCGCCGCTGTTCAGGAGCGCAGGATTCGACCAGGTCGCACCGTTGTCGGTGGACCTGGAAAAGAGGATGTCGTTATCAAAGCCTATCGTGTCGCCCAGTGTGTTGGTCGAACTGTAGGCCGCGACCCAGACCCCACCCGACCCGCTGACTACACAGGGCTCGGTCTCGGCGGCCGTGCCG
This sequence comes from Deltaproteobacteria bacterium, assembly GCA_016218925.1. Taxonomy (GTDB): domain Bacteria; phylum Desulfobacterota; class Binatia; order UBA1149; family CAITLU01; genus CAITLU01. The sequence goes on along the minus strand of JACRCR010000077.1, from coordinate 13,752 downwards.
TCGCTGGCCGCGTTCGAGTACAGCGATGCTGCCGCACTCCACGTCTCGCCATCGTCGGTCGAGCGCGTGAACAGGAGATCGAAGTCGTCTCCTATAGTCCCACCGAGATTGTTGTCCGACGACCACGCCCCGACCCAGGTCGAGGAGCCGTCGTTGGCCAGACTCACCTCACGGTCGACGTCCTTGTTGTCCGGGTCGGACAGGTCGGTAGCCGCAGTGCTATTGAGAGGCCCCGGGGGGCCGAAAGAAATCAGCGCGTGGGAGGCCGGCGGCGCCGCGAACGTCACGAACACAACGAACAAGGAGAGGGAAAATCGCGAACTCATAGTGCACCCCCGAGGCTGGTAGAGGAACCCGAAGCGCCGCGAACCGCCGCAACACCCCTGCCAAGTTAGGGGTTGCGCGAAGCCGTTGTCAAGGCCGGGCGCTGCCTGCGCGTGGAATCGAACCGACCCGTGGCCCAGGACCCGGCCGGCCGCGTCAGAGTTCCTCGGGATTCTCGAGGCGGCGCTTGACCGCCTCCAGGGCCCGCGAGGCATAGAAACCGTCCTCCGTCCGCTCGTCGTAGGTGTACTTGAGCTCGAACACTTCCGCGGCCACCACGCTGCCGTCGGCCGTCGCCACCGGCACCATCTTGAGCCTGCCCATCACCGCGAAGGCCGGGATGGTCCCGTAGTCGTAGTTGTGATGATAGCAGGCGTCGATACCCACGCTTCCCAGGTTGGCGACGAACACCGACGCGAAAAGCGGATCGTTCTCGATCATCTTGGCCGGAAACAGGTTGTGGTCGTTCAGCCAGCGACCGCTGCGAACGAACCACTTCAGCAGGAGAGGCGGAAGCTTCAGCAGCAGGCTGATCTCCTTGTCGGTCTCGGTCTCCTTGTCGGAACGCCCGACCAACTGCATGTCCCAAATGGCATCGACCATCTGCGCGAGGGTCTCATCGCGCTCGAATCGGCGCTTGGCCGTAAACAGCGGCGAATCCTCGCTCATGCCCTTCTTGCCCGAGAACGCGATCCACACCCCTCGGCGCTGCCAGTAGCGCCCGCCGGCGACGAAGCGATTCAGGTGCGGCTTCTCGTGAAAGACCCAGGCAAGACTGCGCAGCAACAAGTGGAAGAGCGTTGCCGGACGATGAGCCGGACGATCGGCGTTGAAGCGCTGCAGGAAATCCTTGGCCGGACCTGCCAGTACTTCTTCGCGGCACAGAACGGCCGACTCGGTACGCGTCGGCATGACGAAAGGCATGATGCGACGGACCGGGTGAACGTCGCGCACGAGATCGGCATCGGGTCGTCCGAAGATCGGCAAGGTCGGCCTCCTGTTCGGCTCAGGTCGCGGAGCGCCTGGCGAGGTCGCCGGCCCATCGCTCGGCACAGCGAAGCGCGAGCGCCACGATCGTCTCTTGAGGATTAACGCCGATCGAGGACGGAATGATGCTGGCGTCGGCGATCGTCAGCGCATCGATACCGTGCACGCGGCCCCAGGCATCGACGACGCCGGCCGCCTTGTCGCGACCCATGCGTGCGCTGCTCATGATGTGGACCGTCATCAGTTCGATGTTGTGACGCTTGCGCGGGCGCCGGTCGATCTCGACGAGTTGATCGGCCCCGTGGATTTCCGAGAGGTCTCCGAAAGGCAGCAATACCGATCGCGCGCCGGCTGCGAACATCTGCTCGGCTGCCAGTCGAACGCCGCGATGTACCGTCTCCACGTCGCGGGGAGAAAGGCGGAAAGTCATCCAAGGCTGCAAATCCGGCCCCAGGATCACCCGGCCTTCACCGGTATCCTCGATCAGACAGGCCGCGGTGATCATGTGGTTGAACTGCGCCATGCGCTCGGCGTGGGCACGCCCGAACCCGGGGATGCCGGTGGCGAGAATCCCCGGCGGGACGCCCGCGTATCCGATCAAGATGCCGTCACCCAGAAACTGATGGATCTGGTGGGACTGGTGGGCGCCGATCCACGGATTGACGCGCTCGTCGAAAACGCCGACGACCTTGGCGTTGGGGTGGGTGTGAAGCCCCTTGCCTACCTGACCGCCGAACACCATGCTGCGCATCAGGATGCCCGGCGTGTGGCGGGCTCCCGCCGCGAGCACCACCAGTCGCGCGCGCACCTCGAACGAGCCCAGGCGACCACCCGACAGGCGGCGGCTACTACCACGCTCGTCGACGAAGTGACCGCGCACGCCCGTAGCACGGCCGCCGCGCATCAGTACTCGATCGACCTTGGCATAGGTGAGCAGGCGCGCGCCCGCACCCAGTGCGCGCGGTATCTCGGTGACCAGCATCGAGCGCTTGGCACCGGTGGGACACCCGAACCCGCAATTGTTGAGCCCCACGCAGCGATGCATGTTGCGCGGGTTGGTCTCGACCTTCCAGCCGAGTTGGTTCGCGCCTGCGACGAAAAGCTCGTCGTTGCGCCCGAGCGTATCCGGGTGCTGCTGCTCGACGTGCAGGATCGACTGAGCCTCGTCGAACCAAGGCTCCATCGACTTGGAATCGGTAGCCTCGAGCCCGAGTTCGCGGCTCCAGTGGTCTAGCGCGTGTTCGGGAGTGCGCCAGGACATCCCTCCGTTGATCACCGTGGAGCCGCCGACGCAGCGCCCCTCGGCGAACATGATGGGCGGGCGGCCCAGGATCGAGCTGGTTCCGGCGTCGCGGTACAGACGCTGAAGCGAAGTGATCGGGTCGGTGCGAAAGCTCTCGGTCAGATGCAGGCCACCCTCCTCGAGCAGCAGAACATCGAAACCGGCATCGCGCAGAGCGCGCGCCGCCGGCGCCCCGCCGGCACCACTTCCGACAACCACGACATCGGCGCCGAATTCGTGCCGGCCTCGCGGGTGACGTCCCAGGCTGCGGCCGTCTTCGACGTTGGGATATTCGAGATCGTATTCGGGGGGACGCGCTGCAAGTTGCGGGGCCCCGGGCGTCGCGCGCTTCCTCATCACCCCTCCCCGCCGCTGCTCGCATCGGCGCCGGCGTGCGACTGTCCCGCGGCATCGTCGGCCGCGGCAGCCTCGGTCGTCGCGGCCACGTCGGCTGTGGCGACGGCTTCGCTGGAGGCGGCTTCGGTTTTCGCCGGCGCCTGGGTCGTCGCTGCAGCGCCGGCGGCTGCCTTGGCCGGCTTCACGCGTGCTCTCAGCACCGCCGCCCGGTAGGCGACGCGCTCGTCGGCACGGCCCTGCCAATCCACTTCCATGGCTTCGAGAATCTTCGGATGCTGGTAGAAACACACCAGCACCAGTGCGCGCACGCCCTGGTACAGCATCGCCGGCGCGCCGCCGGCCCGCTCCCAGTGGTGGATGTAGCGGGTCGCGGTTTCGTCATCCATAGAGGTGAAACGCCGCAGCCCTTCTCGAAACAGGAAAGGTCCGTACTCGACCAGCCGCAGACCGAGCGGAAAGGTCAGCCGGGTGGGCGCCGGAAGATACTCGAGAAAGCTGAGGATCGAGCGGGCCACATCGCCGTCTATCTCGGCGTCGAAGAAACCGCCGCGCGGTCGCATGACCGCGATGGCGTGCATCAGGATCTTCGTCGAGGTCTTGCCGAGCACAATTTCTCCTCGCCCCTGCCGCGGTCGCTCGATCAGCCGGTCAACGCGTTGCCCAAGACCGGTCCGCTGCTATGATCCGCCCGGCGCGCGGTCCGTAGAGCTGCCGAAATTGCTGCAACGGCGCCCTGCGCCGTTGCCCGCCGCCAGGAGAACGCTTGATGGCACACCCCGGCGAGAGTCTCAAGACGCTACTGGCTGGCGCGGCCCCCGACCCACAGCAAATCTCTGCATTGCTCGACGCACTCGCTCTCACCGACAGGATCGCGGCAGTGCGAGCGCTGGCCGGGACCACCCTTCAGGGAGCCCTCTGGCGAGCTACCGTGAGTGCGCCTCGCGTCGCGGTTTCGGATCTGGTCCCTGCCGACTACCCACGCCTGCGCCCGGTGATCTTCCACGGCAAGAACTCGCTGCCGGCCTTCAGCGAGTTCCAGAAGATCTGTTTCCGGCCCGAGCAGCCCGAAGCCGGCGACGTGGCCTGGGGCTACAACGAAACACGCGTCCGCGGCGTGGTCGGCCCCGGCTACTACGTCCTGCACGACACGCCGGGCGCGGCGCTCGGTGGAGCCGCGTTCGACTACACGCAGCTCCCGGCCGCCAAATTGCCGGCGTGGCCGGAGATCCGCTCCAACCACGCAGGCGTGTCGCGCTTCGTCTACGACAATATGCTCGATTACATGCGCCGCGTCGCCGCCGACGTATTCATCGGGTCCGCGGTGCGCGGCGGCCGTGAGATGAACAGCTACTTCATCGTCGTGCGCGAACTACTACCGCGCTGAGCAACCCGCGGCGCGTTCTTACCCCTCGCGCGTGTGCATGGAGAGACTGCGGAAGTCCTTCGTGTATACCCACTCGTGCCAGTCGCGCCCGTCGGGCGCCTGTGCGACCAGCGTCATGCCGAGGTCGACGATCGCGCCCGGCTCGGTCATCCGAGCCAGCGCCGCGAACGCGCCGCGGACGATCGCGCGCTGCTCGCCGACGAGACCGGGACGCCCGGTTTCGTTGCCCATCGGATAGTCGACGAACACCGCTCGCGGCGGGCGCACGGCCTGCGTGATGTCGCGACCCACCGACATCACCAGCGTCGGGATGCCTGCCTCTTCAGCCGCTCTGGCGACCAGACCGACGGTCTGGTGACACACTGGTCAAGCCGGCACCAGATAGAACAGTTCGACTCGCTCGGCTCGGAGTCGCTCGATGATCGGCGGGATGAGTTCCCGCAGCACGCGCCGCTGCGAGTAGATGCCGCCCATGAACGTCAGCGCGGTGGGCGCGAGTTCGCCGATCGTACCGTCGGCAACCATCTCGCGCAGGCGCTCGAGCGGGAACACGCAGTTGGGATCGCTGGCCGCGTCGGCGGTCGGATAGCCGAAGTGCGCAACGCGCAGGCGCGCTACGTCCACGTCCGACGCAACCGCTCGCAACGAGGTGTCGTCCTTGAAATGGAACGGCTGCTGCCCATCCACGTAGATACCGCCAGAGGCACCGAGCGCGACGCGACACTCCGCGAGCGGTTTCGCGAGCGGAGTCCACGGGATCGGCAGTCCGCGGTTGTCGGTCCAGCGATACGGGGGCAGCGGCTCGTAGAGTTCCCGGGTACGCACGATGTAGTCGATCGGCACTTTCACACCCCCCCGCAAAGACTCTTCAGCAGCGCACGCGAACGCGCCACCGAATCCGAACCTGCGATACCGTCGGGAAACACCCCGGCGTAGAAGTCGCTGGCGCCGGCCGCTGCGACGCGACGGATTCCAGCTTCGACTTCCTTCTCCGTGCCGATCAGCGCGATGTCGGCTGGACCGGCGGCGCCCTCTGCATCCAGGCAGGCACGGTAGACGGGGAGCTGGCCATAGACCACCAGATGCTTGGCGGCGAACTGGCGGGCGGCCGCAGCGTCGTCGGTGACGCACACCGGCAGCGAGGCGACGACCCTCGGCATCGCGCGCGCTGCCGCCCGCGATGCCGCGAGAAGCTGCGGGACGATGGTGGCTTCGATGTAGCGCGGCCCCGACATCCACGTGAGAGTTCCCTCGCAGAGGCGGCCACAGAGTTCGAGCATCTTCGGCATCAGCGCTCCGATGAGGATCGGCAAGCCCTTGCCCTCACGGGTGTCGAGCGGGGCGTGGACACGGTACAGCTTACCGTCCACATTGCAGCTGCCTTCGTCGAGCAGTGCCCGCAGGATCGTCACGTATTCGCGCATGTGCGCCGCACCGCTCGCGTACTCGAGCCCGAACATATTCTCGATCACGAGTTGGTGACTGCGTCCGATGCCCAGCGCGAAGCGGCCGCCGGTGGCGCCGTGGACGGTAGCCGCCTGCTGGGCCAGGGCGTGCGGGTGACGCGGGTAGGTAGGAACCACCGCGCTGCCCAGCTCGATCCGATGGGTCCGCTGCCCGGCCAGGGCCAGCACCGTCAGGCAGTCGAGCCCCATGACGTGGGGCCGCCAGGCGGTATCGAACCCATCCTCTTCGGCGGCGACGATAGCGGCAACCGCTTGCTCGAGCGTTTCGCGCTGTCCCCCGACGACAATACCCATGCGCATGCGACTGTCTCCTTCGGCCCGATCATGCCGGCTACCTCCGGCCTGGCGGGCTGCGACTTCGACATAAACACCAGGCGCGGGCGCGATGGAACCGTCGCGAGCCGCGCGAGGCCTTTGGCTGAAGTCTGGCGCTGAGTTAGGAGAGCCCCCCATGAGCGAGATCATCTTCCACCAATATGCGATGTCACCGTTCTCCGAGAAGATCCGCAAGATCCTCGCCCACAAGGACATCGCCTACCGCGAAGTCGAGCAACCAGCCTGGATGCCGAAACCTCACCTGACGCCTCTTACGGGCGGATACCGGCGCATCCCGGTGCTGCAGATCGGCGCCGACATCTACTGCGACAGTGCCCTGATCGCGCGCAAGCTCGACGCCGCCGCGCCGCAACCCTCGATCTACCCGCAGGGCAATGCCGTCGCCGCCGAGGCGACCGCGCTGTGGGCGGACAAGCTGCTGTTCCCGGCCACCGTACCGCTGGTCTTCACGGCGCTCGCCGACGTCATCCCTCCCGAACTCTTCGAAGACCGCCGCGCGATGTTCCCCCAGCTCAGCCTCGACGCCCTGCGCGCTGCGCTGCCGGCGGCCCGCGGCGTGCTGCACTCGGCGTGTGCGATGCTCGAACAGACCCTGACGCGCCACGCCCACGTGCTCGGCGCCGAGTTCAGCGTGGCGGACGCGGCCGTCTACCACACGCTGTGGTTCGCGCGCGGCGACTCGACCGCGCGCGAAACCATCTACTCGAAGCCGAAGCTGGCGCAGTGGATGCACGACCTCGAAGCGATGGGCTGCGGCCGGCCGCAGCCGATGAGCGGGGAAGAAGCGATGCAGGTCGCGCGCAGCAGCGAACCGACCGACTTCGATCAGAGCGTCGACCCCGGCGATCCGACCGGGCTGGCGCTCGGAACCGCCGTCGCGGTCGCTTCCGACGATCTCCCGCAGAGCGTCTTCACCGGTCGCCTGGTGGCGCTGCGGCCTCACGAGATGGTCATCGAGCGACGCGACGAGCAGGTCGGTCGCGTCGCGGTGCACTTCCCGCGCGCCGGCTATTTCGTCCGCACGATCTGACCCGGGAGGCTCGGGTCGGGCTCCCGGCACGGCGAGCCTCAGCAGCGCTCCAGGATGGTGGCGATGCCCATCCCGCCGCCGATGCACATCGTCACCAGCGCGGTCGTCTTGTCACTCCGCTCCATCTCGTCGATGGCGGTGCCGATCAGCATCGCCCCGGTCGCCCCGAGCGGATGACCCAGCGCGATCGCGCCGCCGTTGACGTTGATGATGTCGGGATCGACCCCGGTGGCCTTGATGAACTTGAGCACCACCGCCGCGAAGGCTTCGTTGACCTCGACCAGATCGATGTCCTTCCACGTCATCCCGGCCTTGGCCAACGCGCGCTCGGAAGCCGGTGCCGGGGCGGTGAGCATGATGACGGGCTCGTCGCCCATCGTCGCCATCGACAGCACCTTGGCGCGCGGCCTCAGACCGTGCTCGTCGGCATAGGCCTTGGAGGAAATCAGCACCGCGGCGGCGCCGTCGACGATACCGCTGGAGTTGCCGGCGGTATGCACGTGGGCGATCGCCTTCACCTCGGGGTAGACCTTCATGGCCTTGTCGTCGAACGAGAGCGTGTCTCCCTTCTGCACGTACGGCCCCATCGCGGCGAACGAGGGCTCGAGTGAAGCGAGACCTTCGAGTGTAGTCTGCGGACGCGGAAACTCGTCGCGATCGAGCACCAGGTTGCCGTCGTAGTCGCGCACCGGGAGAAGACTCTTGTCCAACCTGCCTTCTTCCACCGCGCGTTTACAATTCTGCTGACTGCGTAGTGCGAAGCGATCGCAGTCCTCGCGCGTGAAGCCTTCACGCGCTGCGATCAGGTCGGCCGAGATGCCCTGCGGAACCAGCGGGTGCTGATCGCGCAGGTGACGGTTGTGCGCATCCAGGCCCGACTTGTCCGAGCCCATCTGAACACGCGACATGTGCTCGACGCCGCCGGCCACGACCAGTTCCTGGAAGCCCGCGGCCACGCCCATCACGCCGAAGTTGACCGCCTGCTGCCCCGAACCGCAGTAGCGGCTGATCTGAACTCCGGTCACTTGCGTGGGCCAGCCCGCGTCCAGCACCGCGAAGCGCGAGACTACACCGCCCTGCTCTCCGACCGGCGTGACGCAGCCGGCAACCAGGTCCTCGACATCCGCGGGGTCGAACGTGTTGCGGTTGGCCAGCGCCTTCAGGCAGGTGCCGAGCAGTTGGTGAGGGTGCAAGCCGGCCAGCGCACCGGTCTGCTTGCCCTTGCCTCTGGGAGTACGGACCGCGTCGATGATGTATGCGTTTCCCATTGTGTCCTCCTCGATACTTGCGGCGTTCGGGTCGCGCCGCGCCGGCAATGCAAAGCCTCTGTCAGGAAATCGGCAACCAGCTGAGGTGCGGCCACCACGGGGTCGCACGCAGATGCGAGATCACTTCGGCGAGGAACGGGAGCAGCGCGGCGCCCCACAGCCGCAGTGCCTCCTTACGCAAGGCGCGCAAACTGACCTCCACCGATTGCTCCGAGCGCAGCAGCGCCGCGGAAGGAATGATGCGCGGGGTCACCCGCGACCAGCGTGTGAATTCCTCTCCGAACTTGCCCTCGAGCAGAACCTCTTCGGCTTTGATCACCGCACCGGAATAGATCGCACCGAGCACCAGGATCATCAGCAGCAGAAAAGGGCTCTTGAGAAGAAATGCTGCCGACAAGGCGTAGCACAGACTGCCGAAATAGAGCGGGTTGCGCGTCATCGCGTACGGCCCGCGCGTCTGCAACTCGGCGTCCTTCTTGCCGCCGATGTAGAGTGTCGCCCACAGTCTGAACGTCACGTAGAGCAGGAAACAAATCCAGCCGGCCAGGTCCATCGCGAAACCCGCCACCGAGCCCTCGGAAACGAACGGGTCGCTGAACAGCACTGCGACCGCCGCCGGCACCAGCAGCAACGCGCCGAGCAGGCCGCGGTTGCGAAAAGACCAGGATTGGCGAATGGCGCTCGGCGCAGATTGCGACAACTACGTTCTCCGGCGCCGGTCAGACGTCGTGCGGAAGCCCGAGCAGGCGCTCGGCGATGACGTTCCTCTGAATGTTCGGGGTCCCGCCGCCGATCACGTAGGACGGCCACGTCAGCGCCTGCCTCTGCCACTTGCCGTTATCGATGGCCCCCGGTGAGCCTTTGACCAGCGCTCCGTAGCGACCTTCGATGTCGAGCGCCAGACGCCCGATCTCGACCTCGAGTTCGGCCCTCAAGAGCTTATTGACCGACGTCTCGGCGCCGATCTCGTCTCCGCGCAGTTGCTTGGTGAGAAACCGAAGTCCGGTCAGACGCATCGCCTCGACCATCGTCTTCATGCGTGCGAGCCGCTGGCGTACCAGTGGATCCTCGATGGCCGCGCGACCGTTGCTCTTGCACTTCTTCGCGAGACGTTCGAGGTCGTCGAGATGATTCACCATCGCCGTCACTTCGGCGATCGAACTGCGCTCGTTCGCCAGCGCGTGCTTGGTGACGTCCCATCCCTGCCCCTCGGCGCCCAGACGATTCTCCACCGGCACGCGTACGTCGTTGAAGAAGACCTCGGCAAAGGGCGTCTCGCCGTTCATCGCCTTGATGGGTCGCACTTCGACGCCCGCAGCGTCCATCGGGACCAGGAGGCAGGTGATTCCACGATGCTTGGGCGCGGCCGGATCGGTGCGCACCAGCAGGATCATCCACTGCGACCACATTGCCAGCGAAGTCCAGGTCTTCTGTCCGCTGATCACGTAGTGGTCGCCATCGCGCACGGCGCTGCAACGCAGCGATGCGAGGTCGGATCCCGACCCAGGCTCGGAGTAACCGGTGCACCAATGCTCGCGCGCCTCGAGGATGGCCGGAATGAAGCGTCGCTTCTGTTGCTCAGTGCCGTACTTGATGATGCCAGGGCCGACCCAAGCCAGGCCCATGTACGAAAGACCGAGCATCGGCGCGCGGGCCTTGCCGCTCTCCTGTTTCAGGATCATCTGCTCGATGAGTCCGCCGCCGCCGCCGCCCACTTCTCTGGGCCAGTGAAAGCCCACCCAGCCCTTCTCGACGAGCGCCTGATTCCAGGCGAGCAGTTTGGGAAGCCGGTCCATCGCCGACTCGAGATCGTCTTCACCCTCACCACGCGCCGCTGCACCGCCTCCGCGGTTGGGATTGTTGGCGGCGAGAAATTCGCGAACCTCGCGGCGGAACGCTTCCTCACGCTCGGAGAACGAAAAATCCATTTCACAGCCCCTGCGCGACGAGCAGACGCTCGTGGTGATACTCGGGGGAACCCCCGAGATTTCGGCAGTAGCGCCCGTGCTTGTAGTACAGGTGCGCGTCGCACTCCCAGGTAAAGCCGATTGCGCCGTGGACCTGGATGCCTTCTTCGCCGGCGCGATCCAGAGCCTGCGACGCATAGGCTTTCGCCATCGATACCGCGGCGCGAGGGTCCTGCTGATGGTCGACGGCCCACGAGGCAAAGTAGACGAGCGAGCGAGAGGATTCGATATCGACCAGAATCTCGGCGAGGCGGTGCTTGACGCCCTGGAATCTGCCGATGGGCTGGCCGAACTGCTTGCGCACTTTGGCGTATTCGACCGCCAGTCTGAGCGCCGCATCGGCCGCGCCGACCATCTCGGCCGCCAGCGCGACGGTGCCGGCGTCCATTGCCCCGGCTAGATCCGGCCAGGCGGCGCCGGGCGCGCCGATGCGATCCGCGTGGTCCACCGCCACCGCCTCGAGCGCGACCATCGCGGCGCGCTGACTGCGGTCTATCAGCCGCAGCGGCGTCACGGTCACGCCCGCCGCGTGCGCCGGTACGGCGAAGAGGCTCACGCCGCCGTGCTCGCGCGCAGCAACCAGCAACAGATCGGCGGCCTGTGCGTGAGCGACGAACATCTTGCGGCCGCTGAGCAGGACCTGTTCACCGTTGGTTTCGGCGACCAGTTGCACGCCGGCCGCGGACAAGTCGTCGCTCTCCTCCAGAACCGCAAGCGTGGCGATCAAATCGCCGGACGCGGCCTGCGGCAACCACCGCGCCTGCTGACCTTCGCTGCCCATCTGCGCGATCACGCGTGCCGCGACCGCACCGGCCAGCAACGGAGACGGAAACAGGCTGCGGCCCATCTCTTCGGCGATCACCACCAGGTCTTCCCACGCAAGTCCGAGACCTCCATAGGGCTCCGCGATGGTCAGGGCCGGCCAGCCGAGCTCGGCGATCTTGCTCCACAGGCCGCGGTCGTGCGGTTCCTTGGCGGCCATGATCTGCCGCACCCGATCCATCGGACATTCGCTGTCAAGAAACCGGCGCACCTGCGCCCTGAGTTGCTCTTGATCTGCACTGAATCCGAAATCCATGGGGCGAACTCTTCCCACGCAATTTTACTATTTGCAAGACCCTGCATATGGTTCTCGCACTCTACTTTATTCGGAGGAAACAAGACCATGGCGAACGATCCCTTTGGGCTAAACGGCCGTACTGCGGTCATCACCGGCGCGGGTGGCGGCCTTGGCCGCACTCACGCACTCCTCTTCGCAAAACATGGCGCCAACGTCGTGGTCAACGACCTCGGCGGCAAGTTCGACGGCAGCGGCAAGGGCTCGGAGATGGCCGACAAGGTCGTCGCCGAGATCAAGGCGGCCGGCGGCAAGGCGGTCGCCAACTACGACTCGGTATCGACCGAGGCGGGCGCGGCCGGCATCGTAAAGAGCGCGATCGACGCGTTCGGTCGCATCGACATCCTGGTGAACAACGCCGGGATCTTGCGCGACAAGTCTTTCGTCAACATGACCGACGCGGACTGGGACATCGTGTTCGCGGTCCACGTCAAAGGCACCTACTACTGCACCAAGGCCGCGTGGCCGCTGATGCGCGAGCAAAAGTACGGGCGGGTTGTGATCACCTCCTCGGCGTCGGGCATCTACGGCAATTTCGGACAGACCAACTACGCAGCCGCCAAGATGGGACTGATCGGTCTTGCCCAGACGCTCGCGCTCGAAGGCGAGAAGTACAACATTCGCGTCAATACCATCGCGCCGGTAGCGGCCAGCCGCATGACCGAGTCGCTGATGCCGCCGAACATCCTCGAGAAGCTGCAGCCCGAGTGCGTCTCTCCGCTGGTCGTGTACCTGTGCTCGGAGAACATCGACGTCAACGGCGAGGTCTACGAAGTGGGCGCCGGCGCGGTGGCGCGCCTGGAGTGGCTGCGCTCCAAGGGCCTCGCGATGACCCCCGAGCAGATCAACGTCGAAGCCGTCGCTGCGGCTTGGAAGCAGATCAACGACATGACCGACGCCAAGGTCCTGCGCTCGATCGGAGAATCGACGCAGGCGACGCTCGCGCACTGCCTGGGCTGAACATGAAGCCGTGCGGAGGCGAAGCGATGCCGCTTCGCCTCCGCACGCAATCTTCTGCCGGCAGCCGCAGCGTGCAGCAATCACTTCCAACTCTATCGTCCAGGAGCCGTACCCATGCCCATCGATGTCCAGAAAGTCCTTGGCCAGCAGCTTGCGGAAATGCCCTTCGAGTGGAGAGAGCGCGACATCATCCTGTACGCGCTCGGGCTCGGAGTGGGAGTCGGCGAAGTTCCGACCAGTGAGGGCGTGCTGCGCTACACCTACGAGGGCGGGCTCAAGGTTATCCCGACCTACGGCGTAGTTCCCGCGTTCCCGGCTCTGACCGGCGTGATGTCGGTGCCCGGCTTCGACATCAATCCGATGATGATCCTGCACGGCGAGCAGTACACGGAGGTCCTCTGCAAGGAGATACCGACGCGTGCCGACACCGTAACAACCGCCAGAGTCACCGGCGTCTACGACAAGGGCAAGGGCGCCTTGGTAACCCTCGAAGCAATCACCAAAGTGAAAGGCGGACAGGACCTCTTCAAGAACGAGTTCGGCGTCTTCGTGCGCGGTGAAGGCGGCTTCGGCGGCCCCTCTGGTCCTCCCCCCGGCAACGACGCCCCGAGTCGCGAGCCCGACGCCGTGCGCGAGTACCCGACGATGCCGCACCAGGCGATCCTGTACCGGCTCAGTGGCGACTATAACCCGCTGCACATCGATCCGCAGTTTGCCGCGATGGGCGGCTTCGAGCGTCCCATCCTTCACGGTCTGTGCACCTTCGGAAACGTCGGGCGCGGCGTCATCGACGAGTATTGCGGCGGCGATCCGACGCGCTTCAGCTCGATCAAGGTACGCTTCTCGGCGCCAGTGATGCCCGGCGAGACCATCGTCGTTCAGATGTGGAAGGAATCCGACACCGCGATCTTGTGCGAGGCCAAGGTGAAGGAACGCGGCCTCTCCGTCGTGAAGAACGCGCGCGTGGTTCTCCGCTAGACAGCGCGGCGAGCCGCATCCCGGTGGCCAAACCGACGAACGCCGATCGCGGGGCGCGAGCCGATGGCGGTGCGCGCCCCGCGCGCCGGCGTAACCGCGAACAGACCATCGCGGATATCCTCGATGCGGCCGAGGCGCTGCTCGAGCGCAAGGGTCCCGACGGTTTCGGCCTGGCTGAACTCGGCCGCGAAGCCGGAGTTTCGTTCGGTCTGATCCATCACTATTTCGGCGGCAAGAACGGGCTGCTGCGCGCGGTGCTGCAGCGCACGCTTCGCGCGATGGGGCGAGAGGTCCAG
>JACRCR010000009.1 GCA_016218925.1 Deltaproteobacteria bacterium | reverse complement strand
GTCGTTGACGCTTGCGCTGCTGACGCTTCCAGTCGTCATCGTCGCAACCGAGGAGGCGCTGGCCGCGGTGCCGAGTTCGATGCGCGAGGGTTCTTATGCGTGCGGGGCCTCGAAGTGGCAGACGATCCGGCGCATCGTGCTCCCGCGGGCGCTGCCCGGGATCATGACCGGGATGATCCTGGCGATCGCACGCGGCGCCGGCGAAGTCGCTCCGCTGATGCTCGTGGGCGCGGTCAAGCTGGCCCCGGCGCTGCCGCTGGATTCCTACGCGCCGTACTTCCACCCTGAGCGCAGTTTCATGCACCTCGGGTTCCACATCTACGATCTCGGCTTCCAGAGCCAGAACAGCGAGGCGGCCAAGCCGATGGTGTTCACGACTACGCTGTTGTTGATCGCGATCATCGCGACGCTGAACCTCGCCGCGGTGTGGTTGCGCGGAAGATTGCGCCGGCGTTTCATGACGAGCCAGTTCTGACGAGGCGACGATGGCGACGGCGAGTACGAACATGCTATCAAGCGGGCTGGAAACCATGAGCGACGCAGCCGCATCCGAGGCGTCCACCGACGCAGTTGCGCGCGAGCCGGGCTCGGCCGCCGATACGCTGGCGGCCGCTGCGCGCGGCGAGCGCGTTGCCACCGAGACCCACGCCGCGCTGGCTGGCGAGGAAGCCGCGGTCGCCATCGACAATTTCTCTCTCTGGTACGGCTCCAGCCAGGCTCTCTACGACGTTTCGATGATCATCCCGCGCGGCAAGGTCACCTCGTTGATCGGGCCCTCGGGCTGCGGCAAGTCGACGCTGCTGCGCTCGGTCAACCGCCTGAACGACCTGGTCGAGGGGGTAAGCATTCGCGGCGACATGCGCCTGTCGGGGGCATCGATCTACGATGCGTCGGTCGACGTCATCGAGCTTCGCAAGCGTATGGGGATGGTGTTCCAAAAACCAAACCCGTTCCCGATGAGCATCTACGAGAACATCGTCTATCCGCTGCGCATCGACGGCGAGCGGGACCGCCGCGTTCTCGACGAGGTATGCGAACGCAGCCTGCGCGGCGCGGCGCTGTGGGAAGAGGCCAAGGACCGTCTCCACACCAGCGCGCTGGGTCTTTCCGGAGGACAGCAGCAGCGCCTCTGCATCGCGCGTGCGATCGCGGCCGACCCCGAAGTGCTGCTGATGGACGAACCGTGTTCGGCGCTGGACCCGATCGCGACCGGGCGCATCGAAGACCTGATCGAAGAACTCGAGGGCGAGTACACCATCCTGATCGTGACCCACAACATGCAGCAGGCCTCCCGCACCAGCGACTTCACTGCCTTCATGTACCTGGGGAGCCTGATCGAATACGGCGGTACCTACGAGATGTTCAGCCGCCCGCACCTGAAGGCCACCGAGGCCTACGTTTCGGGGCGCTTCGGGTGATCGGCGCGAGTTCGTACCGCGTGACTGCGGGTCGCCGGCCGTCGTCGTAGGGAGAGAGACCACCATTGGCAAAGCACCTCGAACACGAGATCGACAAGCTCAAACGCAAGATCCTCGGCCTGGCGGCGTTCGTCGAGGAAGCCGTGGCCAGAAGCGTCACCGCCATCAACGAACGCGACGCGGTGGCGGGACAGCAGATCATCGACGCCGACTCGCAGGTCGATGCGATGGAAGTGGACGTCGAAGAGGAATGCCTCAAGATGCTCGCGCTGTACCAGCCAGTCGCGCAGGACCTGCGTTTCATCGTCGCCTGCCTGCGGCTGAACAGCGACCTCGAGCGCATCGGCGACCTTGCGGTAAACATCGCCGAGAGGGCGGTATTCCTGGCTTCGGTCCCGGTGCCGTCGATCAAGCCGCTCGATGTCGGCGCGTTCGCGCGCCATGTTCGTTCGATGCTGTCGGGAGCCCTCGACGCGCTGGTCAACGTCGATCCGCTGGCCGCTCGCCGCGTGTGCGCCGCCGACGACGAAGCCGACGCGATGCACCGCGAGACGTTCCGGAGGGTCGAGGATGCGGTGCGTGAGCACCCCGACGAGTTCGCCGTGCTGACCCACTTCTTGTCGGTGTCGCGTTACCTCGAACGCATCGCCGATCACGCCACCAACATCGCCGAAGACGTCATCTATATGGTCGAAGGCGCGATCGTCAGGCACAAGGCCGGAGCTTGAGCCTCGGCCTCGATTTCTACCCGCGGCGGTTCCCCGCTATGGGGCGTCAGCCTGTGCCGGGCCGCTGGTCGTAACCGCGGCGAACACGAACGGCTTCGAACCAGGAAGCGCGTTCTTTGCGGGTCCGGCGCAGCGTGGGGCAACCATGTCGAGCGTTGACGGTCTGCGGGTCCTCGCCTTCGCGCTCGTCGCGGGCTTGCTAGCCACCGAGGCCAGGGCCGGCCTCGGCGCCGACCTCGCACTCAAATCCGAGTTCTGCCTCTACGCGGACTGCAATGCGCGCCAGGCGTGGGTTGCCCATGAGTGGGGACAGTCCAATGCGGCCACCCTGGTGGAGATCTTCGACTATTGGGAGGGTGGCAAGCCGATCGGACTGGTGAGCGGGGGATGGTTCGGCGTCAATGCCGGCGATGTGGAAGGGACCATCGGTTCGGGCTCCGCCGCGCTGGCCTGGGTCCCGATCGTGGTTCAATTCAACTACGCGAGCGCGGCTCTGGACGGCGCTCCGGTGGCGCCTGCCGGTACCGAGCTGGACCTGGAGACGACGCGGCTGAGCCTGTCGGTCGCGGTAGACTTGGAGCGGGCAGCGTCGATCAAGGGTCTGTCGATCGGCATCATCGGCTATATTCCGGTGGCTACGGACTCGCTGGAACTGACCGCCGACATTCCGAACGTCGGGACGGTACCGATTGCCCGGTCCAACGAGAACGTCGCCTACAACCTGAGCGCAGGAGTTCTGTGGGAGACCGGCCGGAGGGACTGGCTGCGCCTGGGAGCCTATCTGAACGGGGTCGAGAACGACTCCGACACGACGCAGTTCGATCCGACCACCGGTGCGGCACTGAGGCTGCACCAGACCAGCAATCTGTGGTTCGGGCGCGTGGGGACCAGCGTCCGCCCGTTCATACCGCTCGGCCTCGCCGCCGCCGACAACGCGTGGTCTCGCTATCGCGGCGAGATCAAAGTTTCGGCGGATCTGCGAGTAACCAGCATCTCGAGCCCGGGAGAGGGAGTCGACAACCGTACGGATTTCTTCGCCGGCGTCGACGCCCTGCTGGTGCCGGACCACTGGAACCCCCTGTCGCGCTACGTGGGGTTCTTCGGTGTAACCGGAGTCGGCACCGATGGTTCGTGGGGCGCAGGCCTCGGCCTGTACGGCCGCGGGGCGTTGGAGTGGCTGACCTGTGACACTTCCTACAGCCGCGCGCCTGGCCGCTCGCTGGCCGAGAATGTCGAGATCCGAAGCATTGCCTGTGCTGCGTGGCTGCCGGTGCCGTGGTGAGCGAAGAGCACAGCCAATGGTGAAGAAAATTCTGCGGGAGTGACGGGGGTCACCCCCGATGGTTCCATCCCGTGGTAGGTTCGCGGCGCTCGAGTGCGCCACGTCTCGACTGCGACCTGTGCGCGCCAGCGCGTAGCAGCTCGCGAGGCCCGAACAGAACGGCCGACCGGTGAGAGATTGGCTGGTCGGGCATTGCCAGAGACCCGGGGGGAATCAGCATGCAGCAAGCCGAACGGCAGACGAATAGATCAAACGCCAGCGGCCAGTCCGACACCCTGGCGATTCTCGGGATGTTCGCGTTCGGGTTGCTCAGCGCCGCCATGGTACTGGTGGTCGTGGCCAGAGTGCTGATGAACCTGCCGCCGTTGCTCGGTGCGGCGATCGCGTTTTCTCTCATCGTGTTCCTGATCGCCTGCGGCGCGGCGCTGGCGCTGCGCAAGGAAACGGGTCCGTCCGCCGGGCAGCCGCCGACGCTGCTGTTTCGCAAGCCTCCCGGCGCGATGCGATGAGCATCGGCCGAAGCACCCTCATGTGCGGCCTGTAACCGAGCCGGTCACGACGATGTCGACGCAGGCCCTGGTAGTTCCGTATCTGGTAACGATCGCGAACATCCTGGGCGCAAGGCTCCGAAGGCTTGGCAGGCGCGGTCGGACTTGGCTGGCCAGCTTGGCCTGAGGCCACGGCTCCTTCTGCGCTTCACCCCTCCGCGCCGCTGACTCTGCCCCCGTCCCGGGCTAAGAATCCCGCCTGGCTCGCAGCGCGAGCCGGCGAGATGAGAGAACCGCGGCGATCCAGCGACGCAGCCTCCGACGACCGCCAGATCCGCGTCGGGGTCTCCTCCTGCCTGCTCGGCGAACGCGTCCGCTACGACGGCAAGCACAAGCACGACCGCTACCTGACCGACGTGCTGGGCAGCTACCTCAGCTTCGTAGCGGTGTGTCCCGAGGTCGAGATAGGCATGGGCACTCCGCGCGAGCCGGTCGGGTTGCTGCGCGAGGGTAAGAGCATCCGCATGGTGGGCGTCACCAGCGGCGACGACCACACCGAGCGTATGAGGCGGTACGCGCGGCGCCGCGTCGCGGCTCTGGCAGCCTTGGGGCTGTCGGGCTACGTGCTGAAGGGCGGATCGCCCTCTTGCGGGATGGCAAGGGTACCGATTCACGAGGGCGGTGGGGTCGCGGGGACCGCCGCCCGCGGACTGTTCGCGGACGAACTGATGCGCGCTCTGCCGCTGCTGCCGGTCGAGGAGGAAGGCCGGCTGGCCGACACCGCGCTGCGCGAGAATTTCATCGTGCGCGTGTTCGCCTACAGGCGGGTGGAGGACTTCTTCTCCGGCCATTGGACGACGCGCGGTCTGGCCGCGTTTCATGCCCGCGAGAGGATGCTGGTGCGCGCCCATGCGCCGGCTGCCGAGAAGGAGCTGGCCGGCGTCGCCTGCTCCACGACAGCAGCGCGAGGACAGGTGAGGCAGGGATACCGCACGCTGTTCATGGCTGCGCTTGCCAGGGCTGCCACGCCCGGGCGCCATTCGAGCGTTCTGCGGCAGATCTTGGGGCTGTTGCGCGGTGTCCTCGAACCCAGGCCGCGCCGGCATCTCGAGGCGACGATCAACGACTATCGAAAGGCCCTGGTTCCGCTGGTGGTACCGCTTGCGCTGCTGCGTCACTACGCCGAGCTCTACTCTGTCGATTCGGTCGCATGCCAGACCTATCTCGAGCCCGACCCGCGCGAACTGATGCTGCGCAGCCGCGCCTAGTCGGCTGCCTTGGGGGCAGGCCCGGGACCTTGCCGCGCGGCGGCCGTTTGCCTTAGGACCGGCGGCGATATTAGTGACGGGCAGTTGTCCCGGTAGAGAACCGGCGGTTGAGGAGCCGTTGCGCGGGTTCTGGTGGCAGGGGTTGTTGCGGTTCCCTCGGGGCCGCGAGAGTCGGGCGGAGTAGGAGCGTTTCTTGTTCGAGTGCGGACGGCGTCCGGTGGCTCGTTCCGGGAACACACGTCCGGACCGGTAAATCCCCCCTTACCGGACTGGGCCGGGGAGGCTCATTCGTGAGCCTCCCCGTGCAATTGTCGCGGCGCGGATCCCACAGCGTCGTTTGCGTAACACGCCGTTCGGCGCGAGTGTCCGGCCTCCCAAAGGCTACCTAACGGATGCATCGAATTCTCCCCGCGCCGCTTCTCGGCCTGCTGGCCCTGTCGCTCGTCGTTCTGAACACTTTCGCGGTCGGCGGGGTGCTGCTGCCGGTGGCCGCAGTCAAGTTTGCGATCCCGGCCGATGGCTGGCGCCGCGCCTGGACGCGCGTTCTGCTGCTGATTGCCGAGTGCTGGACTCGCCTGAACGCGGTCATCCTCGCGCTGACGCTGCCCACGCGCTGGGAGTTCAGCGGGCTGGACAATCCGGCGCTGAGCACCCGCGGCCGCTACATCGTCACCAGCAACCACCAGACCTGGTGCGACGTGTTGCTGCTCCAGCGCATTCTTACCGGCTACATCCCTTTCCTGCGCTTCTTCATCAAGCAGCAACTGTTCTGGATGCCGATCCTCGGGCAGGCCTGGTGGGC